>CACZCT010000007.1 GCA_902779745.1 uncultured Prevotellaceae bacterium
ACAAAAGCCAAATGATCTTCTGGCAGATAGACGCCATACTGAATAAATACGATTGTAACATCAAGACACGGGTGGACGATATTCCCGAGGAGGCTCTAAACGAAATCCTGTACGGCTCCTTGGAGACTGTACGCATCGATAGAGAACTGGTGCATACGTCGAGTGACTATTTCGTGAACTTCGACGGTATCGTGAAATACCTGCGTAACGTCATGGAGAACGACGAGAGCAACAGCGGACAGAAATGGGCGGATCAGTTTCTGGCAGAATGCGAATGCCCGGAATGTCATGGACAACGATTACATCGTGAGGCACTGTCGTATAAGATTTGGGACAAGAATATCTCCGAACTGGCTAATATGGATCTGACGGAACTGCGGGAATGGCTAGATGAAGTGGAAAAGCATATGGACCACCAACAGCAACAGATTGCCTCGGAGATTCTGAAAGAAATACGTACAAGACTAGATTTCCTGTTGGAAGTCGGTCTCGACTATCTTGCCCTCAATCGTCAGTCGGCATCTCTTTCGGGTGGTGAAAGCCAACGTATCCGCCTTGCCACACAGATTGGTTCACAGTTAGTCAATGTGCTCTACATCCTCGACGAGCCGAGTATCGGACTACATCAGCGTGACAATAACCGTCTTATCAAATCCTTGAAAGAATTACGAGACCTCGGCAATACTGTCATTGTCGTAGAACACGACCGTGACATGATGCTCCATGCCGACTATATCGTGGACATCGGTCCCAAGGCAGGTCGCAAGGGTGGCGAGGTTGTATTCCAAGGAACTATCGGGGAGATGCTGAAGACCGATACCATCACCGCACAATATCTGAATGGTACCCTGAATATAGAGATTCCGAAACAGCGTCGCAAGGGCAATGGCAAGAGCCTCATCATAAGAGGTTGCCGCGGCAATAACCTGAAGCATATCGATGTGGAGTTTCCTTTGGGTGAGTTGATTCTCGTCACAGGAGTCAGTGGCTCAGGAAAATCAACCCTCATCAACGAGACGCTCTACCCTATCCTCTCCAAGCATTTCTATCGTTCATTGCAACAACCCATGCCCTACGTTAGCATCGAAGGACTGGAATATATAGATAAAGTGGTGAATGTCGATCAGAGTCCTATCGGTCGTACACCACGCTCTAATCCTGCTACTTATACAGGGGTATTCTCTGATATCCGTAACCTCTTCGTTCATCTGCCAGAGGCTCAGATACGAGGCTACAAACCTGGTCGTTTCTCTTTTAATGTGAAGGGCGGACGTTGTGAGACGTGTGGCGGTAACGGCTATAAAACTATCGAGATGAATTTCCTACCCGATATCCAGGTACCTTGTGAGGAATGCCACGGCAAACGCTATAACCGCGAGACCCTAGAGGTGCGCTATAAGGGCAAGTCGATTGCCGATGTCCTCGATATGACCATTAATCAGGCAGTGGAATTCTTTGAAAACGTCCCTGATATCAAACGGAAAATCAAGACCATCCAGGAGGTAGGACTCGGCTATATCAAACTCGGACAGCCCTCAACAACCCTCAGTGGCGGTGAGAGTCAGCGTGTGAAACTCGCCACAGAACTGTCGAAGAAAGACACGGGTAAGACGGTCTATATCCTCGACGAGCCTACGACGGGCCTGCACTTCGAGGATATCCGCATTCTGATGGACGTGTTGCAGAAACTCGTAGACCGCGGCAATACCGTCATTATCATCGAACACAACCTCGATGTCATCAAGCTTGCCGACTATATTATCGACATGGGGCCCGAAGGCGGTCGTAACGGTGGTACCGTCCTCTCCACAGGTACTCCCGAGGAAGTCGCCAAGAGCAAGAAGGGCTATACACCCAAATTCCTGAAAGAGGAGTTGAAAAGGAAATAAGCTATAGCTTAAACTGGTAACCGACCGTCAACCAAAGGGAGTTGGTCTTCCACGAATCCTCCACAGCCAGTTCCACGTTGCAGAGATTCATGAGTCCGATATTATAACGAAGGTCTGCGACGAAATTCCGATAGCAATAGGAGATACCAGCAGGAATGGATACGTTGACACGCTTGAAATCACTCGTATTAGTAATGGAGGTTACGTTGTCCTTGTGTTTCCCACTCACCAGATAGCCTAGTTGCACACCTGCCTTCAAAGCAAGACCAGGCAGGATGTTCGGTTCTATATAGAAATTGACGAGGACAGGGATATTGATGAAATGAAGCGTCTGTGTCACCTTACCCAGATTGTCCACAGTGCCATAGGTATAGCCTTCATTGGAATAGTAGGCACCCACTGAGATGCCGATTTGCTGCCATGCGTGATACTCCGCGTCAAGACCTCCCAAAAAGCCCCATTTCCGTTTTGCACTGACCGCATGGTCAGAGTCTGTCCATAAGTCTTCTACCGACATATTCGATGAGTTGATACCCACACGTGGCGTCAATGTCCACGAACCAGTCTCCTGTTGTGCCTTCATACCCATACAAAGGCAGAGAAATGTGATGATAGCAATGATCCTATTCATGATCTTCATTTTTTATTATAAACGCATGTAGTTTGGATATTATTGCCACATCTCACAAAAGAACACAAAAAAGGGGCACATTCGAAGACGTGCCCCCTGTTCAGGAAATTTATTTAAATATAATGCTTTCCCTTTTCAATTAGAGGTTGAAATACAAACCGAAGTCAACTGCAGTGAGGTCAAGACCAAGAGCAACAGACTGTACAGACTTAGCGTTCTTAGCCTTTGCAGAAGCCCAACCGAACTCACCGATATGAGCTACAAAGCTAACCTTGTCGTTCAGGTTTACAGAAACACCTGGTTTGATATTGAGACCAAAACCGTTAGCGCTCTCACCATCTACCTTAACATAGTTGTACTCAAAACCACCATCAGCGAAGAAGTTAACCTTGTTAAGTTTTACGAAAGTGTAACGAGCGTAAGGATTTACCGTAAACTCATGAGCCTTCTCATCAGCAATTTTAGTATAAGCGTAACCAACCTTCACACCTACAGCCCATTTCTCATTCAGATTGTAACCTACCTCAGGAATGATTCTGAAAGTGTTAGAAGTAACATCAGTGTTCTTGTCCTTAGCATAGTTGTAGCCTACAGCACCACCAACATACCACTGAGCGTTCATTGTTGTTGCCATTGCGATAGCAACGAGAGTCATCATAATCTTTTTCATAATTCTTTTTACCTTTTAAATTAATATTATTCTAATTCTATTTTTACGCAACTCTTTCTGAATTGCGATGCAAAGGTAAGAAGTTTTATGATTTCTTTCGACTGTTTCCGCACACAAAACAACAAAAACGGGGTATTTAGATGACCTAAATCAAGAAAAAGCAATAAAAAAGTGCATCCGAAGACGCACTTTTTTACTTCAACTTTGGTATGATTTACATGGCAGAAGCTGTAAACAACCAGTCGTAGATACAAGAACAAATACCGAAGAGTACGATACCTGCCGTACAGATAGCAAGAGCAAGACGCGTACTACTTTCTGTCTTGAAGGTAGGCAATGGATTCTCAGAAGGTTTGATATACATCGCCTTTACAATCAACAGATAGTAGTAAAGTGACACTACCGTATTAATCAAGGCGATGAACACCACGAAATATGCCCAAAAAGAACCCTGCTCGGCGGCAGCCATGAAGACGAAGAACTTCGAGAACATACCTGCGAACGGAGGAATACCTGCCAGTGAGAACAAGGCGAGCGTCATCAGGAACGACAGTTTCGGATTTGTCTGATAGAATCCGTCGTAAGTGTTCATGGCTGTTAGCAGTTGGCCATTAGCTGTTTGCTGTCCACTTTGTTCCACTGCTGAGATTACTGTGAAGACAGCCATATTGGCAACGACATATACCAGGATGTAATACATCAGGGAAGCAAGCCCCGCCTGACTGCTACCGATAACAGCCAGCATGATATAACCAGCCTGAGAGATGGAACTGAACGCCATAAAGCGTTTCAATTCTTTCTGGCGGATGGCAAAGAGGTTGGCAATTGTGATACTCAGCACGATAACGATATAGAGCAGATAGTCCCAGTAAACCGTCAACGGAGCGAAGACCTTCACCAGGATAGTCATCAGCGCAAAAGCAGCGGCACCTTTTGATACCACACTCAGATAACCCGTCACTGGTGTAGGAGCGCCTTGATAGGTATCGGCTGTCCAGAAATGGAAGGGTACCAGTGAGAGTTTGAAGGCGAGTCCGCTGAAGAAGAACACCATACCCATGATGAGCAGGGGTAACTGACTCTTATACTGAGCGAAGAAAGCAATACGCTGTACTACATCGTCAAAATAGAGTGTACCTACCGACGCGTAAACGAAAGAGATACCATACAGCATCACAGCACTGGAGAAAGTGGCGGTAATAATATACTTGGCCCCACCCTCCGCAGAGTCTTTCTTCATCTTGTCAAAGGCTACCAGACAGGCCATGGGTACACTTGCCATCTCCAGTCCAAGGAAGAACATGAGGAAATTACCGCTCGAAACCATGATATACATACCCAACAAGGTAGAGAGGACAAGCAGATAGAATTCACCTTCATACTTGCGGGCTTCATTTTTCAACCACGGCTGTGCCATAATCAGTACAATCACCGTACCTACGGTCATGATGATCTTCATCACGTTGACTGCCTGCGAAGAGACATACATGCCGCCAAAGGCTTCTGTCGGTTCCGACAACAATGCGATGCGCACTGGCAGAACAACTATCAGACCAACAGTAACAGCAAACAGCACGTCATGTTTCTTCTCACTACGGTGAGCTACAAAGTCTATCACGAAAACAACTATTAAGATGCAGACGAGATAAAACTCGGGAATCATATGTAAGAATTGTCCGTAATTCATATCTTCTTATTATTTATGTCTAGATGGTCTAAATGATGTTAGCCAAAATAGGACCTACGGCATCACTGATAACGTTACTTGCCCAAAGGGGGAACAGGCCAAGACCTGCCACACATGCGATGAGACAGATAACAGCAACACGCTCATCCCACGTGGCATCCGTCAATTCAAGGTAATGCTTGTTCTTCACTTCACCATAGAGGATCTTACCAACGACACGCAAGATATAGACTGCGGTGACGACAATAGAGGTACAGGCGATAATGGTGGCAATGCGATGGAACGAATCGGCATTCTCGAACGAGCCCACAAAAATGGTCATTTCTGCGATGAAGCCAGAGAAGCCCGGTAGACCGAGGTTGGCAAGACCTGCCACCACATAACCAACAGCAAGGAACGGCATGATCTTCATCAGCCCGTCCAGATAGCGGATATCACGGGTGTGGGTACGACCGTAGATCATACCGATAAGGGCAAAGAAGAGCGCCGTCATCAGACCGTGGGAGAGCATCTGCAAGATAGCACCCGTACAGGATGTCTTAGTCATCATCAACAGGGCGAAAAGTACCAAACCGCAGTGAGATACCGATGAGTATGCGTTAATATACTTCAGGTCTGTCTGTACACAAGCGGAGAAAGCACCGTAAACTACCGAAATAGTGGTGAGGATGAGGAATATCCATGCCAACTCATTAGCGGCATCTGGCAACAGATACATGGCAACACGGAAACAGCCGTAACCTCCTAACTTCATTAGTACACCAGCATGCAGCATGGAAACAGCTGTCGGCGCAGAGGCATGACCATCAGGAGACCATGTGTGGAAGGGGAACAGAGCACCCAACACACCAAATCCAATAAAGATAAAGGGGAAAAACATCTTCTGGATATCGACGGGGATGTTGTGCATAGCAGCAATCTCGTTGACATTCATGGTGGTAGCACCACTGAAGTAATAGATGCCAAGCAGGCCAATGATCAAGAGAGCAGAACCTCCCATCAGCATCAACGTCAGTTTCATTGCCGCATATTCCTTATTACCGCTACCCCATACACCAATCAACAGATACATTGGAATCAAAGCAACCTCATAAAACATGAACATGGTAAACATATCGGTGCAGATGAAGAAGCCATAGACACCCGTGGAAAGCAGGGTGAACCACAGGAAATACTCCTTTGTCAGCGGTTTGAGCTGCCAGGATGCAAATGTTCCCGTGAAAACGATAATGCTTGACAACAACAACATCACCACGGAGATTCCGTCGACACCCACACTATAGGCAATATTCAAAGGCTTAAACCAAGGAGTAGATGCCGTCAGCAGCATCACATCGGTATTACCTGCCGCACGCTGTTGAACGAAATAAATGGTCAGCCATATTGACAGGGCAAGCAATAAAGACGCTCCTGCCACCATCACGCCACGCACCTGATTCAGGCTCTTGGCAAGCCAAAGACCCAGCAACATCAGGGCGGGAATTACTACGAATAATGTTAATATACTCATAATTGTACTTATTTCTTATAGGTACTATATTGCTAACAGAATTAACGTTAAGGCAACAGAGCCTGTCAGGAACCAGACGGCATACTGACGGACATCACCACTCTGCCACGGACGGATAGACTCACCTGCCTCGTTGGCACCCCATGCCATGAAGTTGAAGGTGCCGTCGACCACATGACGATCGAACCAAGCAATAGGTGTAGAGACACAACGGAAAATGATACGGTGTGTCACATACTGCCATATCTCATCCTGATAGAAACGCTTATAAGCGGCACGATGCAGTTTTGGGAACGCTTTATACAGGCGATCTGCAATCGGCTGATTCTCACCTTTATATATATATGTGGCAAGACAGATGCTCAAGATGGCAATGATGGTAGACGTAGCAGCAATCTGTGTGTCGAAATGGATGGTATAGTCGGTACCTGCAGCAGATACAAACTGTCCGAACGAGCCGCCCCATCCGGCAAAACCGGCTATGGTGGAATAGATACCTACACCCATTGTAATGACACAAAGCACAATCAGAGGAATGGTCATCGTGGCCGGAGCCTCATGCGGTGTATGATGCGCATGTGCCTCCTTGTTCTCCGTCCCCCAGAAGATACCATAGTACAGACGGAACATATAGAAAGCGGTCATAGCGGCAATACCCGTCATGATCCAGCCCACCATAGGACTATAGGCGAAACATGCCGTGATAATCTCATCCTTCGAACTGAAGCCAGAGAAGAACGGAATACCGGCAATGGCAAAACAAGAAATCAAGAACGTAATATTCGTGATAGGCATGTATTTACGCAAGCCGCCCATCATTTCCATCTCATTAGAGTGGACGGCATGGATGATGCATCCTGCACCAAGGAACAGACAAGCCTTAAACATGGCATGGGTGAACAAGTGGAACATACCAGCCATGAAGCCTAACTGCGCATGGTTGTCAAGGACACCGTGCTCACCAGGTAGGGACACACCCAACGCCACCATCATAAAGGCAATCTGTGAGATGGTTGAGAAGGCGAGCACTCGTTTGATATCGCTCTGGGCACAAGCCACGGCGGCAGCATAGAAAGCGGTGAAGACACCAACCCACACCACAATGCTCATCTGAGGCTGTGCGTATTCAACCCACAAGGGGAACATACGGGCAATCTGGAACACACCGGCAACCACCATCGTGGCGGCGTGGATAAGTGCAGACACAGGTGTCGGACCCTCCATGGCATCGGGTAACCAGATATGCAACGGGAACATGGCACTCTTACCAGCACCACCGATGAACATCAATACCAATGCAGTAGGCAGGATAAAACCTCCTGCAGCCACTGCCTTTGCGGCACTCCCCGTAATGAACGGGGTAGTACCCTCGCCCATCACGATATTACCTGCAAAGGAGAAACTGAACGAATCTGTATAGTAACCGAAGAGCAGAATACCGACCAGGAAGAACATATCAGCGAAGCGTGTCACGATGAAAGCCTTCTTAGAAGCGGCAATGGCGGGCTTCAACGGATAATAGAATCCAATCAGCAGATAAGACGACACACCTACCAACTCCCAGAAGGTATACATCTGGAAGATATTCGTGGCAAGGACGAGTCCAAGCATAGACATGGTAAAGAGCGACAGGAAGGCGTAGTAACGCTGGAAGCCTTTCTCACCATGCATATAGCCAAACGAGTAGATATGTACCATAAACGACACCGTGCTGATAACAATCAACATCATGACAGAAATGGGATCCAAAAGGATACCCATGTCAAAATGCAGGTTGCCCAACGGCAGCCAGGTGAAATTATAGGGAACGATGGTTGCAAACGTGCCGTCAGCAAGACGGTCAGCCGTGAAATAACTAAATGCCGTCATATACGACAGTACCGTCACCAGTCCCAAGGATGTCGTACCGATAAGACCTGCAGTCTTATGGGACATCTTCATGCCAGCCAGCGCAAGAATCACGAAAGACAGCGCAGGCAACAGAAGTATCAGAAGGGAATAACTATATATATCCATCATCATTTACCATTTCAAATTCTTAATACTGTCAACACTATCGCTCTTGAAGTTGCGGTAGACATTGATGATAATTGCAATAGCCACCGCACACTCGGCTGCACAGACTCCGATACAGAAGAGGGTCATGAACATACCCTCCAGAGAACCGGGATAGAGCAGACGGTTGAAAGCTGCAAAGTTAATATCAACGGCATTGAGTACCAACTCTACAGAGATGAGCATGGCAATCAGATTACGACGAGTAATAAAGCCAAACACGCCAATGAAGAACAAGAGTGCGCTGAGCACGAAATAATATTCTACTGGTACCATACTTACTTCTCCTTTCTTGCAATAACCAAACCACCAATAATACAAGCCAACAGGAACAGGGAGATGAACTCGAAAGGAAGCACGTACTGATACTTGTCTGCTCCCAAGAGTGACATACCAATCTTATCCATCGGAACCTCCTCATCCGGCATTGCCATTGCTACATACAGAAACTGATTCTTTAGTAACACGAGAATGACGACAGCACAACTAACCAGTGACAACAGTCCGCCCCAGATTACGCGGCTGACATTGATACGCTCCACCAACCCCTGCAGGGTACGCTTGCTCACCAACTGGATAGCAAACACAAAGATCATCGTCACACCACCGGCATAAACAGATATCTGTGCTGCGCCTAAATACGTATAATCAAGCAGGAAGTAAAGACCTGCCACACCAAAGAGCACGAACAACATGAAGGTCGCCGCTCTCATGATTCGCGTCGTCGCCACACACATCAGGGCAGAGCCGAGGATAACAACTGCGAGAATGCAAAACATTACCATATTTGCCATAGTCCTTACTTCGTTTTAGTATTAAACTTACCAATTTCCCATTCAGCGCCACCCTCAATCAGATTGGGCAGCGAACCGCCTTGGTATACCTCCTTGTCCAGATGGAGCACCAGTTTAGAGCGGTCGAACACCGCATTCTCGAAATCGTTTGTAAACTCGATAGCATCGAAATTGCAGGCGTTGGTACATAACTGACAGAACATACAGTCACCCAGATCATACAAATAATCATCGAGCACCTTTTTCTTCTTTCCCGTCTCAGGATCCTCCTGCATGTGAGAAACAATCTTAATCGTACCATTAGGGCATGATTTCTCACACAATGTGCAAGCCGTACACTTATAGGCGCCATTCTCATCGCGTCTGAACACCAAACGACCACGATGACGCTTAGCCACATGAAGTGTGGTCTTGCGGTTCTCGGGATACTGCTCTGTCGACTTGTTGGTGAAGAAGTCCTTGAAATATTCCATCCAAGTAATCTTCATTCCGGTAGCAAGTGTCTTCAAAGCATGCCCAATCTCTCCGAAATATGTTTTGTTGTCTTCCATTGTTATACCTTATTTAATATATAAGCCTAAAGCCACGACGACTGTCATCAGTACGAGGTTGATGAGTCCTAGCGGCATAAGATACTTCCACTCCAACTTCAGAATCTGGTCAATACGCAGACGTGGGAATGTCCACTTAATCCACATCAGGAGCCATACCACAGCGAGTGTCTTACCGAAGAACCACACAATGCCAGGGATGTAGTCCATCACTCGGTCAAAAGCCTCAACCCCGATATTTATAGGAGCCCAACCGCCCAAGAAGACGGCAGATGCAAGACCTGCGATAATAAAGAGATTAAGGAACTCGGCAAGATAGAAGAAGCCAAAGCCCATACCACTGTACTCAGTATGATGACCGGCAGTCAACTCACTCTCAGCCTCTGCCATATCGAACGGACCACGATTGGCCTCGGCATTACCTGCAATAAGGAAAACCACGAAAGCAATGATGGCTGGAATATGTCCTTGGAAGATGAGCCACTTGAAAGGACCCGTCTGTGCCTCCACGATACCACTCATCTGCATCGTACCCGTCAGGATGACGGCAGTAATCAGACAGAGGCAGAGTGACATCTCGTAAGAGATCATCTGGACGGCAGCACGCATGGCAGAAACTACAGAGTACTTGTTGTTAGAGCCCCATCCTGCCAGAAAGATACCTACCACACCAATCGAAGAGATCGCTGTAACGAGGAAGATACCTACGTTAAAGTCAAGAATATGGGCACCATTGTTCCATGGCAGGAAGCTGAAAGTACCCACCGAAGCAATGATAACCAACAATGGAGCTACAGCATATAGGAACTTATCAGCACGATCGACAAAGAAGATCTCCTTAATAAGCATCTTCAATACGTCGGCAAAAATCTGTAGTGTTCCTCTAAATCCCACACGCGTCGGTCCGAGACGACACTGGAAGAAAGCACATACCCAACGCTCCATCATAATCATCAGCATAGCTATCAGTGCATAAGCGGTAAGCACGGCGACACCCACCAGTACACACTCTATCAATATCGACCAGAAATCTCCTAAACCGAGTGTCTCGCGAAGGAGAGCGTCGAACCATTGTGTAACAATACTAAAATCAAACATAATCCAAACGCTTTTTATCTGTCAATATCAGGAATAACAACGTCAATAGCAGCACAAGTAGCAATTAAGTCGGCAATCTTCTGACCACGTAGCATCGGGTCGAAGGCACCAACCAATGAAAGTCCCATCGGACGCATCTTCATGCGGTAAGGGCTCTTATCACCACGAGAGTCGAGATAAACACCAAACTCACCTGCCACACCCTCGACAGAATAGTACCACTGTCCCTCGGGCACCTTGATAATAGGCTTCTGTTTTACGTAGAAGTCACCCTCAGGAATATTGTCGATGAGCTGTTCAATGATGTGCAGGCTCTGGTACATCTCGTTAATATGAACGAGGTAACGGTCCATAGAGTCACAGCCGTTAAGCGTACACTGTTCCCACTCCACCTTGTCATACATATCGTACGGATGGTTTTTACGCACGTCATTCTTCCAACCAGAGGCACGTCCGGCAGGACCTGTCACAGCATAGCTGACACAACTCTCAAGACTCATCGGACCACAATTCTCCAAGCGGTTATGAGTGATTACGTTATCGCCGAACACATCCATATACTCCTGAATCATCGGACGCAGATACTTCACCAACGCCTTACAGTTCTTTACGAAGTTGGGATCAATGTCGTCCTGCAGTCCACCTATTCTATAATAATTCTGAATCAGTCGTCCACCAGTAGTCTCCTCCATGCAGTTCAGTACATGCTCACGATCACGCATTCCATAGAGGAAAGCAGTAAGTGCGCCCAGGTCTTGAGCCACACAAGAAGTATAGAGCAAATGGGAATCGAGACGCTGAAGCTCGTCCATAATGGTACGAATATACTTGATACGGTCAGTAAGCTCTACACCCAGACCTTCCTCGATTACACCTACGAGAGCGTGGCGGTGCTGCATGGCGCCAAGATAGTTCAGGCGGTCGGTAAGAGCCAGCGTCTGCGGATAGGTCATGCCTTCCCACATCTTCTCGATACCACGGTGAATATAACCGAAGTGAGGATAGATACGCTTAACAACCTCACCGTCGAGTACGGTCTGCAGACGGAGCACGCCGTGGGTGGCAGGGTGCTGAGGACCGATGTTAATCACATAGTCATCAGAACCGAAGAGTCTGTTCTGTTTGGACTGCAGCTTTCCATCCCTGTCAATATAATATTCCAGACCATAGTCAGACTCATCGTCATCCTCCAGCGAGTACTTATCGCTGAACTCCCAGTCCTTGCGGAAAGGATAACCTTTAAAGTCATTACGCAAGAACAGACGGCGCATATCAGGATGTCCCAGGAAGACTATACCATAGAAGTCATATACCTCACGCTCCAGTAAGTCAGCTACTCGCCAGATATGGCTGATAGTGGGAATATATGCCGTCACCTGACCGTCGGTCTCTCCAGTACCGTTGCTCGACATGCCATCACCACAAACCTGTGTCTTGGCAATCATCTTCACGGAACAACGCTCATGCGTGTTCGTGTTCTCAAGGATATAGACACAACCCAGTCCTTCCTCAGCACCGAAGTCCTCACCTACGATAGTCACAAGATAGTCGAAGCCTTTCTTGTCCTTCAAGTTCTGCATCTCCTGTGCGAACTTGTCAAATGCGAATGATAAGAATTCTAACTTCATACCTTGTCCTCCTTTCCGTTAGTTCCGGAAATATCGGACTCTCCAGATTTTCCAGATAATTCTTCTACAAACTCCTTTGGAACCTCCGTCACCACAATCGGCTCACGCTTATGGTCGCCTAGTTTATGACGGAAAGTGAGTTCCTCGTTAGATACTCCAAGTTCTTTCTCGGCAGTTGACTGCTTATGGTTAGCGCCCCCGAAGAATTTCTCAATCTTCACCTTACGCTGCAACTGCATCATACCATACATGATAGCCTCTGGGCGCGGAGGACAACCAGGAATAAACACATCTACAGGTACGATCTCTTCGATACCCTTCACCACATGATAGCTCGACTTAAAAGGTCCGCCACTGATGGCGCATCCGCCAACAGCAATCACATATTTGGGCTCAGCCATCTCATCATACAGACGTTTCAAGGCTGGAGCCATCTTGTGAGTAATAGTACCGGCACACATAATCAAATCTGCCTGACGGGGAGAGTTACGCGTTACCTCGAAACCAAAACGGGCAAAGTCATACCGGGAGCATCCACATGCCATAAACTCAATTCCACAACATGAGGTAGCAAAAGTCAGCGACCACAAGGAGTTCGCACGTCCCCAGTTAATCAACTGGTCCAACGTACCCGTCACCACATTGACGCCACCCTCATGGAGCTCGTCAATAAGTTTCTCCAACGAGGCATTATCGTTCCACTCCTCATAGGGAATACTTTTGATGTGAGGTTTCCTTACTTCCATTCCAAATCTCCTTTCCGCCAGGCGTATGCCAAGCCTAATACCAGAACTACCAGGAAAAAGCCGATGCTCAACAGTGCCGCTGTGCCGAACTTCTTCACCACCACTGCCCATGGATACAGAAACATCGTTTCCACATCAAACATGAGGAATAAGATGGCAAAGAGATAGAATCCCACCGATACGGGCAGCCACGAACTGCCTCGCGTAGGTATACCACTCTCATACGGTTCACCTTTCACCTTTGCATAGGATCTCGGTCCTATCAATTTGGCTACCACGTAAGCCGCTACCACCAATGTCAAAGCCGTCAGTATAACGGTAATCAACAAAGTAAAGTTCATAAAAAGTTTTTAATATTTATTGAATTCAATTTGACTGCAAAGGTACAAAATTATTTGCAAAGAATAAGTATAAATATCAAAAACTTTAAGAAAAATAAAAACCGTCACCTTTTTCTGGCAACGGCTTTAGTTATTTATTCTTAGGAAATGACTCTTCTGACAATTCCCAAAAGAAGTCGTAGTCCAAAATAACGCTGATACGCATTAATAAACGTACGTCCAGACTTTTACGCTTGAAAATGTTATAAACATTCGTGCGCTCACAGGGGATTTGCGTTGCCAGCCAAGCGGCAGATCTACCCTGTTTCCTCAGAATTTCTTCAATGTGCTTACCTATATTCATCTGTCTTGTCGGTGTTGGTTAAATCCTTCCTTAACTATTCGACCGCAAAGGTAGTGAATAAATTCCAATATATCAGCACATTATTGTAGAAATTGTTTTTGCAAAATCAATCAAATATCAAAGCATCACCCACACAGGCATTCGGTTGTTGAATATGTAACAACGAACATACAGTCGGAGCAATATCCGTGATATGTACTTCTTGGGCATGACTGCCATGGGGAACATGCCACCCATAGAACAGCAACGGGATATGGGAATCATACGGATTCCACTTCCCATGGGTAGTTCCAACCGGTGAACTCCATGAACTGAACTCGTAATAGCCGGGCTCTGGTGCGACATAGATTTCTCCTCCCCGATGATAGTTATATCCCATCAGCATCCGGTCACGGATAACTGGAGGGATAGAAGAGGTGGATATTCTCTCCACATCCACTACAAACGACAGGTTAGGACTTTGGTGCAAATATTCTATAATGACATCTTTCACCTTCTGATAATCCAGTCCTTGCTGACGGATACCCTCTTTGTCAAGATACAGACGATAGTCAACAATTCCCAGTATCACAGGTTTGGAATTACCGAGTTTCTTCTCAACATATTTGTCCAAGCCAATACGCAGTTCATGAGAGAGCCATTTACCGCCATGCAAGCGGTTATCTTGCATGAATTTCCAGTTATGGGCGGCAGCATGGTCAGCGGACAGGAACACGAGATAGTTTCCCTTACCCACCTGATTATCCAATGCCTCGAAAAGACGCGCCAAGTCCTTATCAAGTTCAAGATATGCCTCATCGGTATGCTCACCACGGGTCCCCCACTTATGTCCTATGACATCCGTCTGGGAGAAACTGACACACAACATATCGGTCTCATCGCCCTGACCTAACCTTTCACCTTTGATCGCTGCAATTGCCATATCAGCGACCAGCGTTCCCGCCAAGGGAGAAAGGCCGACATCACTACCAAGTTCCTTCAGTTTTCCGTTCTTCGACATCTTCTTGTTGACCTCTTTCGCCCAGTCAGGGAGTTCCTTCATGTAATAGGTACTGGTCACAAACTGTCCGTTCTTCAGGTCCATCCAATAGGCAGCATTGGCAGCATGACCGGCAGGCAAGATTGCCGCACGCTCTTTATAAGAAATGCCAATGACCTTGGAACGGAAATCCGTATGCATCCGCAACTGGTCTCCAATCGTCGTAGACAACATATTGACAGGCGACATCATTCCCGCATGCTTGTTGTCAGTCCCTACCGTCATCACCGTAGTATCCGAACAACAATAGGTCCGTTTCCCGTCAACAAAGAAGGTATTGCCACAGATGCCATGGAAAGCAGGTGTCGTTCCCGTATAAACACTAGCATGACCAATAGCTGTCACTGTCGGGACATAGTTGATCAGACAGTTATCAAAACTGTAGCCCTCGTCTATCATCCGACGGAATCCCTTCTGCGTGAATTTATTATAATATCTGGAGAGGTAGTCCCATCGCATCTGATCAACCACAATACCTACCACCAACTTAGGCCTTTCCCCAAAGGCGGGACGGTCGTTGCCGGCAGAAACAGCCAACACACCCAACAAGGAAACAACGATAACTAATACTTTTTTCATACTCATTTGATTGCTCGTTCAATGACCTCTAAACACATACGACTGTTATGGTAAGGACATTTCCAGAATCCGGCTTTGTCATCTACCATATTCAATGTACCGTCCGGATGACGGCTCCAATACCATTCGCCATGCTCAAAGTCTATCAGGTTATCCTTGATATACTGCCAGCAACGAACGGCATGGTCCAATGCTTCCTCGTCCCCAAAATACTGATAGATGTTCATCCAACCCACGACATTCTCTGCCTGCACCCACCAATGCAAGTCATCATCCACATGACCTGTTGTGAGATTGGCCTCATGAATCATTGAGCCGTCAGGACGCAGTCCCTTCTCGGAAGCCTTTGCCACCATATGGACAATCGGCTCCACTTTAGTAAGTACCTCTTTGTCAGCCAATACCAATGCCGCTTCATGCATCAGCCACGAGCACTCTATATCATGCCCATAACTTTCCAGATGTCCGGCTCCACGGGTCCAGTCCATTTCAAAGAACAAATCGAGGTGATGAGTATCTGGATTCAGTATCTTATCGGTGAAAATACTAATAATGTTACGCAGTGCTACCTCTACGCAAAGAATCGTCTCCTGCGAGACTGTCACATCCACAGGCAGTACAGAGCCTATGACAGGTACGTAGTCACACGAGGTAGCGGCCTGCATCTCCTGAAGACAACGGTAGAGATTAGCATAAGGCTCGATGATGTGCAAATGGGTATTCTGCGATTTGGGAAAGTTGGCATCAAACTCTGATAAACGCATATCGGCAATGGGCTGCCAGTCTCGCGTCATGGCCTCGATATAGCCATTGAAGTCACGGTCAAGGGCATGTTCTTCTATACAATCGAAGAGCTGGAGGGCATAGTCCAGCGCCTCCCTGTCGCCTGTGGCACGAACATACTCCGACATACCGTAGAGTGCAAAACCGATCGCATAGAATTGCTTACGTGTATTCAACGGATTCCCTTTATAGTCAACACTCCAATAAACGCCGCCATATTCCCTGTCAATAAAATGGGAGACAAAATACTCCTTGGCATAGGTTGCCATCTCCAAGTATTCCGGTTTCCTCAGTACCCGGTACGCCGCAGAGAACGACCATAGGATACGGGCATTCAGGATAGCGCCCTTTTCTGCTTCAGGATGCAGTACATCTTTCCCGTCCATACGACCGTAGAAACCGCCATGCTCACGGTCTACCATCTTATTCATCCAAAAGTGCAGGATGTTGTTCTCCACAACATCCTGCATCTCCTTTTTCATTGTCTCTATCATACTAATCCTCCACGGCACGGATTTCCCTCAGTTCTGCGTTAATCGCATTAATACGCTCAGTGGTCAACGGATAGAACCATACCACACACATAGAGATCAGCGCCACACAAGCAGGAATGAAGCTCATCAGCCAGCGCAGACAATTCAGTGCCTCGTCAGGCTGTGTGACTCCCATTGCCAGTTGAGCAGGATCCGTGATATAGCCGAAGCCATCCAACAACCACAGCACTGCCGCACCACCGATAGCACCACCGAATTTCTGAGCCATTGAACTGGAGGAGAAGATCAAGCCAGTAGAGGCGGTCCGGAACTTCAACTCGGCATAGTCGCTCACGTCAGCATACATACTCCATACCAACGGTGACATAATACCCGTCAGTATAGAAATCAGGATCTGGAAGACAAGCATCGTCCAGTAACCTGTCGGTGTACATGGGATGAAATAGAACAGAATGCTCAACACCACCAACGAGGCATTCACCATAATAAAGGTAGTCTTCTTTCCCAATTTACTAGAGATAGACACGCATGAGGCAACACCTACCATGTTAGACACCTCTCCGACACCCAGGAACAGACCAGCATAGAAAGTAAACATCAAACCAAAGAATATCAGACTGACATTGGCACCGATGATGTCCTGGAAAAAGTAGGCAACCGTAGCACCACGAACAGTGTTAAACAGATTGAAGCACAATGCCGCACCGATCAACAGCCACCAGGGCTTGTTGGAGAGCAAGGCCTTGAAGTCATTACCCACACTGACCGTCGAGACTGTCTTCAGATGCTCCTTGGTCATGAAGAAGCACAGGATGAACATCACAAAGCATGCTGCAGCAATAATCACCATGGCCCAGAACCATCCCCGTGGAGTACCATAGCCACCCGTCAGATTGGTCAGTGGTTCCCAAAGGAACAGGGAGATAAACGATCCACCGTAAGCGAAGAACATACGGAACGAAGAGAACACCGTTTTCTCGTTCGTATCGTCGGTCATCACACCCAGCATGGCACCATAAGGCACGTTGATACCCGTATAAACCGTCATCATCAGGATATAAGTGACATACGCCCATATCAGTTTCCCGCCATAGTCCAGATCCGGTGTGGTGAACAACAGGATACCGCAGATGGAGAAGAACGGAGCCACCCACAACAGGTAAGGACGGTACTTTCCCCATTTCGTATTGGTACGGTCGGATATAATACCCATCATCGGGTCACTGACGGCATCCCAGATACGGGTAACAAGTACCAGTACACCGGCATCGACCAGTGACAAGCCAAAGATATTACTGTAGAAGAACGGCAGGTAATAAGAGAATATCTTCCAGAACATGCTGGACGACATGTCACCGAAGCCGTAACCGATTTTCTCTGAGAATTTAGATTTAGCCATGTTGTTTATTCTTATTGATTAATTTCATAATGGTTTCCACTGATGCTGCCGTATAAAGTCCGTCCTCGGGCGTATTCATACAGTAGTCTGTCAGCTTGTCTATGGTAGAGGTGGCGACATGCATCCTCGTATCGGCAGAAGCATAATAGATGAACACCTTTCCGTCCTCGTCGGCAATCCATCCATTGGCAAAAGCGACATTCATCACGTCACCCAGATACTCATCCCCTGTCGGAACAAGGAAGAAACCGCCCGGTTGGGCTATCACCTTCGTGGGATCCTCCAGGGAGGTCATATACATATATAATACATAACGCAAGCCGTCGGCAGTGGCACGGACACCATGGGCAAGATGCAGCCATCCTTTCTGTGTCTTGATGGGATGCGGTCCCTCCCCGTTCTTCACCTCCGTGATGGTATGGTAGTGACGGGCGTTGATGATCTTCTCGTCCTTCACCTCGGCATGCGTGATATCATCTACCAGTGCCCAGCCGATACCGCCGCCGGAACCAGTATCGATAAAACCGTCCTGCGGACGTGTATAGAAGGCATATTTCCCGTCGACGAACTCTGGATGCAGTACCACGTTACGCTGCTGTGACTTCGTCTTCAGGTCAGGCAGGCGCTCCCAGGTCTTCAGGTCCTTCGTACGGGCGATACCTGCCGTTGCCGTTGCCGCACTGAGGTTTCCCGGCTGGGAGTCATCATGACGCTCAGCACAAAAAAACCCGTAAATCCAGCCATCTTCATGGGCAGTGATACGCATGTCATAGACATTCGTAGCGGGAATCACATCGTCGGGCATAGTGACTGGCTCCTCCCAGAAGCGGAAGTTATCCACACCGTTAGGACTCTCGGCAACGGCAAAAAAAGACTTACGGTCGGCTCCCTCCACACGGACTACCAGAACATACTTGCCATTCCATTTGATGGCACCGGAGTTCAGGGTGGCATTCATCATGATGCGCTGCATCAGGTAGGGATTATCCTGCTCGTTGAAGTCGTAACGCCACTCCAGGGGAGTATGCTCGGCTGTCAGGATCGGATATTTCCATTTGTCATAAATACCATTCCCCCACTCCAGAGGTTCGTTCTTACGCGTCAGCAGTTCTTCGTGGTGAGCACGTAATGCTTTTACTCTCTCTTGAAAATCACTCATTGTCTTATTTCTGTTTTATCTTATTTCTCGGCAATCTCTTTCAGGAATAGGACATTCTTCGCCTTGGACAATTTCTTATAATCATCACCGCAGGGAGTACCCGGTACAGGACCGAAATACTCATGCTCGGCATTTCGCCACAACAGGAAATAGCAGATGGGATACTTGTCCATCTGGGGTTTCAGTACACGGGTAAACCACGTAGGGTCAGGAATATTCTTGAATCCGCATTCCGTCATCGCAAGCAGTTTCCCGTTCTCCTTGGCAAACTGCGTGAGGAATGTGAGGTCGGCATTCAACTGCCTGACGAAGTCTTCCTCCGTACCCCATTGGTAGGCATCCTCGCCAATGAGTGCCACGCGGTCATTACCCGGATACCGCTGTAGGAAACGCTCTGTCGTCCAGTTGCCGTCAAGGTTGGGTGAATAGCTCCACAGCAGATTCGTGAAGCCACGCTCGTTCATATAGTCCTGCAACAGGTTCCACAACCCCTTGAACTCCTCGTCCGAGCAGAGTTTCTGTCCCCACCAGAACCAAGAACCATTGTTCTCATGCCAGGGACGGAAGATAATGGGAACTGGCTGTCCATCCTCCGTCTTCAGGGACTCCACGAAGTCCGCCACACGTTTCATCCATGTCTGAAACAGTTCGGCATTCTTGCCTCCTGGCAGTACACTGCGGACGACGATATTGTCCGTGACATCCCATGCTGAGCCTTCAGGGAACTGCTGTCCGTCAAGTCCGCCGTGAGGCTTGGTACTCACGGGGTTGCGCGGATGCCAGCTCAAGGTCACGATACCACCACGCTGATAATGGGCAATCAGTTCGTCATGGATCTTTGTAAAGGGAACACTGTCCAGATTCTTGGCATCCGCCATCTCTATACCGCCCAATTCGAAGCCCATCACGGCAGGATAGTCGCCCACCGTCGACAGCACGTCGCTCTTACCAGCCTCGTAGGCCCAGCCGATTCCATAGAACGGGTCGTCCTGATGACCTGCCATATAACCCTTCTGCTGCAAGTCGGCAAGGCGCTCCTCCAACTGCCGAGCCTTTGGTTTCATCTGCTTCAGCATCCAGCCTTCCCATTCGTCCCACTGCTCCTGGAACCAGAAATGCCAGGTTGCCTGATAGGGAGAGATAATCTTGGGACCTTTCACCGTATTATAGGTAGCCCACGCCGTGGTGGGAGGCACTACATCGTCATTATAGCCGAAAGAGAACCAGCCCGTTTGCCGGTCCGTGATCAGACGGGCGAAATTCACACCGTCATAATAGCGTGACACCTCGACCTGCTTCTCCTGTCCCTTTCCTTTGTTCCAGTAGAAATAGTGGGGCCATCCACAGGCAACGCCCTGCAGGGAGGCGGTATGGTCACAAAGGGCGGCATGGACGGGCGCATAATAGGTAATGCGTTTGTCAAGGGCTGCCGTGGCAAGGGTCAGGAAGCCACCCTGACTGGAGCCTGACACACCCATCTCCTGATGGTTCCAGGGCGTGTACTCCTCGATATAGTCGAGAGCACGGATACATCCTAGTATCACGCGCTTGTAATAGTTCTTGTCGCGGTCGTCGGTATAGAACTCCCAATACCAGTTCAAGGCACCATGGAAGATGTCGTCATAGACTTTCTGCTCCATGGTGACGGGAATACCGTGGATACCAATCTCGAGGGTGACGACACCCTGTGATGCCGTATAAATATCACCACCGTAGGGACGCACACCGGCACCAGGAACCCTTAACAAAGCTGGATACTTGCCTGGCTTGACAGGAACACAGAGAATACCGTAGGTACGGTAGTCCCACTGCATATTATTAAACGACACCTCATAGACGTTCACGTCTTTGGTGCATCGTTCGGGCAACAGGCGCTTAGTAGGATTGAGGTCTGTCTTACGTGCCTCTGTAATCGCATTCTTCCAGAACGACTCAAAGTCTTCAGGCATCACCGTGGTGGGCTTAATCTGTTCAGGCGAAAAAGCAGCGCCGCAGGCTCCTTTGTATTCCTTGCCGCCCACATAGGCCTTCACGTCGACACGATAGAAGCCGGGCTTTGTCATCCTACCCTTCAGTGTCAGCGTACCGTCCTTTAGTACCACGCCCTTTTTCTTGACATCCTGATACATCTCCGGACCTGCCTCATAGTCGATAGTAACATTGTCAACCAAGGTAGCAGAACGGGTCACGCTGATCTTAAAGGTTGCCGTCTCCCCCACCTGATACTTCCAGTCCTGATGGTCAGGCACTACATTCACCTGAATCTCACTGCCGCGGATCTGGGCTTTCAATGGCAAGGAACAGGCTAGTACCATTAGTAGCAGGATGACTCCTATACGCTTCATAATCTGATCGTTTTAAGTTCTATCGGTTATTATTACGACTGCAAAGTTAACATTATTTTTGAGAAAACAATGATACTTTATGGATTTTCTCACATACAACTTGGCAAAATACCTATTTTACCCTGCTCATACGGTCTACTTGAGAGCGAATGACAGCTAATGTGGTGGTATCACCGGCAAAGACGGAGTTCAACCCCTGGGCCTCTTGGGCAGGGTCGTTGGTATAGGGATCACCCACCTGCCACTGCTCATGCTTCGGCTCTGCAAAGCCTCCCCAGCCCCAGAAATTACAACCGGCGAATTTGCCTCCGCTTTCTGCATTGTCGGCAACCAGTGAGAACACGTACTTATAATAGCCGTCACGTCCCTTCGTGGGAGTGCCTGTCGCAAACTGAAAACCGTCACGGGGATAGCCGAACTCCTCCATCACAAGGGGTTTGTTCAGACTGTCACAGACGGCAAGGTGCTGGTCTATATACGCTTTCGTATTCTGACAGGCACGGTCCAAGTGCTCAATCAGCGAGTCAGGCTTTGCCCATCCCCAGTTATAGGGCCAGAGGTGTACATTGCAGTAGTCGATATTCTTGTCGGCACAGATCCGTGTCCAACAGCCCAAGTCGTTCTCACAGCCCCACGAGCCCTCACTGCCCACGGAAATCAAGTGGTTCTTATCGAGTGAACGGATCAGAGCAGAAGCTTCAGCGAGCCATTTCTCAAAGGCAGGAAGTGCGTCTCTGGAGAAAGCTCGCGGCTCATTACCAATCTGCCACGACATGATGGCTGGGTCTTCCGTGTATTTCCTACCAGTATAGCGGTTAGTACGTCCGATGATGAAGCGTACATAGTCATAGAACAACTGGTGCGCCTTCTCGTTGGTGGCATACTTACTCATCGCCTCCATGAAAGCAGGATAGCCTGCCTCGTCAGGACGCGGCTGCTTGCCTGCTCCTGCCTGTTCGAGGTAGAAGCCATAGCCACCGCTCCACTCCCAGGAGTTGTTCAGGTAGAGCACAGCAACCATCTCACGTTTGCCCATCTCCATCAACAGGTAGTCCAGGCCTGCCAGGATTGTGTCATTATACACGCCGGGGGCTATCTGGAGCGTAGGCTCAACCTTCGTCTTCACGCCGCGCTCACCGTCAGAGCCCACGAGAATGCGCAGGTTGTCAATACCCATCCGCTTCATCTCGTCCAGTTCACGTCCCAGACGGACACGGTCGCCGCCTTGTCCCTCAGAACCAAGAATGGCACCATACCAAAAATTAGTACCCACATAATAATACGGCTGACCTCCACGGACGAAATGTCCGTTCTCGACGCGCACAAAGTCCGTCGTCACTTCCTGCTTCTTCTGACAGGCTGCCACGATGGCAGCCGCCATCGCCAGTAGTAATAGTTTTTTCATGTTAGTATTGGTTTTATGTCTAATTTACCAGTTAGCTACTGGTGATACTTGATCAGTCCTTCCATCGGCGTGGCCATGATGTTCCCAAGGACAAAGCCCTCCTGTTTGGCAGCCTCCCGCAGTTCCTCCTGGAAATACCAGGCGATGCTGCCGACAGCATGGACGGACAGATCGGGACGCTGATAATGAGTCACGTTCCGCTGGAAGAAGGAGCGGAAATTATCTATCACCATCTGGCGCAACGGTTTAAAGTCAAGATGCTGGCTGACGAAAGAGGCCGTGGAGGCGAGGAAACGGTTAGCAAGGGGCTCTCTATAAACCTTATTAATAATAGAAGCCATCGTCAATCCCGTCTCCTTCAGATAGGCATCACATAGATTGGCATACTGCGGATCCTTAAAGAGGGCGTTCATGAAAAACCTACCCAATACTGCCCCACTCCCCTCATCTCCGAGGAGATACCCTAGGGGCGGTGTGTTTTGTGTGATTTTTTCACCGTCATACAAACACGAGTTCGCACCAGTTCCCAGAATACAGGCGACACCTTCTTCATGACCGCAAAGGGCACGGGCAGCAGCCATCAGGTCGCTGTACACCTCCACTGCCTGCGGAGAAAATACCTCAAACAGCATCTGCTTCATCATCGGAACGTGGGTGGAAGTACAGCCACTGCCGTAGAAGTAAACCTGGATATTGGAAAGCAAGGGACTTTCAAGAATTTTCGAATTAACAAGTTGGGCCCGCGAGAAGGTGGAGAGCTGTGGCATCAACTCCTGTGCCAGGATCTGCCGGATCTCCGCCGGTGACTGATGAATGGGGGTGATACCCTGCGTCTTGAAGGTTGCCATAAACACATTGTCAGTACGCATGCCTGAATTATGGAGAAGTGTCCAATCTGTTTTGGTACTTCCGCTATCTGCTATTAATTTCATAAATCTCTATTTTAATTTTCTGCAAAGATACAAAATAATTGAGAAATGTAGGGGGAGAATGGAAAATTATTTTTAATTTTGCAAACTAAATCAGGTAAAAACAAAAATGAAGAAACTTCTCCTCATCATAGGAATACTGGTCGGGACACTCCATGCACATGCCGTGCTGAAGGAGAAAGACCTGCCACAGACATTGAAGATTCTCCGCTCGGAGCTGACGACCTACCATCGTGAACTGACCCAGATGATGGAGATGAACAAGAAACAGAGCGAGGCAGTGAGAGACCAGTTGATCTCCACCATGAAGCTGTCCAACCAAAACTCGCTGATGCTGTACTCGCAGAAACAGGAATATGTCTTCGACCTGACCTATGCCTGCCATGAGGCGACAGAGCAATACCATGCCTTCCAGCGGCAGAAGATCCCCTTCAAGACCTTTTTAAACAAGACAGATGCGGATATCGCCCGCTACGACTCCCTGATCAACTCCCTGAAGGCGATGCCCATCCAGACATTGAGCGACAAGGCGAAGATTGACCGCAGTGTCTGTCTGACACTCGCCACCAGCATCCGCAACTCCCTGAACGAGAACCGTTCCAACATGCAGGAGTATATCCGTTATTACAAAACGACGGAACAGCGACTCTCCTACCTGAACGACTATGCCCATAAACGGTATAACGACATCCAGACCAGTATCTTCAAGAACGGGGACGACAGTTATTTCAATATCCTGAAGAACTGGAAACGGCAATGGCAGATTACCAGTCGGACGGTGAGCAAGAAATACAAGCCCAGCGAGAACTCACAATGGGACAGTCGGTGGATCTTCGGACTTCTCATCACGATTATCATCTATGCCATCATCGCTTCCATCCTGAACTTCACCGTCATCCGCTATATCGTACCCAGGCGGTTCCGCACGGAGGAGTTCATGAAGAAACGAACCTGTATCACACTTGCCACCACCACGGTCACCTTTGCCATCATCCTTGGCATTGCACTTGCCGTCGCCAACCAGAATTTCATTATCATGGCATGTAACCTGCTGGTGAATTTCGCCTGGCTGATGGGCGTGATACTTATCTCATTACTGCTGCGCGTGAAGGGTGACCAGATCAGAAGCGCCTTCCGGATTTATACACCATTGCTGACAGTCAGCTTTATCGTTATTGTATACCGCATCATCCTGATACCCAGCGAACTAGTCAATATTACATTCCCTCCTGTCCTTCTTCTCTGCGCACTCTGGCAATGGAGCGTCATCAGGCGACATAAAAAGAACGTCCCGCGCTCGGACATGTTCTACAGTTATATTTCACTGCTCGTCTTCATAGCGGCAGTCATCTGCTCATGGGCAGGATATACGCTGATGGCGGTACAGATGCTGATCTGGTGGACCATGCAACTCACCTGTATCCTTACCATTACCTGTGCTTTACAGTACCTCAAATATTACGGTATCAGGCACCGGTTGGCAGAGAAGCCCATCACCCAGACATGGGCATACCACCTGCTCTATCAGGTGTTATTACCTATTGCCGGTGTTGCTTCCGTGATGCTCAGCATCTATTGGGCTGCCGATGTCTTCAATCTCAGCGACATCTGCTGGAAGATCTTCAATACCGACTTCGTCGACCTGAAGAACTTAAGACTCAGCATCGTCTCCCTTGCCATTGTCGTCAGCCTGTGGTTCTTCTTCTCCTATGCTAGCAGGACCATCCTCAAGTTCTTGCGGATGCATTACCAGATCAGCGACCCCACTACGGCGGCAAGCAAGGAAGTAATGGGCAGGAATGTCATTCAGGTACTGGTATGGGGAATCTGGTTCCTCGTCACCATGAGCATCCTGAACATCTCCCTTGCCTGGCTGATGGTGGTAACGGGCGGTCTGTCGACAGGTATCGGTTTTGCCTCCAAGGACATCATCGAGAACATCTACTACGGTATCACCCTGATGGCAGGACGCATCAAGGTGGGTGACTGGATACAGTTGGACGGCACGATGGGAAAGGTTACAAAAATCAGTTATACCTCAACGGTTGTCGAATCACTCTACGGAGAGGTCATCACTTTCCAGAACTCCCAGCTCTTTACGAAGAACTACAAGAACCTCACCCGCAACCATGGCTATGTGCTTGCCGTCATCAAATACGGCGTCGCCTATGGAAGCAATCTCCAGCAGGTCATCGAACTGGTAGACAGTGCCGTCAACAAGATGAAGCATAAGTGGATCGACAAATCGAAGAAGGCAAAGTCCGTGGTCGGAGAATTGTCAGACTCTGGCATCAACCTAAAGATGTTCGTATGGGCCGATGCCCCCAAGCAGTCATACGTCATCAGTGATGTATTGAACACCATTTATGACACACTTCGTCAAAACAACATCGAGATTCCCTTCCCACAACAGGATATACATATCAAATAAGAGACTTTTACCATATTTAATACAAAATTGTACGCTTTTCTTGCAGGTATGGAAGTTTTTTTCTACCTTTGCAAGGAAATAGGGTCATATTATAAATATGAAAAGTACGATTATCGCAGGACCATGTGTCATTGAATCCGCAGAACTGCTCGATACCGTTGCAGCGAAATTGGTGGATATTAATCAGAGACAGGGAACTGACATTATATTCAAGGCTTCTTTCGACAAAGCCAACCGCACTTCCATCAACTCTTTCCGTGGCCCAGGCATAGACCATGGACTACTAATGTTGAGCGATATCAAGCAGAAATACGGATTGCGTATTTTGACGGACATCCATGAGGCCTGGCAGGCAGTGCCTGTCGGACAAGTGGTGGATGTACTTCAGATTCCTGCCTTCCTCTGTCGGCAGACAGACCTGCTCATCGCTGCGGCAAAGACAGGCAAGACAGTGAATATCAAGAAGGCACAGTTTCTGAGCGGACAGGACATGCGCTATCCCGTTGAGAAAGCAAGAGAGGCCGGAGCCAAAGAGGTGTGGCTGACAGAACGCGGCAACATGATGGGGTATAACAATCTGGTGGTAGACTTCCGTAATATCCCGGATATGCTAGAATTGGTACCCACCGTCATCATGGACTGCACCCATAGCGTACAACGCCCTGGCGGAGCAAACGGGAAGACGGGAGGAGACCGCAGATATGTGCCGCAGATGGCGCTTGCCGCCAAAGCATTTGGGGCTACAGGATGGTTCTTTGAAGTCCACCCTACTCCTGATCAGGGACTCAGCGATGCCGCTAACATGCTGGAACTGGACAAACTGGAAACACTCATAGAGAAATTAATATAAAACAATTAGGAACTATATTCACTATAGGAACTATAAAAAATATGACGACAAAGGAAAACGCCATACAGTGCATCCAGGATGAGGCACAAGCCGTGCTTGATCTGACATCCCAGATTGACGACAACTTCGACAAGGCTGTCGAATTAATCATGCATTGTCATGGCAAGGTCATTGTGACAGGAGTCGGAAAGAGCGGTCACATCGGAGCAAAGATTGCTGCCACCTTAGCCTCTACCGGAACCCCCTCCTTTTTCATCAATCCCTTGGATGTATTCCACGGTGATCTGGGAGTCATGGCAAAAGGAGATGTCGTCATTGCCATATCCTATTCCGGACAGACAGACGAATTATTACGTTTTATCCCCATGGTACTTCACATGGAGATTCCCATCATTGCTATGAGCGGCAATCCGCAATCCCTATTGGCAAAATATTCCACCTGCCATCTTAACGTCAGCGTGAGAAAAGAGGCATGTCCGCTGAATCTGGCTCCTACCAGTAGCACAACAGCGACACTGGTGATGGGGGACGCACTTGCCATTGCCCTGATGAACAAGCGTCATTTCCAACCTCAGGATTTCGCCCAGTTCCATCCTGGCGGCGAACTGGGCAAGCGACTGCTTACCACAGCACAAGATGTCATGATTACAGAGAACCTTCCGCTACTGGGGCCGGAAATGCATCTGGGCGAAGCCATCATCCTTGTCAGCAAGGGGAAATTAGGACTGGGCGTTGCCATCGAGAACGATTGTATTGCCGGTATCATCACAGACGGAGACATCCGTCGTGCCATGGAGCGATGGGAAGCAGAGTTCTTCGACCGAACGGTCAGGGATATCATGACCCAGACACCTAAAATGGTGACACCGCAGACAAAGATCTCCGAAATACAGAAAATCATGAATCAACATAAGATACACAACGTTCTGGTATCCGATGACCACAAAAAACTATTGGGTATTGTTGACCGTTATGCATGTATCCTCTAACAAGAAAAACAGACAGGCTATGAAAGGACTGAAAAAAATACTGATGGTGTTGATGCTTGCGCTACCGCTGGCAGCAGCAGGTGTCTACCTTTTTAAAACGCTGGACATCAAGGATGGACTTACCAGCAGTCAGATTAACTGTATCTTGAAAGACGGTCGCGGCTATATCTGGTTTGGAACACCTGCCGGACTCTACCGCTATGACGGCTATACTTTCAAATACTTCCAAAGTAACTCACAAGACGGGTCTTCCCTGTCTGACAGTTATATTATCAGCATGCAGGAGGCCCTTGACGGCAATCTTTGGATACAGACATCAGCAGGCTATTGCGTCTATCATCCCCAAACGGAGACCTTTGAGCGCGACATGAAACAAGTCTTTGCCAGAATGGGTATAGAGGGACAACCGAACGTAGTCTTCTTTGACCGCCACAAGAACTTATGGGCATCTATTCCCAACAAGGGAGTCGTTGCCTATAACATGCAGCAACAACTACTTTATGAGTTCGGGTATACCGATGACAGTCACGGCGTACCCCAAGGCTCTATCTGCTCTATCGGAGAATGTCGCGACGGTGCCATCATCGTTTATGAAGACGGCAGGATGGTTTGCTGCGATATCATGCACCAGCAGCATACCGTGTGGGCAACAGACCTGATTGCCCAGCAGCACCTCCGCAAAAGTGCTACCCTGAAAGTTTATGCCGACCAGGCTGATAACATCTGGCTATATGGTCAGGGAACTTTGATGTTCTACAACAAGAACACCAACGTATGGGACACGGCTATTGGTAACAGCCTAGGACTCACGGGTGTTGCCGTAGACCATAGTGTCAACGGCATGGCCGGAGACCGAAGCGGGAACATCTGGATAGGTACCGACCGCACAGGACTTATCCGTATGAATGTCGACTCCCATGAAATGGAAGTTGTACAACCACATGATGGCAGAAACAATCAGATGGCACAGGAAATAATCGGCATTCAAAGCGTCTATGTAGATGACACTGATTTGTTGTGGGTGGGAACAGAGAAATCCGGAGTCGCCTTCTATGGTGACAATATCTATAAGTTCCAATCGTCTTTTTTAGGAGATGTAACTGCCATAGCGGAAGATGCAAATGGAACGGTCTGGTATGGAACAAGTGACAAGGGAGTCCTGGGTTTCGAAGGTACGTTGGCAAGCCAGAAAGTGTCCTGCATGGAAACGACAACGGACGGAAGTCTCTGGGTTGGTTCCCGCCAAAACGGACTGACCCGTATTCAGGGAGGTACATCGCGTATTTTCTCTGCTGTCCGCGACAGTATGAAGACATTGATTGACGACCACGTCAATGCACTGGCAAAAGATAAGAGCGGGAATCTGTGGATTGCCACGAACGGAGGCTTACAGGTATATAACCCGAAGATGAACACCTTCTCATCCTATACCCGTGAGAATGGCATGTTGAATACCAACAATATCACCTGTCTGTTCTACGGAAAGAACAACATCTTGCTGATTGGTACGTCAGAAGGATTGATGATACTGAATCTGTCGGACAGGAAAAAGACCATCCTGACAGGTAACTCTACCAATCTCAAGACATTCACCAACAACTATATCACCCAAGTATATGAAGACTCTCGCGGACTTATCTGGGTAGGAACCCGTGAAGGATTAAATGTCCTGAATGTAGCGAATGACTCTTTGAACTATATCACGAAAAAGGATGGACTTTGTAATAATTCCATCTGTGGTATTACAGAGGACAGAAGCGGTAATATGTGGGTAACGACCAGTAATGGAGTCAGCCGTATCGTCGTTCAACGTAACCGTCAGGAGGGAACTTTCGGATATGGTCTTTACAATTATGATACCAAAGACGGCCTGCAAAGCAACGAGTTCAATACCGGGGCTATCCTGACGAAATCTGACGGCTCTGTGCTTTTAGGCGGTCTCTTTGGTGTCAACTGGGTTCGAGCCGGACGGAAAGAGGATCAAAGTTCCCTTCCTCGTGTGATGCTTACCCAATTGTTTATTGGAGAAGAGGAAATCATGGTAGGACATGATTATAACGGGAATGTCATATTGCCTCAAGCACTCAACGAGAGCAACAGAATCACCTTAAAGAACAGACAGAATACTTTTACCATTAAGTTTGCCGCAGGAAACTATAACCAGGGAGAGCGTTTGCAGTTCATGTACTGGATGGAAGGCCTGGAATATGACTGGCGTAATGGGGACGCTTTGTTGCATGGTGTCAGATTCCGTAACTTAGGTAGCGGGAAATATACCCTGCACGTGAAAGCTGTGAGTGCCGACGGTGCAGTCAGCAACCAGGAACGTAAACTGGAAATCACCATCGAACGTCCATGGTGGTTGACATGGTGGATGCTTTCCGTTTATGTCCTTCTAGCCATTATCGTTCTTATTTTGTGGCGCTATGGTTACAAGAAGGTGAGAAACTTCATGACAAGGAAGCGCACCGTTGTCGATGAACTGAAACGCCAGCGTGAGGAAATCAAGTTAACCAGTGACGAGCTCCGCCAGCCAATGGCTCGTATGACGACGATCATCGGCAACCTTGCGGAGAAAGAAAGTGATCTGGAAGGCAGAGAGCAGTTGAACTCCCTCCATTTCCAGATGTTACAGATCATTACCCGTATTTCAGAGATGCAGACAATTCTGGAGAATCCAGAGGCAAAAGCAGAATCTACTGCAAAAGACCGTATGGAACTGAATGATCAGGGAGAAATCACATTACCGTCTCTTGCCACCTCTGAGTTGACTGCGAAGATTCAGCCTTTGCGACTCGACAAGAAGACCCAGAAGTTCAATGTCGTATTCATTGACAGCAACCGAGAGTTCAATACATTCATGAACGCTCATCTGCGCGAGGTCTATGACTTCCATGTCTATGACGACATTCGACTAGCTATTCCAGATATTGAGGCCATGAAAGCTGATCTGGTTATCTGTAAGCAAGCCATGAAGCACATGACTGGTAGTGAGCTGTGCAACAAGCTGAAGTCTGACTCCATGACACATAAAATTAAATTCGTACTGATGACAGATTCCGTCTTGACACCAGAGATGATGAAGGAAATGAATATCACCCTGGCGGCAGACGATTACCTTGCAAAACCATTCAATGTACAAGAAGCTGTCATGCGATTTAACAAACTAATGGGATTAGGTCCTATCGAAATGGAACAAAATACCATTGAGGGTCGTGAGACACGTATGCTTGAAGGACATAATGCAAGTATGACAACAGCAACCATGGTATATGACGACGATGTCATACCCAACCAAAGTAATACCGAGTCAACGAGTGAAGAGCCCGCTGTAGAAAAACAAGAGGCCCAGACACAGCAGAAATCCGCAGAACAGGCTAAGGAGAACGAACTCATGACACAATTCTACGGTGAGGACGAGACCATCGGCAACTACTCCATGAGTAGCATGATGGACCGTCAGTTAATGAAGAACGTAGAGCAGTATGTCCTTCAGAATATGAGCCGTGGACAAATCAGCCTGGAAGAGATGGCATCAGTAATGGGAATGGGACGTGTTGCCTTCTTCCATAAAATTCGTAACATTACGACAAAGACGCCAGCAGAGATCGTTCGTGAAATCCGACTCAAGCATGCTTGTGTACTCTTAACAAAGACAAACATTAACATGAGTGAGCTTGCCATTAATATCGGATTCTCTACAGCGGAGAATTTCATTAACATCTTCAAGGAGAAGTTTGGAATGACTCCACTTGAATATCGTCTTAAGAACAAAAAGTAACATGCTGCGAACATTATTCATCGCATTATTAATCCTCATCCTACAACCAGCGGGCGCTCAGACGAGTGACTCGCTGATTGTTCATACATTACGTTCCAAAAAAACCGTATTCTCCAATGACAACTCGGTGACACTCCTCATGTCGGGACAGGAGAAATTCGACGACATGTTCCGTGCCATCCGTCAGGCAAAGAGCAGTGTACATCTGGAGTATTTCAATTTCCGCAATGACTCTATTGCCTCCTTACTCTTCGACATCCTTCGGGAGAAACGGAAAGAGGGTGTGGAAATCCGTGCCATGTTCGACGGTTTCGGCAATGACTCCAACAATCAGCCACTGAAGAAATACCACCTGAAAGCATTACGGGACGACAGTATTCAAATCGTAGAATACGAACCCATCCGTTTCCCCTGGATTAATAAGATCTTCGGACGCGATCATCGGAAGATAGTCGTGATTGACGGACAGATTGCCTATACAGGAGGGATGAACGTTGCTGATTACTATATCAAAGGTACGGAACAAGTCGGCGAGTGGCGTGACATGCACTGTCGTATTGAGGGGGATGCCGTCAATGAACTACAGAAGATATTCATAAGGATATGGAATCGGACAACAGGTGAGAACGTACATGGTATGAAATACTATCGCGGCGGCACCTTGACTAAATTCGAGGGACTGAAGCCTGACACCACCTCTACTGCAGGCAAGAAAATGGTGGGTATCATCACCCGAGAGCCTCATCGGACGCCATCCATTATGCGTGACTTCTACATCAGTGCCATTGACCAGGCACAAGATTCTATCAAGATCATCAACCCCTATTTCACCCTTATTCCGAGTGTCACCCGTGCCCTGACCAGAGCACTCAAACGAGGGGTGAAAGTGGAGATTATGCAGTCAGCAAAGAGCGATATTCCCCTGACTCCTGACTGTGCCTATTATCAGGCACATAAGCTCATGAAGCGCGGGGCTATTATCTGGATGTACAAGCCTGGTTTCCATCACTCCAAAATCATGATGGTAGACGGACGGTTTTGTACGATAGGCAGTACGAATCTGGATGCCCGCAGTCTGAAATGTGATTTCGAGCAGAATGCCGTTATCATCGACCAAGCGACAACTCGTGAACTGGATGACATGTTTGCCCGGGACACCGAAAAATGTTTCCTCCTGACTCCTGAGTCATGGGACCAGTTCCGTACAGGCTGGCAGAAATTCCGCGGATGGTTTGCCCATTTGTTAGCTCCCTTCCTATAACACTATGCAGCGCAATACCGTCATCTCTATCTGCAAAGCACTTGCCATCATCCTGATGGTTATTGGTCATGCTGATGCCCCTGATGTGGTGAGTGCCTTCCTCTATGAGTTCCATATGCCCGTCTTCTTTATCACCGCGGGCTATTTCTTCTCACTCCGATACTTGAACGACGAAGCGACCTTCGTAAAAAAGCGGTTCAAGGGACTTTATGTACCTTTCGTCAAATGGGCTGTTTTCTTCTTGATTATCCATAACTGGATGTTCGACTTCGGCATCCTCAACGAGCAGTACGGCAACTGGAGCGGAGGGGTCACTCATCCGTACTCCTGGCACCAGATGCAGCAGAATCTGTGGAATATTATCACTGCGATGGGCGGATATGACCAGTTTCTTTGCGGTGCCTTCTGGTTCTTCCGTGGGTTACTAGTGGCAAGCATCGCATACCTTATTATATATAAGGGGATTGACTACCTGGCAGGAAAATATGAAAAGCTCTCTCCCCATCGCGAACTCCTTGCCCCTATCGGAGTTTGTGTCTTCATGCTCCTGCTGGCAGCATGGAAGACATCGGAAGGACTCCGTATCATCACATTGATCCAGGGAGGCTATCGGGAAATTATGGGTACCTTCTTCTTCGGGTGCGGCTTCTTGTTTCACAAATGGAAACATCATTACAGAATATCATGGTGGGGCACTTTGGTCTTTGCCGTCATCGTCTTCCTCTTCTCCAAATACCTGACAGCCAACATGAACTGGCGCTCGTCGTTCATTCAGTTCATCTCTTTACCTGTCCCGGCCATCTGTGGTTTCCTGATGACTTACAATATAGCCCATTACCTGAATCGTAAGGAGGGAGTTGTCAAGCGTTTCCTGGTATTCTGCGGTGACAATACCCTACCCGTTTTTGTCTTCCATATCATCAGCTATAAGGTTGTCAGCCTGATAAAGATATGGTATTACGACATGGACTTTGCCCAGATAGGATGCCACATGGTCATCCACGACCATGCCAAGGAAGACTGTTTCTGGATTCTCTATGCCATTGTCGGAGTGGGTATCCCTTTGGGATGGACATGGTGTTACCGGAAAATCAGGAAAAGACTGCAGCCAGCATCAGTCTGACCTGTATCTCGCTGATGGCATACGCTTCTATCAACTGGGAGTCAAAACTAAAGGAAACCTTATCAGGACGAACATCTCCTATTGCTTTCTTAAAACAGTTAACGGCTTCATCCACCCTGCCTGAGAACCAACAGCAATAGCCATAATGCTCCCAGTCTTCTTGAAGTACCTTCTCTTCTGATGTCAACTTCTTGTATATCTTATCCGCCTGTTCCAGTTGGTGACTACAAAGATGTGTCCAAGCTAATACCCGATTCACATGATTGTCCTCCGGATGATTATAATTCAACCGGTACAATATCTTCATAGCCCCTTCATAGTCTTTCAGGTTGACAAGACAGATGGACTTGTTCAGCAGATAACTGGTCTTGTCAGGATTCATCATCAGCAGTTCGTCATAAGCCTCGGCAGACTCTTCAAATGCTCCTCTATTAAACATTTCACGGGCATATCCCTGAAGTGCCATCTGGTTTCCTGGCTCCAGTTCCAATGCCTTCACGAACATCCCTGACCAGATATAGTATTGCAAGGTATGATGGTCTTCACTATATGACTCCAATAACTGCTGGGCATTCTCCTCTAACTTCTGGCGTTTTAACAAGCGTACAATCTGGTCCTTATACGGTTCCAGCGGAGAGCCTTTAAACAGCCATAGACTGAAAAACTCACAGGTACCTAATTCGTTATGACTCGTGTCAAAGGGATTCTGGAACTCATTCCTACTAGGATACAATCGGAAGAAGCGATACAGGTCCATCAGATAGGTCCGACGGATAAAGGCAGGTGTCTGCATCTCCTCTTCCGGAACATCTCCCATCGTAGCCTCTCCGCGCTCCAGCATCTTCCGCATTCCCTCAGGTATCCGTTCCATAACCTGTTGGAAAGCAATCATAAAAGAATACTTGTCACTATTACAGAAAGGACCTTGCCGCATCACCTTCTCCAGAAACTTATTCCCTTCCATCCTGCGTACGAAATGGATGATATCAGGATGCTGCATATAGAAAGGAACGAACCAGTTGCTGATATCATAAAAGAAGGGGAAACGCTTCATCTGGGAAAAGCCGCCGAAATAGATATCCGAACCCTGTTTCTGCATGTCCATCATACGACCGAAAGTCTCCTCCATCTTCTCCATACGCTGTTCAGAAGCCTCCGGATGCAGGATATCCTCCATCGGGTCGTCCTCCCGCTCCTCTATACCAAAACGGGTAAACTGGAGATTGTTATTCTTCAGGATATCCGGCATGATCTCCTGCTGGATAGTATGAGTGTCTTTCTCGGCATTCAGACAATAGACCAACTGCATCTGTAACTCCGTCAATTCCTCACACACCTTTTCCGACGTGAGAAGTGACAGCACCGCCTCCTCTTGTTCCGGATATATTTTACGCATTTCTTCTTTCAGCGACAACACCCAGCCCACCAAGGCACGCTGTCGTACATGTTCATCCTGTGAACGGCGATAGACATTGACCAGTGTACGGAACTTTGTCATGTCAAACTGGTTCAGCAACGACAAGGTCACCGATGACACCAGAAGTTGCTGGTCATTACTGTCAATCGTCGGGGATATCAGTATCTCCTCAAAGTCGTGTCCTACTCCCTCCGTCCACATCCGGGAGGTCAGGACGTACGAGAACAGATTATTCATCTGTGTCTGATGCTCTTTATAAAGACACTCCGCCTTCTCCTGTCTTGTATTTTCCGGCTCCAGTTCCAACATGGCGACATCGCTCACGAAAGCCTCCATTTCCTGACGAATCTCTGACAACGACCAGTCCTGACGTTCCAGACGAACCCGGTTATAAATACCTGCCAATACTGGATACGAGCGCATCCGGTGATAGGTGGCTATATTGGCATAGAGCACATAGACCCGTTGCAGCAGATGCTGATAAAGCTGTTCCAGTTGCGGGTCATTCACCCCACGACGCCAATAGTCCGTCATCAGTTCATATTCCGCCTTGATACCATTCAGACGTTCAGAGGTCTGGGGTTGAGGATAAGCGGCAAGATAGGTCTCCATCTCTGTAATGGCAAGTCCTGCATTACCTTGATGCAATTCGATGGCCACTCTCCGTAATTGATTTTCCGTACCCGTCATAAGCTATTTCTTTTGAAGCCATTTCTGTGCCATATCCATATCCCTTTGGCGAGGACCAATGGCGTGTTGGTACTTGATGTCTTTCGGTAACGAATCGACGACGGCAGACGGTACACCACAGTTTTTCACAATTATGTCACGATAGTGTTTGACACCTTTCTTGTTGATAGAGTCACAGGCCGCATTATACGCTTTCACGAAAAGGTCCAGTTGCTTCTGTCTTTCGGGACGGCGCATCTCCTTCTCACGGAAGGCAATCACCCCCATCTGCATATCCAGCTTCCGCGTATCCAATACCACAGGATTCTTTGCCATACGGGCCATGGTTGCCTGAGGCTCAGAGAAGAACAGGGCATCCATCTCGTTATTCTGCAACATCTGCATCCGCACATTCAGGTCGTTGATCTGCACCCGGAACACATGTTCGTCCCGCAGCTTCACAGAGTCAACGATAAGGTCACAGAGCATATCAGTCACCGAGAAACGGGACATCGCCACCATCTTGTCATCCAGTTGTTTCAACTGACGAATACGTGAGTTATGGTTGGTAATCAACTGCCAGTAACTGTTCGTCGCAGCCACATAGCGCAACTTGACACCTCGTTTCTCAATACATGCAGCCCTGACGAGGTCGGTCACACTACCCTCTACCCTTTGACGTTCCAAGGCGGTATCACAGTCAATATGTGCCATAAACGGTTTCAGACGTACGCCACCGTTGAGCGTGTCAAACAACTGATGATATGCTGCTACATACATCGGCAGACAGTCCAGTGTCGGCATCACGGCAATCTTCAGTGCCGCCGAGTCCCGACGCAGAGCCTCCCGACGCTGTTTCCGCGTCTGTCGCTTCGTTTCCTCATAAGATTGTCCGCAGGCCACCAGTAGCACCAGACAGGCAATAGCGCAAATGATCTTCTTCATAATGAGTGCAAAGGTACAAATAATAAGAACACGAAACAAGCATTCCCGGAAAAAACTGCTTTTTAAAGTGTTAAAATTTTAGGGGGCGCACCGGTGCACCAGCGCACCAGCGCACCATTAGGAAAATTCAACTTGGAATAATTTCTAAAAATCTACTATATATTATTATATAATTATAATTATATAATAATATAATATAATGTCCTTCCATTTCTTATAACCTCACATTTCGAAATGGTGCGCTGGTGCGCTGGTGCGCCTCGATAACCACCCCTCTCACTACACTAAGCCCCTTCATCTCTTATCGAAATATCTGTTTAGGGGGTATTCCAGTATCTCCTGTAGATAATAATTGTCCCACATCTATAAATCAAGGTGTGGGCTTTTCTTTGTCAATTCTAAAATTTTTTGTAATTTCGCAAACGATATAACAAAATAATAAAGTTATGAAGAAACATGTATTGATAGCCATGATGGCACTGATGTCTTGTATGACAGCAGTGGGGCAGGATATTCGTAAAGGCAGTACCAGTCTGGTGGTTATAGAAAAAGAATGGGAGCATGAGACATTGAGTGGTGTGGAAAACAATACACTTGGTGCCATGCTGGATTGTTTCGACAAGAGGTGGCCTACATGGATGGTGAAGGCTGCCCGTAAGACAATGAAGAAAGGTCTGCGCCTTGAGCGTAACGGAGATTCACAGCCTGTTGTCCACTATGACCCCAAGAACGGATGGGTGGAAGTGGCTATGTCGGGTCCGCTGATTGCAGAGTTCATGAAGGTATGCTACTGGAAACGTACTAACGGACACCGCCTGTTTGCCATATACTTCGGCAACCCTGTCGAACCCAGCATCCATTTCGTATGCTTCTATGACTATAACCCTCAGAAACGCACGTTGACTCCTGAGCCGCAGATTATTGACGGCTATCGTACAACGGAAGATACCAAATTCTACTATGATCTGCCACAAGAGGGTAAGGATTTAATCATATCGGAATTCGGACCGAAAGGGTATCTGAGGCATACCTTCAAATGGGACGGTATGAAACCTGTATTCTCGAAGACTGAGGTGGTTGAAGATATCGCCGACGGGGATCATTACGATGAGGATGAGGAATGAAGGAAGATGTCTGATGTAAGTAGTCAGAATAAGAGCATGGAACATTACGCATTATTTTTTGATATTGACGGGACGCTGGTGAGTTTTAAGACGCACGAGATACCTCCGTCTACGATATTAGCTCTTACACAGGCGAAGGCTAATGGACATAAGGTGTTTATAGCTACAGGACGGCCTCCGTTGATTATCACAAACCTTGGGGCTATCGAGCATCTGATTGATGGCTATGTCACCATCAACGGGGCGTTGAGCTATGTAGGCGACGAGGTGATCAGTTGCAAGGATATCCCACACGATGCCGCCCGTCTGGTCGTTGACGATGCTCAAGAGAAACAGTATGGTGTGATAGTCGTAGGCGAGAAGGATGTAGCAGTTTTCGACCCCATCGGCGAAGTCGACCAAGTGTTCCGTCAGGAGATAGCCGTCGAGAACCTCAATCTGGCAAAACCTATAGAGGAAGTGATGCAGCAGCGCATCCTGCAGTTGACACCTTTCTTCTCTGCCGATTATGAGCGTGAGCTGATGGCTCGTATTCCCTGTTGTACGTCAGGTCGTTGGCATCCTGCCTTTACTGATATCACTGCGAAGGGAGCAGACAAGGGAGAGGGTGTGCTGACAATGGCCAAGCACTTCGGTTTCGACCCGCAAAACACGATGACTTTTGGGGATGGCGGCAACGATGCTTCGATGATACGTACGGCTGGTATTGGTGTGGCGATGGGTAACGCCCTCGATTCGCTGAAGCAAGAGGCAACGTTCACCACGACCTCTGTTGACGAAGACGGCATCCTTCATGCCCTCCGCCACTATCAATTGATATAAAGTCAGAAATGTGCATGGTCTGTGAAGATCATGCGTTTTTTTTGTAGTTATTTGTTTTTCTCCAAGATTTTAAGTACTTTTGCACTCATTATGGCAAAGGACAAGATCATGTACGTCTGCTCCAACTGCGGACAGGAGTCTGCAAAGTGGATTGGCAAATGTCCTGCATGCGGACAATGGAATACATTTCAGGAAATCAAAGTAGCCAGTTCCTCCTCTAAGTTAGGGGAGGCCAGGAGGGGTCTGAACAACGGTACATCCGCCCAATCCTCCGCACTATCTGCTGGCAAGGTGCTGCGCCTTCAAGATATCTCTGCTCATGACGACCCTCGCATCGATATGCATGACGAGGAACTGAACCGCGTGCTAGGTGGCGGACTGGTGCCTGGCTCCATCGTGTTGTTAGGTGGTGAACCCGGTATCGGTAAGTCGACGCTCTCGCTTCAGACGATGCTCAACCTACCAGAGAAGAAAGTGCTGTATGTCAGCGGTGAGGAGAGTGCACATCAGTTGAAGATGCGCGCCGAGCGGCTAAGTGTTGGAAATACTGGAAAATCCGTAGATTCCGATAATTTCCTGATTCTCACTGAGAACTCCCTCGAAACCATCTTCGAACATATCAAAGAGGTACAACCAGAACTGGTGGTTGTCGATTCAATACAGACCATCTCCACCGAAGATGTCGAGAGTTCCGCAGGCAGCATTGCTCAAGTGCGTGAGTGTGCCTCTGCCCTCCTCCGCTTTGCCAAAACAAGTGGTGTACCTGTCATCCTCATCGGACATATCACCAAGGAAGGAACGCTGGCAGGTCCGAAAATTTTGGAACACATCGTCGATACCGTCATCCAGTTTGAGGGCGACCAGCATTATATGTATCGTATCCTGCGGAGCATCAAGAACCGCTTCGGGTCGACATCCGAATTGGGTATCTACGAGATGCAGCAGACAGGACTCCGACAAGTCAGTAATCCCTCGGAACTGTTGTTGACAGAAGACCATGAGGGACTCAGCGGTGTGGCTATCAGCAGTGCTATCGAGGGTGTCCGTCCTTTCCTGCTCGAGACACAGGCACTCGTCTCTTCCGCTGCCTACGGCACGCCACAACGCAGTGCCACAGGTTTCGACCAACGCAGGTTGAACATGCTGTTGGCTGTCTTGGAGAAACGCGTTGGTTTCAAACTGATGCAGAAGGATGTGTTCCTGAATATCGCGGGAGGTCTTCGTGTGACGGATATGGCAATGGACCTCAGTGTCATCGCTGCTGTCCTGTCAAGCAATGTCGACACGCCGATAGAGAGCGGCTGGTGCATGGCTGGCGAGGTAGGACTGAGTGGTGAGGTGCGCCCTGTAGCCCGTATCGAGCAACGCATCTCCGAGGCCGAGAAATTAGGATTCAGTCATATCATCATACCGAAATACAACCTTTCGGGACTCGACCGCAAGAAGTTCAACATCGAGTTAGTACCTGTACGCAAAGTAGAAGAAGCCCTCCGTGCTTTGTTCGGATAATAGTTTTGGTATTTACTAAAAAAAGTATTACCTTTGCACCCGCTTTTTTACAATTCACATGATGTACAAACCAAATTTCAATCAGCGCAAGGCACTCCGCTTCCACCATTTTACCAGGAAGGGATATGCACTTTTTGCCTGTTTGGGACGAGTAGTAACCATCAGTGTGCTGAGTGTAGCGACACTGACCTCTGCAAGTGCTGCCATTGACGACAAGGGCATGACAGAGACTGTTACCACCAATGATGACCAGACAGACAAAGAGGCGACACTCGATGACGTGGAAGTCACTGGGTCATGCGCACCACTTGCTTTAGGGCAAGCAGTGAGAATGGTAACTGTACTGAGCCGTGAGGAGATTCAGGCGGCGCCTGTACAAAGTATTAACGACTTATTAAAGATGGCTGTGGGCGTTGACGTTCGTCAGCGCGGTCCCATCGGTGCCCAGACGGATGTCAGTATCCGAGGCGGCACCAGCGAGCAGATTACAATCCTGCTCAACGGCATCAACATCTGTGATCCGCAGACAGGACATAATGCCTTTGACCTACCGTGCGACATCAGTGACATCGAGCGCATAGAAGTACTCGAAGGTCCTGCCGGACGTGTCTATGGTACATCGTCGTTAGTCGGAGCAATAAATATCGTGACGAGAGATGTCAGGAGTAAGATGGCTGAAGTAAGAGTGGAAGACGGTTCGTTCGGCTATCTGTCAGCAGCAGGACGTGTTGCCTTAGGGCTCCATAGTCTGAGTAGCAATTACACTCGTAGCGATGGCTATAGCCGTTCCAAGGCTGGTAGTCTGAATAGCGACTACAGTGGGGGCAAAGTGTTCTACCAAGGCGGATACCAATGCGAAGGACTGCTACTGAATTGGAGTGGAGGTCTTTCCGTCAAGGGATTCGGTTCCAACACCTTCTACAGTGCCAAGTTCGACGAACAATATGAACGTACTACGAAAATCTATACGGCTCTACAGGGAGATCTGACAATAGGAAAACTACATGTCCGACCTGCCATCTATTGGAACCGTAGCTACGACCGCTTCGAATTGATTCGTGGATCAGAAGAGAGAGTTCCCTTCAATTATCACCGCTCTGACGTGTTTGGCATCAATCTCAACACATACTTCGACTGGCAACTGGGACGCACCGCCATGGGTGCCGAGTTCCGCAACGAAGATATCGTCAGCACTAATTTGGGCGAACCTCTCTCCGACCCTTTCAGTCATTATAAAGTAGGACTCAACCGTTCGAATCTCTCGTTCCACCTTGAGCACAACATTCTGTTGAAGCGCTTCACCCTCTCTGCTGGTTTTATTGCCATCAAGAACACCTGGAACCAAATGCCATTCAAACTCTATCCTGGCATCGATGCCAGCTACCGCATCGGCGACCACTGGAAAGTGTATGCCAGCTATAACTCCTCGTTACGTATGCCGTCGTTCACTGAACTCTATTACAGCGTTGGCGGTCATAAGGCAGACAAATACTTAAAACCCGAGGAACTGCATGCCGTTGAAGGAGGCGTGAAATACAGCAACCACTGGTTAACGGCACAAACGAGTATCTTCCATCATCATGCCCGTAACATGATTGACTGGGTGATGGATACCCGTGATCCCAATGCTGTCTGGCAGAGTGTCAACTACACAAAACTCAACACTTTGGGACAAGAAATCTCTTTAAACTCTAAACTTTCAACTCTAAACTTTCAACTTTCCTACTGTCATTTGCACCAGCAAAAGCAGGAGGCAGCATACCTCCAGTCGCAATACTCGTTGGAGTATCTGCGGCATAAGGTGACAGCCTCGCTGCGCTGGACTATCTCGGACCATCTCCGTCTCAGCCTTAACTACCGCTGGCAGGACCGCATGGGCAGCTATACTACTGTTGACGGAAAGGTGTGCGACTACCATCCCTACTCCGTCGTCGATGCCCGTCTCGACTGGCATCAAGACAGCTACACCCTCTATCTCGAAGGCAATAACCTGACTGGTCATCGCTATGTAGACTATGGCAATGTACCCCAGCCTGGCTGTTGGATAACAGCAGGATACGCAAAAAAGTTTTAAATTATGAACTATGAACTATGAACTATGAACTAAATTTTGTATCTTTGCAATCTGATTTTGAATATTTACTCATTTAAATAACACAAGATTATGACAATTAATGAATTCAACTTTGCCGGTAAGAAGGCAATCGTACGTGTAGACTTCAACGTACCCCTGGACGAGAATGGTAAGATTACGGACGACACCCGTATCCGCGGTGCCCTGCCTACCCTGAAGAAAATCCTTGCTGACGGTGGTGCTACCATCATCATGTCACACATGGGTAAGCCCAAAGGAAAGGTTGACATGAAGAAGTCACTGGGTCAGATCCGCGAGGCTGTAGAGAAGGCTCTCGGTGTTCCCGTGGCTTTTGCTCCCGACTGTGCCAAGGCTGCTGATGCTGCCGCTGCCCTGAAGATGGGTGAGGCACTGCTGCTCGAGAACCTCCGCTTCTATCCTGAGGAGGAAGGTAAGCCCGTCGGTGTTGAGAAGGGTACTCCCGAATTCGACGAGGCCAAGAAGGCTATGAAGGCTTCTCAGAAAGAGTTTGCCAAGACTCTCGCCTCTTACGCTGACTGCTACGTGATGGATGCCTTCGGTACTGCTCACCGCAAACACGCCTCTACTGCTGTCATCGCCGACTACTTCGATGCTGACAACAAGATGCTGGGTCTGCTGATGGAGAAGGAAGTACAGGCTGTCGACAACGTGCTCTCTAACATCAAGCGTCCGTTCGTTGCCATCATGGGCGGCTCTAAGGTTTCTTCCAAGATCGGTATCATCGAGAACCTGCTCGGTAAGGTTGACAAGCTCATCCTCTGCGGTGGTATGACCTACACCTTTGCCAAGGCTCACAATGGTGAGATCGGTGACTCTATCGTAGAGCTCGACAAGCTGGATGTAGCACTGGGCGTTGAGGAGCTGGCTAAGAAGAACGGTGTTGAGCTGGTTCTGGGTTCTGACTGCACCGCTACCAATGGTCTCGACTTCGACACCATGACTGTAAAGCCTGGTGCTGAAATCATCACCTGCCCTGCCAACAAGGTGCCTGCCGGTTTCGAGGGTGTTGATGCCGGTCCTGCTTCCCAGGAGGACTTCCGCAAGGCTATCGAGGGTGCCAAGACTATTTTGTGGAACGGTCCTGCCGGTGTCTTCGAGTGCGATGACTTCACTGCTGGTAGCCGTGCTATCGGTGAGGCTATTGCCAAGGCTACTGCTGAGGGTGCATTCTCACTGATTGGTGGTGGTGACTCTGTAGCTTGTGTCAACAAGTTCGGTCTGGCCGACCAGGTATCTTATATCTCTACAGGTGGTGGTGCTCTGCTTGAGGCTATCGAAGGCAAGGTGCTCCCAGGCGTAGCTGCTATCAAGGGCGAGTAATATAAAGGTAAGCCAGGAAACTGGTTCCATAACGAAGAAGAGGACATCAGATGTGTCCTCTTCTTCGTTTTTCTTTTTCTTCAGTTTACCACGGCATCATGTCGCGCTCATCAGGGCGATGTGCCTTTCCGTCTTCATCCTTGATGTAGACCTGAAGGTCCTGGAAGTAGCCGCCTGTCTGTTCCTGCAGGTTCTTCAGGATTGCCTTTGTGTCCTCAAAACCCATGAACTCCTTAGCTGAACCGATATGGTTCGTGAACTCTAACTTCTTGCTTTCTGTGTCAAGAACGGAGATGTACTCATCTTTAGTGCGGTCTCCAATAACAAATTTCTTCATATTCGATTGTTTTAATAGATTATTGTGTTGCAAAGATACGAAGAGTTTTCCCACTTTGATTCAAAATTTAAGAAATATTTAACGTAATCGTTGTAGATTCCGAAAAAACTTCGTACCTTCGCAGTCGTGACAGAACAGATAACGAGTTTACAGAATCCGAAGATCAAGCAGTTGTTGATGTTACAGCAGAAGTCTTCAGAACGCAGAAAGACGGGTCTTTTTGTGGTTGAGGGACAACAGGAACTGTCACACTGCTTGCATGCTGGCTACAAGATAGACACGGTTTTCTTTTGTTCTGCGTTAGTCCCCGATTTTCACGCTCCAGCCAGTGTCCGATGTTTCGAGGTATCTCGCAATGTATATGAGAAGATTGCCTATCGTGGTTCGACAGAAGGCATAATAGCCGAGGTGAGGACGAAGAATATGTGCCTTCACGATTTGTCGTTAGGTAAAAATCCGTTGATAGTGGTCCTGGAGCGTGTGGAGAAACCTGGTAATCTGGGGGCCATCCTGCGGTCGGCCGATGCCGCTGGAATTGATGCTGTCATAATATGTGACCCACTGACAGACCTTTATAATCCTAACTTGATTCGCTCATCCGTGGGTGCCGCCTTCACAGTGCCCTGTGTGACATGTTTTTCCGAAGAGTGCATAGCTTTCCTGAAACAGCGGAACATCAAGATTTTGACCGCCCAATTGCAGGATTCCCACCTCTATTACGACACCGATATGACCTGTGGTACGGCTATCGTGATGGGTACCGAGCATGACGGACTGACCGACCTGTGGCGCAAGACTGCCGATGCCCATATCCGTATTCCGATGCTCGGACAAATTGACTCCCTCAATGTCAGTGTAAGTGCTGCCATACTGATGTTTGAAGCAGTAAGGCAACGTCAGAAATAGAAATCCCAAAAATAAAGAACATCATGTATAAGGTATCAGTCGTTACACCGTTTCACAATGTGGACATGGCTATGTTTGAGAAATGTGCCGAGTCCATGCGCGCCCAGACCATCGGCTTCGAGAACATTGAGTGGATTATCGTGGTGCACAATTGTCAGCCACACTACCTGCCATTGCTTACGGAGATGTTCAAGGATGACAAGAACGTCATCATCAAGGAGTTGAACGATGGTATTCGCTCACCAGGCATGCCACGCAACCACGGTATGTTGTTTGTCACGGGACCATACGTTGGATTTCTCGACGGAGACGACAGTTACACACCAGACTGTCTGGAGGTGG
>CACZCT010000008.1 GCA_902779745.1 uncultured Prevotellaceae bacterium
TAAACAGATATTGGCCCATTAAGAAAAGTAAAGCTGAAATCGCCTATATGTTGGGTATTTACTCGGATATGGAGACTATCTCAAATGAATTGAGGCAATCATTGGCAATGAAAAAGTGGTATTTCGAAGATGATGAAACGGCAAAAGCATTTGTTAATGGATTGTATGCAGATTTGGCAAAGATTGACGGTAGCCGATATTACCTGACTGAAAAATACGACTCGTCTGAGATTGCATTGAAAAAAGCACTGACGCTGAAAGTTGACGATGATTTCGTTTGGCCAGTCCACGGCGATTTAGCACAACTTTATTACAAGCAAGAGAAGTATGATAAAGCATTGGAGCAGATAGACAGTGTTCTTGCCAATTCGATGTTCCAAAAAGATTCTAGGCATAAGGTTAGCGAGCAGGAAATCATGATTGTCAAGTCATGGCGTGCAATCTGTATCGCACGTCTTGGACAGTATGCTGAAGCATTGAAAGAAATCGAGATGGTTAAGAACTATTTTAAGAGTACGAGCGACAAACGCTTATATGCAGAGAGCCTGAGAAAGAAAGCGAAGATTCTGATGTTACAATATGATGAAACAGGAAAATTTGATGCAACGTCTGTTTCGTGCTATCAGGATTATCTTTCCATTTCTCGTAATTATATTGATACTCATTTTGTCCAAATGAGCGAGTCGGAAAGGGAACAGTATTGGATGGCAGAACAGCCTTTTGTAACAGACTGCTTCCGGATGGAAGACAAAGCCCCAGGTTTGTTGTATGATGTGGCGCTATATAGTAAGGCTGTGCTTCTGCAGATGGGACGCGACTTTAAAGAGGGAATGAATGAGACACAACGAAAGGAGGCCTTGGCTTCCATCCGTATAACTTGGCAGCAAGTGAGGGAAAAACTTCCTGCATCTGGTTGTGCAATAGAGTTTGTCGTATATGAAAAGAGTGGAGAAAACCATCTTGGTGCCTTGGTCATCAATAAGAAGTCTACAACTCCCAGGTTCATCGGTTTAGGTAGAACTTCGAACATCAGTGACTATCAACTATATGACGGTCTCACAGTGAAAGATGTTTTTGCAGATACACAGAGCAGGGATAAAATCAATGCCTTGTATAATGACAGTATTCTCCGAAAGATGGTATGGAATGATGAAATTACGAATGCAATAGGGAATAGTAACGACATATATTTCTCTCCAGACGGACTGCTCCATCAGATGGGCATTGAATATATGGCACCGCCATCAATAGCAGGCAAACATTTCTATCGTTTGACTACAACAAGGCTACTTGTGCAGAAAAAGCATGTTCTTAAAACTGACAAGATGCTAATCTGTGGAGGGGTAGAATATGGGCTGACAGTTGATGACAAAGAGATTGGAAACGACGAATTGGCCTATTCTCTGCTGGCTTCGATGGACTTGAATGTTTCACCACTGCCAAACTCGTCGGTAGAAATAGACTCTATCAAAGAGGTAAGGAAGAATCATCAGGAAGACCTGATATTACGTGCTGATTCCGTAACGGAGGCAGCATTGAACCAGTTGCTGGGGAAATATAATATCGTCCATATATCAACACACGGTTTGTTTGCTGAGGTTGCTAAGATGGGTACAGACATACGCCCGTCATCCTCCGACATGCAACTTTCAAAAAGCTGTCTTTTCCTTTCTGGTTCAGAAAAGAACCTCAAGAAAGAAGGATATGATGCCTCACAACACGACGGTATTTTATCTGCTAGAGAGTTGTCTAAGATGAACATGAATGGTGTTGGTCTGACGGTCATGTCTGCATGTATGTCAGGATTAGGATATATAACTCCAGACGGAGTATATGGTTTGCAGCGAGGATTAAAGACAGCAGGAGTAAAGACCATCATCTCAACTCTATGGAGCGTGGATGACGAAGCTTCGTGCTTCTTTATCATACAGTTATATAAAAACTTAGAAGCAGGGAAAGGCTTATATGAGGCTTTTTGGTCGGCCAGAGAGACCCTGAAGAAATACGAGAAGACTTACGGAGGCGTTTCTTCTGCTGATGCTAATGGTTCATTTACCCAGAGGAGGCGGACTGTCACAGTACCAAAGTTCAACAAGCCTTACTTCTACAATGCATTTATACTTATCGACGGATTAGAATAATAATAAAAACTCAATAACAATGAAAACAAGATTATTTATTATCGCATGTGTTTTAATTGCAGGTGTTAACTTTGCAAAAGCTCAACCACCTCAGTCTAAGCCGGGTATAGGAGCACCTGATGGTGGACTTATGAATGGTCTGGACATGGACAGAATGGAGACTTCTTTCGTGTTAAGCGTCAATCCGATGGATGGTGAAAAGAAAGATAAACTCAATCGTGTTGCTTCCAATTATCGCTCGCGCAATCGTAGCATTCTAACAAACATGGGCAACTCTATGCTTGCAGGCGGTGTGGCAGCTGTGATAAACGTCGTCGGTACAGAGATAATCAATCTTATAAATATACGTTCCAGGCAAAAGAAGGCTTGGCAGGAAATGAGACAGAAAGAATGTATTTTCGTAGACAGCCTACAGTCTGTAAAAGGCCAAAGCGATTTTTACGGGAAACAGTCGAATTATGGACCATTAGATCCATCAGACATGAACTTTGACGGCATTACTCTTCGCGCTAACAAAAGTGGGAAAGAGGTGTTGAAAATGGTATGCCATATTGATACGACTAAGTTTGATCATCTTTTCCTTCATAGTAAGTTTTACTTGGTTGTTGATACCATCGTTTTTTATCCATACAGGTCTTTCTTGCCCAACCTGAAGGCAAATCATATTGATCGGCCGCGAAAAGATAAAGCTTCACAAGACGAGATTGACTATTGGAACACAATCAGCCAATTTAGTTTTGATGAACACCAGTCGCCAACTGTCAATATAAAAATGGATGTTTATTCATCTTGGATTAATGAATTGGTGCAAGTATATGATAATGTGAAACTCGGCTCTTTCTCCGTAAATATTCCTGTCAGTGAGGATGAACTGAAAGATTCTGTGTATTTTTATAGTCGAGAAAGAGCAGTCTCAGAACATCGTAAGATAATTAATATTGATGGTGATTGCTTTGTTGTTCCCCGTTCGTATATGCCAGTTGCTGCAAATAATCCGTCGTGGGGAACAGGTGAGTACAGAATGAAGGTCGTGCTTTCTGAGAGCTGTAGATACAATCCCAAAGAAGGACGTTCAAAGAACTGGCATCGTGACTATAAACAACTTGTCAGAATGCAAAAGGGCAAAGCAAAGAATGAATATTTGAACGATGTGGTTACAACATTCCGTGATAACAGTAGCACTATATTAAAGGCAACATATACACCAGTACTTAACATGCTACCTGGAATGATGGGAATTGGAACTAGTCAAGCAGGTTCGGCAGGGATGACAGGTGGTATGCCTGGTGGAACAGGGGCAAAAGGTGGAACGGCACAAGGCAAGATGTCACAGGGCAACATGCCCCAGGGAAATATGAAACCACAGTAACGATATATTTAGTAACCAAAACGGACATGGCTGAGGACACATTGAAACTCTTAACAGGATTAGGATATAAGATTGAGAAGAATGGTTGACCGTGAAATCATACAGGGATTGATTGCACGGGACAATCGGGTGACGAAGGAGTTTTTCTTCGTCAAATGTCGACCTTTGTTCAATAGTATTATGAAACTTGTGTTCAGCTATGAGGTGGACTATGATGAAATGGTGAATGAACTCTATGTCTATCTTATGGAGGATGATGCCAGTAAGCTACGAAACTTTCAATATCGTAGCACAATATATCAATGGTTGAAAATTCTTGCTATTCGATTCTTTATTAAGAAACGGACACGGTTGATAGATAGCAATAGTCAAGAGACTCTTTATGATGGGCAATATCAATTAGTTTCATCAGAAACAGTTACATCAATGGGGGATGACCTGGAAAGGCTTTTCGATAGAATGCCAACGAAACGGTATGTACATGTTATCCGTCGACTTATCATTGAAGATTGGGAGCCGGAGAAATTGGCACAAGAAATGGATATTACTACCGCAAATCTATATAACATCAAACGGCGTGCTATGGTTCAACTGACTCGCATTGCCCTCAATGACATAAAGAAATATGGCAAATAAAGAATATATATCCGATGAACTTTTGGCAGCTTACTTAGAAGGCAATACCAATGAAGCCGAGACGCATGAAGTACTGAATGCCCTGAAAGCAAACCCGGAACTACAGGAAATGCTGGACATCGCTCTTCAAGTAGAAGACGAGACTGCTCAAATAGTAGAATTGCCTATGATGCAGGTTGCAGCACTGAGTGGTGAGAATATTTGTGCTGTTCGGTGTGAGATGTATATTTTGCATCGACGTAGAGTTCCATACGATGAAGAATGGCTCTTGAATACAGCACGTCGCAAAGACTGGTTGAAACCTGATGGAACACCACTTTATTGCTTAGGCAATCTGTTGGCATGCTCAGGAATGTTAGTAAGCAGGAAATACAATTCTACGATTGATGACATACAACATGCTTTGGATTTGGATAATGATGTAGTAGTTGGCGTTGACCGGGAGAAACTATATGCAGAGGATGTGGATTTGGAAGACATAACCAATCATGCAGTCGTCGTGATTCATATCGAGGGAGATTATGTTACTGTTTTCGACCCGTACCAAGAACCCTATATTTCAAGGATCTTGATGTCAGACTTCCTGCTTGCCTGGAAAGAGTCTTACAATTATATGATTCAAATATTGCAATCCGCAGAGGAATATGTACCGCATCCAATAGATGTTGATAATGTTCCGTTGGATGGTGATTTAGAGGAGTTGCAAGAAGCTATAGCGGAGAATGCCCACGACGTGTGGGCAGAAGCCCGAATCAAAGAAGGATGGACTTATGGAGAAGAAAGGGATGACATCAATAAGAAACATCCTGATCTTGTTCCTTATACTGCTCTGTCAGAGGATGAAAAGGACTATGACCGTAAAATGGCTTTCAATACTATAAAATTGGTGAAGAAGCTCGGGTTTGAAATTGTAAAACGTAACGACAAAGGGACATGAGTGTTCAAGCAGAACAGAACAAGAGTGGCGAAGACGCAAACTATATAACGGGGTTGACATTCTCTAGCGATGAACGTGGCATTTTATGCCATGGGCATTCATTACTTGAAAAACTCTCAGTACATCCAATAGGAGAAGGTATGCAGTGGATAGGAAATAGTCATGGTCCATTGTTTTTTGCCAATTACTTTACAGGTAAAGCAAGACAATTATTAGATGAAAACAGTCATTTGGTGGGGTTTGGAGACCAGGATTTCGACTGGGAGAAACTAAAGAAAGTAGAACATTCTTATGATTTGAACCACAGATATGTGGACTATGGTGGTTTAGGACGATATGATGATTTCCGTGATGGTGTTTGCTGCCTTTGCTGGATGCTTTACCCTGATGGCCGTTATTTTGCCGATGAAGACGGGTTTGGTATGGAAGATAATGATGAAGAGAATATCTACTGCATCATAGACAAGAATCTCCGTATTGTCATTCCTTGGCAGCCAATGACTGACGAGGAGATGGCTATGAATATGAGGGAAGCCAAAAGGAAAGTAGCAGGGAAATAATTTGCCTACAGACCTTCCACGAAGGTCTTGGTGACGTGGAAGGAGTTTTCGGCAATGGTATTCCAGAAGTCGTGATACTGCGAAGCATCAGTGTCACGAAGGGGAATGTCACTGATGACGCGGAAGGAGATAAACGGTACCTTGTTGATATAACAGGTCTGAGCAATGGCACACGACTCCATATCCACAGCTTTTGCTTCTGGGAAGATGTCTATGATGCTTTGCATCTTCTCCTTGGTATCCACGAACCAGTCGCCAGTGACAATCAGGCCTTGGTGAAGGCTGATGGATGATGGCTGAAGGTTGATAGCCTTTTCCAACAGATAGGGGTCGGGAGTATAGCGGACAGGGAGTCCCTGAACTTGTCCGTAAACGGTGGTGTTGTCGATGGCGGTACCGCAGTAGACATCATGGTAGGTGATTTCAGAACCGACAATGATGTCTTGTATGTTGATGTCGTCACCATTTCCTCCTGCACAACCACTGGAGATAATCACGTCAGGATGATACTCGTTGATCATCCTTTGTGCTCCCAAGGCTGCATTCACCTTGCCGATACCACATTTCTCCACACGTACATTCCCGTCGTTAAAGAGTTGCTGGAGTTGTTTCAACTCCTTGTCCATTGCCACGATAATTCCTATTTTCATATTGTTTTAATGTTTAATGGTGCAAAGTTACGAATTAAATTCGTATATTTGCACCCAAAAAGAAAAAATTTGATTATGAAAAGTTTGAAACAGTGGCTGCCGGATATCTTGGTGGTAGTGTTATTTGTATTGATATCGTTTGCCTATTTCTTCCCTGCCGATATTGAGGGACGCATTCTTTATCGGCATGATACGTCAGCAGGACGTGGGGCAGGACAAGAGGCTTCGGAATACTATCAGCGGACGGGAGAACGTACCCGTTGGACTAATGCGGTATTCAGTGGTATGCCGACTTATCAGACGGCTCCGTCGTATAAGAGTACCGATACGCTGGCGAAGGTGGAGAAAGCCTATCACCTGTGGTTGCCGGAGAATGTTTGGTATGTATTTGCCTACCTGTTGGGCTTCTATATTCTGTTGCGTGCCTTTGACTTTCGTTGGTATCTGGCCACCTTGGGTGCTGTCGTATGGGCGTTCAGCAGTTATTTTTTCATCATCATTGCTGCAGGACATATCTGGAAGGTCATCGCTTTGGCATATCTCCCACCCATGATAGCGGGTATCGTTCTTGCCTATCGGGGGAAATATGCATGGGGACTTATTGTCACAGCCTTGTTCTGTGCCCTGGAAGTTCTTGCCAACCATGTGCAGATGACTTATTATTATCTGTTTATCATTCTGGCGATGGTGATTGCGTTTGTGATTGAGGGAGTGAAGAAGAAAGGTTGGCAGCATGTACTGAAGGCGACGGGTGTTTGTCTGGCAGGTGGTGCCATCGGTATCTGTATCAATATGTCGAACCTCTATCATACCTGGGAATATGGTAAGGAGTCAATGCGTGGCAAGAGTGAATTGGTGAAGGCGAATGCCGCCAACCAGACCTCCAGTGGGCTGGACCGTGACTATATCACCCAGTGGAGTTACGGTCTTGATGAGACATGGACGTTGCTGGTGCCGAACACAAAGGGTGGCGCATCTGTGCCGATGGTACTGAATAAGACTGCCATGGAGCATGCCAATAACGACTATCTCGGTATCTATGAACAGATCGGACAATATTGGGGCAACCAGCCGATGACGGCAGGTCCCGTCTATGTGGGTGCCTTCGTGCTGATGCTCTTCATCCTGGGACTGTTTATCGTCAAAGGACCGTTGAAGTGGGCCTTGTTAGTTGTTACGATCCTCTCCATCCTGTTGTCGTGGGGTCGTAACTTCATGCCGTTTACGGATTTCTTCCTTGACTATATCCCGATGTATGCGAAGTTCCGTACGGTCGCCTCTATCCTCGTCATTGCTGAGTTTACGATACCGTTGCTGGCGATGCTGGCGTTGAAGAAGGTCGTGGATGAGTTGGAGGTCATGACGAAGAAGATGAAATACATCTATATCAGTTTCGCTCTGACAGGTGGTCTTGCTTTGCTGTTTGCCCTGATGCCGAAACTCTTCTTCTCTGACTTTATCAGTTACAGTGAGATGCGGGCGATGAGTCAGATTCCTGCCGACCAGTTGACTCCGTTGTTGCAAAACCTCACGGAGATGCGTGTTGCCGTCTTCACGGCAGACTGCTGGCGCTCGTTCTGGATTATCGTTATCGGAATGGTTGGTCTGTTGTTGTATAAGTATCGGAAACTGCGTGCCGAATGGCTTGTGGGTATCCTCACCGTCCTCTGTCTTTTTGATATGTGGCAGGTCAACAAGCGGTACCTGAACGACGAGATGTTTGTGTCGAAGACCGTTCGTGAGGAACCTATCCAAAAATCGACTGCCATCGACCATATCTTGCAGGACAAGACACTCGATTTCCGTGTGTTAAACCTTGCCTCTAATACGTTCAACGAAAATGAGACGAGTTTCTACGTGAAGAGCATTGGAGGCTATCATGCCGCCAAGTTGCGTCGTTATCAGGAACTTATCGATGCCTATATCTCGAAGGAGATGGAGCAGACATTCAGTGCTATTGCTGAGGCAGAGGGTGATATGACACTGGTAAAGGGAGATTCTGTTTTTCCTGTGCTAAACATGTTGAATACTAAGTACTTTATTTTGCCCCTGCAGGGCGGTCAGACCGTCCCTGTGGAGAATCCCTATACCTATGGTAATGCCTGGCTGGTGGATAAAGTCACCTATGTGGATAACGCTAACCAGGAATTGGACGGTATCGCCAGACTCAACCTCCGTCATGAGGCGATTGCTGACAAGAAATTCAAGGAACAGTTAGGCGAGAGTATCGTGCAGGACACGTTGAGTGTGGTACGTATCAAGAGCTATGAGCCTAACCAGTTGTCGTATGAGGTGGAGTCGGACAAGGGCGGTGTTATCGTTTTCTCAGAGATATACTATCCGGGATGGACCGCTACGGTGGATGGTGTGGAACAGGAACTGGGACGTGTCGATTATGTGTTGCGTGCCCTGCAGGTGAAGCCCGGCAAGCATGAGATCGTGCTTAGTTTCTTCCCGAAGAGTATCACTACGACAGAGACCATTGCCTATGTGGCACTGGCTGTCCTGTTGCTGTTACTCATCGTACTGGCTGTACAGGCTTGGCATCAGCGCAAGAAAGTATTGGATACCAAAGAATGATGCTATGAAGAAACTGCTCTCCGTGCCACCTAATCTGGTGGACTGCTTTCATGAACTAACAGGACTGAGCAAGGACGACTATTTCTGTACCTGTGACCCAATAGGTCACCGGCTGGGATCGGGTGGCGGTACCGTATGGTTGCTCCATCAAGCTGCCGACTGGCTAGGGGATGAGCGTTGTATCATCCTGCATGCCGGTGGACAGAGTCGTAGACTGCCTTCCTATGCCGTCAGTGGTAAAATACTGGCTCCCATCCCCGTGTTCCGATGGGAACGGGGACAGCGGCTCTCACAGACTTTGTTAGACTTACAGTTGCCGCTCTATGAGCGGATGATGGAGACGGCACCGAAGCGGTTGCGTACCATGATTGTCAGCGGTGATGTATATATCCGTGCCGCAGAGCGTATCGGTCCGGTTCCTGATGCTGATGTGGTATGTTACGGCTTATGGCTCGATGCCTCGATTGCGAAAGATCATGGCGTTTTTGTCAGTGACCGCCGTACGCCGAATGTCTTGAAGATGATGTTGCAAAAACCGAGTACGGCAAGGTTGTCGGAACTATCGAAAGATCATTTCTATCTAACGGATATCGGTATCTGGCTGTTGAGTGATAAGGCGTTGGAGCTTTTAAAGAAACGCTCGGAGAACTCGGAGCACTCAGAGAACTCTGAGTTCCCACTCAAAGAGTACGACCTTTATGGCGAGTTCGGATGTACGTTAGGCACCCATCCTACTATCGATGACCCAGAGTTACGGGAACTGTCTGTCGCTGTCGTGCCGTTGCCGGGTGGTGAATTCTACCATTTCGGTACCTCGAGGGAGATGATATCCTCTACCGTGGCGATACAGAACATCGTTAACGACCAACGGGAGATCATGCATCACGACCGTAAACCGCATCCCTCTATCTTTATACAGAATGCCATCACACATTACCAGTTCACTCCTGAGAACCGTAATATTTGGATAGAGAATAGTTATATAGGACCTCGTTGGCAATTCACTTACGACAATGTCGTGACGGGAGTGCCTAAGAATGACTGGGACATTCGTCTGGAACCAGGGGAGTGTATCGATGTAGTACCAGTGGGAGAACAGGATTATGAGATCCGCCGTTACCATATTGATGAGGCTGTAAACAGTAACGACCTCGCCGAACGTGCCAATTTGCGTCGGTTGTTTGTTCAACGTAAAGCATTCCGTAAGGAAGACTGGAGTATGATGGCCCGCAACTGGCAGCATAGTGTGTTCTACCAGTTGGACTTGGATGATGCCTCCCGTGAGTTCAAGGAGATGGGGATTACGATGCCTCCCGTCCTTCCAGAGACAGCTCCTTTAATGAACAGGATTCATGATGCCATGTTGCGTGATGATAAGGATCGTGCGTTTGCATTATTGCGGGAGGGAATCCTTGCTTCCGGATTATCAGGAGATTCTGGAAATACCGGTATGGTGCCCCGCCTTTCTGTCTATCGGGACCAGATTGTCTGGGGACGTTCCCCTGTACGTATCGACCTTGCCGGTGGTTGGACAGATACGCCGCCGTTCTGTCTGATGGAAGGCGGACGGGTGGTGAATATTGCCATCGAATTGAATGGACAGCCTCCGTTACAGGCTTATGTCAAGCCATGTGAAACACATCATATTGTGTTACGCAGTATTGACTTGGGAGCCTCGGAGGTCGTAGAGACCTATGACCAGTTAGGTGACTTTATGCATGTGGGGTCTCCGTTCAGTATTCCGAAGGCTGCCCTTGCCTTGGCAGGTTTCCTGCCCCGATTCTCCGCAGAGACCTATCCATCGCTGAAAGCCCAGTTGGAGAATTTTGGTTCAGGTATTGAACTGACATTGTTGTCGGCAATACCGGCAGGTAGTGGACTGGGAACGAGTAGTATACTGGCCGCGACGGTGTTGGGTGCTGTCAGTGATTTCTGTTCGCTGGCCTGGGATAAGAACGAGATAGGCCGGCGTACCTTGGTATTGGAACAACTGTTGACGACAGGCGGTGGTTGGCAGGATCAGTTCGGTGGTGTGCTGGGTGGTGTGAAACTTCTGGAGACTACCCGTGGCTTTGAACAGAATCCCGTGGTGCGGTGGTTACCAAATGATGTGTTCACCCAACCCGAATACCAGGCATGTCACCTTTTATATTATACTGGAGTGACCCGTACGGCAAAGAAGATATTGGCGGAGATTGTCCGTCGGATGTTCCTCAACCAGCATGAACAACTGTTGATGTTGAGGTCTATGAAAGCCCATTCCCAGGACCTGTATGAGGCGCTACAGCGGAATGACTTTATGGAGACGGGACGATTGATACGCAAGACCTGGCAGCAGAACCAGTTGCTGGACAGCGGTACCAATCCCGATTCCGTTCGTCGTATCACCCATCTGATAGATGATTTGTGCTTGGGATACAAGCTGCCTGGAGCAGGTGGTGGTGGTTATCTGTATATGGTGGCGAAGGACCCGGAGGCGGCTGCCCGTATTAAACAGGTCATCCAACAGAGTGAGCAGAATCCCAATGCCCGCTTCGTCGATATGACGCTCAGTAAGAAAGGACTGCAGATTAGTAGGAGTTGAGGGATTTGAAAATTGAGAATTGAGGGTATGGAGTTTAGGACCGTTGTTGATATTCCCAAGCCGACGTTTCAGATAGAACCCTGTGAGGAGATGCTGTTGGTGGGTTCCTGTTTTGCCGACAGTATCGGACAACATTTCAAGGACGAGAAGTTTCGGGCAACAGTCAATCCTTTTGGGGTAATGTATAATCCTGCCTCTATCCTTCATACTATCCAACGGATTGCGGATATTCCACGGGTGGTGTTCCTGACCTTAGGTACCAATCATGTCTACCGGTTGAAAGAGACGGGTGAGATTGTGGATAATTGTGAGAAGCGACCGCAACGATTGTTTCAGGAAGAAGAGTTGACGGTGGAGGAGTGTGCGGGCTATCTTCGCCAGACGGCGGAATTCCTGAAAGAGCGTAATCCAAAAGTACAAATCGTTCTAACCGTCAGTCCTATCCGTTACCACAAATACGGTTTTCATGGCAGCCAGTTGTCGAAAGCGACCCTGTTGCTTGCCGTTGAGATGTTGTTAAAGTCCCCTAACTTAGGGAGCTTGTCTTATTTCCCTGCCTATGAGATTGTCAATGATGAGCTGCGCGATTACCGTTTCTATGCCGCAGACATGATACATCCGTCTGTACAGACCGTTGACTACATCTGGGAGCGTCTTTCCGAGACCTATTTCAGTGAGGCGACAAAACAATTTCTTGACGAGTGGCATCCTATTAGGCAAGCGTTAGCACATAGACCCTTCCATCCCGAATCGGAGGAATACAAGGCTTTTATGGATAAAACTATGTTAAAAGTAGATGCGTTAAAGAAGAAATATCGTAATTTTGCAATATGATTTACAACATTGAGAAAATTACAACGCTCATTGGAGCGCGCCGTATCGGTCATACCGATGCCCAAATAGGGTGGCTGTTGACGGACAGTCGTTCCTTGTGTTTTCCTGAAGAGACCTTGTTTTTTGCCCTGCGTTCAAAACGTAATGACGGGCACCGTTATATTGATGACCTGTATCGTCGTGGCGTGAGAAACTTCGTGGTGGAGAAATCATGGGGACAGGTTCATGATTCTGACGAGAATCAAGCAACCTGTCCCCATGATTTCTCGGATGCTAACTTCCTTGTCGTGCCATCCCCATTGGAAGCCCTCCAACGATTAGCCGAGCGACATCGTGATGAGTTTAATATCCCTGTAGTGGGTATTACCGGCTCTAACGGAAAGACAATGGTCAAGGAGTGGCTTTGTCAGATTCTATCACCGCAGATGACGGTAACCCGTTCTCCCCGCAGTTATAACTCGCAGATTGGTGTACCCCTTTCTGTCTGGCTACTCAACGAACAGACGGAGGTTGGTGTCTTCGAGGCAGGTATTAGTGAACCAGGCGAGATGCAGTCGTTGCATGACATCATCCAGCCGACCATTGGTGTACTAACCTCTTTGGGAACGGCGCATCAGAGGAATTTCCGTTCGATGGACGAGAAATGTATGGAGAAACTGCAACTCTTCCATGGGGCGAAGGTGATTGCCTATGACAGTGATAACGACACCATCAGCCGTTGCATTCGCAGGTCAGGCTATAAAGGTGAGAAGATTGGGTGGAGCAAGGAAAACCAGTCGGCACCATTCTATATTTCTAATATAATTAGCAATTCTAGTATTTCTAAGATATCCTATGAAATTGATGGGATGCAAGGGGAATACCATCTTCCGTTTATTGATGAGGCTTCCATTGAGTGCTCCTTTGCCTGTGCCGCCATTGCCCTTTACTTAGGGGTGAAGCCTGAGGATTTGGATGCACGGATGGCACAGTTGGAGCCTGTTGCCATGCGTTTGGAGGTGAAGGAAGGACAGCATGGATGTACGTTGATCAACGACTCATATAATTCCGATATCAATTCATTGGATATTGCCCTTGATTTCATGAACCGCCGTCCTGACCATCGGGGACGCCGATATACACTGATACTCAGTGATATCCAACAAATGGGCATGGATAAGTCGGAACTCTATCGGGAGGTCAGTGATTTGTGTATTAAACGGGGTATCGACCGTTTGATAGGTATCGGTACGTCTATTCAGTCTCATGCCGATGTAATCGCTGTTGCCGACAAGGCGTTCTTCCCCGGTGTCGAGCAGTTTGTGTCGAGTGATGTTTTCCGTAACCTGCATGACGAGGTCATCCTGTTGAAGGGTGCTCGTGTCTTCGGCTTCGATCATCTGACGGAGTTGTTGGAGCAGAAGGTGCACGAGACCATCTTGGAGGTGAACCTCAATGCGGTAGTGGATAACCTGAACTTCTACCGCTCGTTCCTGAAGCCCGAGACCAAACTGGTCTGTATGGTGAAAGCGGATGCCTATGGTGCCGGAGCCGTAGAGGTAGCGAAGACGCTGCAGGACCATCGTGTCGACTACCTTGCCGTGGCGGTAGCCGATGAGGGAGTGACGCTCCGTCGTAACGGCATCACACAGAATATCATGATTATGAATCCTGAGATGACTGCCTTTAAGACCATGTTCGACTATGATCTGGAACCAGAGGTCTATTCCTTCCGTCTGATGGATGCATTGATCCATGCAGCAGAGAAGGAAGGTATCACGGGATGGCCCGTGCATATCAAGTTAGACACAGGCATGCATCGCCTGGGCTTTGACCCTGAGAAGGATATCGATGAGGTTATCGCTCGTCTGAAACACCAGAATGCCATCATCCCCCGTTCCGTCTTCTCCCATTTCGTGGGTTCTGACAGTGACGACTTCGACCGTTTCTCTGCCATGCAGTTTGAGAAGTTTGATGTGGCAAGTAAGAAGTTACAGTCGGCATTCACGCATAAGATTCTCCGTCACATGGACAACTCCGCTGCCATCGAGCACTTCCCCGAACGGCAGTTGGATATGTGTCGTCTGGGCTTAGGACTCTACGGCGTGGATCCACGTGACAATCGCATGCTGCATACCGTATCGACTCTTAAGACCACCATCCTCCAGTTGCGTCATGTGCCGAAAGAGGAGACGGTGGGTTATAGTCGGAAGGGTGTGCTGACACGTGACAGTGTCATTGCCGCCATCCCTATTGGTTATGCCGATGGGCTCAACCGTCATCTCGGTCGTGGTGCCTGCTATTGTCTCGTCAACGGACAAAAGGCTCCCTATGTGGGAAACATTTGTATGGACGTGGCGATGATTGACGTGACGGATATCGACTGCCATGAGGGTGATATGGTTGAAATCTTTGGTGAACACCTGCCTGTGACCGTACTTTCTGATGTACTGGACACCATCCCCTATGAGGTAATGACCAGTGTCAGCAACCGTGTGAAGAAAGTATATTATCAGGACTGATTTAAACGTTTACGGGATTTTTTCCCCGTAAACGTTTCTTTTCTCAATAATATTTCTTACCTTTGCAGTCAAACTACGCTAAAAACAAATGAATATCATCTAATGGAACAAGTCTTTAGTTATATTATCAGTTTAGGTGCCAGCGTGATGATGCCAATCCTTTTCACCATCATCGGATTGTGTATTGGCATGAAGTTCGGCAAGTCATTGAAGTCTGGACTCTACGTGGGAGTCGGTTTTGTCGGTCTCGGTATCGTGACGGCACTGTTGACGACGAACTTCGGTTCACCGCTGAGTGAGATTTCGCAACTTTATAATCTCCAGCTTGGTGTCTTTGACATGGGATGGCCTGCTGCTGCCGCCGTTGCCTATAACACGGCTGTCGGTGCCTTGATCATCCCGATTTGTCTGGGTGTCAACTTCCTGTTGCTCATCACGGGTTGTACCCGTACTGTGAATATTGACTTGTGGAACTACTGGCATTTTGCCTTCATCGGTGCTGTTGCCTATTTTGTGATGGACCAGAGTCTGGCATGGGGTTACTTCGCTGCCATTGTCTGTTATATCATCACGTTGGTGATGGCCGACCTGACTGCCGATAAGTTTCAGGGCTACTACGAGGATATGGACGGTATCTCCATACCACAGCCTTTCTGTCAGAGTTTTACCGCTTTTGCCATTGGCATCAACTGGTTGCTTGACAAGATTCCCGGTTTCTCGAAACTCGACATCGATGCCGAAGGTCTGAAGAAAAAGTTTGGTGTACTTGGTGAACCAATCGTCTTAGGTGTCATCGTGGGTGCGTTGATTGGTGCCGTGGCACAACTCGATATTAAGAAGGTCCTCTTTCTGGGTGTGACGATGGGTGCTGTGATGGAACTGATTCCCCGTATTACGAAACTCTTCATTGACGGTCTGAAGCCTATCGCTGAGAAGACACAGGAAGTGGTGCAGAAGAAGTGGGCTGGTAAGAAAGTGTATATCGGTATGTCACCGGCATTGGTCATCGGTCATCCCACTACGTTGGTAGCCTCTTTGATCCTGATACCGCTCGCCCTGTTGATGGCTGTAGCCCTGCCTGGTAATGAATTCCTGCCGTTGGCATCCCTTGCCGGTATGTTCTATGTATTCGTGATGGTACTGCCTTATACGAAGGGTAATGTGGTGAAGACGTTGATTATCGGTATCATAGCAGTGGGTATCGGTCTGTGGTTTGTCACTGACATGGCTCCTGCCTTTACGCAGGCAGCCCAGACCGTCTATGCCCAGACACAGGATCCTGCCGCCAAGATTCCAGAAGGCTTCCAGGCTGGTGCCCTCGACTTTGCCTCCTCTCTCTTTGGATGGGTTATCTATAAGTGTGTGAACAACCTCCAGTGGGTAGGTGCCGGTATCTTGACCGTCATCACCGTCGCTATGGTGCTGTGGAACCGTCAGCGTATTGCAAAGGAGGAAAAAGTAAAAAGATAAATAAGTAAAAAGATATAAACAATGAAAAAGACATTTCTGACTTTAATGCTGATGGGAACATTCTCGTTAGTTTCTGCACAGCAGACCGTGAATTTTCAGACAGCCTGTCATCCTGAGGATGTGAAGCACTATGGCACGAAGACACTGCGTGAGCGCTTCGTCATGGAGAAGGTGATGGAGGCCGATAAGATTAACTTGACGTATTCCCACTACGACCGTTTTATCTTCGGTGGTGCCATGCCTGTAACGAAAGACTTGAAGTTGGAGAATTTCCTGGAGTTGGGCCTTGACGTAGACCCTACCATCAAGGAGAAGTATTTCCTCTACAACCGTGAGATTGGTATCGTGAACTGCGGCGAGGGCGACGGTTGGGTGATTGTCGACGGGAAGGAATATGCCCTCTCTCCCAAAGAAGCGCTTTACATCGGTCGCGGTCATATCGGCAAGGACAAGGACGTGAACAAGGAAGTGCTGTTCCGCTCGAAGGATGCCCAGAAGCCTGCCAAGTTCTACCTGAACTCTGCCACCGCCCACCAGCACTATAAGACGCAGTGGGTGACACTTGACGGTCGTAAGGGCTCGTTGAAGGCTGCCGTATGGGGACCTGTAGGCTCACTGGAGGAGTGTAACAACCGTACCGTCTATAAACTCATCGTCAATGATGTGCTGGAGGAAGGTCCCTGTCAGTTGCAACTTGGCTTGACCCAGTTGAATCCCGGTGCAGCCTGGAATACCATGCCGCCTCATACCCATGGTCGCCGTATCGAGGCCTATTACTATTTCAACCTGCCTCAGGAGCAGACCATCGCCCATATCATGGGTGAGCCCCAGGAGAGCCGTGTGGTATGGCTGCATAACGAGCAGGCCATCATGTCACCGGAGTGGAGTATGCATGCTGCTGCAGGTACCTATTACTATACTTTCATCTGGGGTATGGCTGGTGAGAACCTCTATTACAACGACAAGGACAATATCCCGGTGATTGATATCCGATAATTCGGAATACCGGGATACCGTAATACCGTAATAACGAAAAAACATAATAACTATGGCTCCTGTACAAACAGTAAAAATGTCCAACTTCCGTTGGGTCATCTGTGCGTTGCTTTTTTTGGCAACGACCATCAACTACATGGACCGTCAGGTCCTGTCTCTTACTTGGAAGGACTTCATTGCCCCTGAGTTCCACTGGACGGATGGTGACTACGGTACCATCACGGGTATGTTCTCCCTGTTCTATGCTATCGCCAACCTCTTCGCAGGTAAGTTCATCGACTGGATGGGTACCAAGAAAGGTTACCTCATTGCCATCTTTGTATGGTCGCTAGGTGCCGTGCTGCATGCCGGTTGCGGCTGGGTGGCCATGACCGTTGAGGGCTATGACTCCGTGGCACAACTGGGACAGTTGACGGGTGATGCAGCCGTGGCCATTGCCACCATCTCTGTATGGCTGTTCCTCTCCTGTCGTTTGATACTTGCCGTTGGTGAGGCAGGTAACTTCCCTGCTGCCATCAAGGCCACGGCAGAGTATTTCCCTAAGAAAGACCGTGCTTTCTCTACCTCTATCTTCAATAGCGGTGCGTCCGTAGGTGCCCTTGCCGCACCTGCCACTATTCCCCTCTTGGCTCGTGCCTGGGGGTGGGAGATGGCCTTTATCATCATCGGTTGCTTAGGCTTCGTATGGATGGGTTTGTGGATGTGGCTTTATGAGAGACCTGCCAAGAACAAGCGCGTCAACCAGGCTGAGTTGAACTATATCGAGCAGGACAACGACCTCGCCGAGGCTCAGGACCGCGACAATATGAAGGAGGAGAAGACCATCCCGTTCCTGCAGTGTTTCACCTACAAGCAAACCTGGTCGTTCCTTGTGGGTAAGTTCATGACGGATGGTGTATGGTGGTTCTTCCTGTTCTGGGCTCCTGCCTATTTCTCAGACCAGTACGGCTATACCTCCGACTCTACTATGGGTATTTTGCTCATCTTCACTCTTTATGCCATTGTGACGATTCTCTCTATTGGCGGTGGTTACCTGCCTACCTACTTCGTCGACAAGAAGGGCATGAATCCTTATCTGGGTCGTATGCGTGCTATGTTCATCTTCGCCTGTTTCCCCGTACTGGGACTTTTTGCACAGCCCATGGGAGCCTACAGTGCTTGGTGGCCCGCCATCCTGATTGGTCTGCTGGGTGCCGGTCATCAGGCATGGTCAGCCAACTTGTTCTCCACTATTGGTGACATGTTCCCGAAGTCTACCATTGGTACTATCGTCGGTTTGGGTACGATGGCTGGTGGTATCGGTTCGATGAGTATCAATCTTGGTAGTGGCAAGTTCTTCGACTGGGCTGCCGACCAGGGTGATGCCTTCACGTTCTTTGGCTTTGAAGGTAAACCTGCCGCCTATATGGTGGTGTTCTGTATCTGTGCCGTCGCCTACTTGATTGGTTGGTGTATCATGAAGGCACTCGTACCGAAGTACAAGCCCATTGTCTTAGAGTAATATAGTAATTAGTCTATTCGAGTCCCCATGTTTTAAAAAGCATGGGGACTTTTTTAGTGAGAAATTTGGAGTTCTGTATATTTTACGTTATCTTTGTATCAAAAATATAACAATCATGAACAAGACGATGAGACATTTTCTGATGCTTGCGCTGCTCTTCTATGTGCAAAGCATAGCCTGTGGCGTTACGTCATGCGGATCTTGCTCGTCGAATGTGACGGAGGCTGAGTTTATACCGCAGGTGCCAGACTATGCGGAGGTATCGCAGTGGTATTTGACCGAGCGTGGCGGCAAGGCGGATCTCTTTTATATCGTCTCCACCGAGACGGTCGACTATGTGTTGAAGGATGGCATGATGTGCCACTATGCCGATACCTACGCCGACAGCCTGCGCTCACCGATGAAGGCTGAGATGGAGGGGGTGGATGTTTTGTTAAACGGTAATTGGAACTACTATTCACCCTACTACCGCCAGTGCTCGCTCCAATCGTTCATCAGCGACAGCCTTATGGCGGTGCGGATGCCGCTAGCCACCGACGATGTGCGCCGGGCATTTGCCTATTATTTGGAGCATCAGAACCAAGGTCGTCCATTCATCCTCGCGGGCTTCAGTCAGGGAGCCATTATCGCGCTGGACTTACTGTGTGAGATGAATGATGAGACCTACAGCCGCATGGTGGCTGCCTACATCATCGGAGCCTCTATACCGCAGTATCTCATTGACGAGCACCCAAACCGAATAAAGCCTGCCCAGGGAGCTGACGACACGGGTGTCACTATCTGTTATAACTCTGTGCATGATGCTTCGTGTGCTATCTGGCCCCGAAGTGCCGTGTGCATCAATCCCGTCAACTGGCGCACCGATGGACAGTCTGCCACGTTCGACACCGAGCCTTCGCCTCTCATCCCCATCGACCAGCAGCAGAAAGATCATCTCACCGTCACTCTTGATCCTGCGTCGAACCTACTCTTCGTTGATGGCTACACGGCTACCGACTATATCCTGCCTCTTATCGGCAAAGAGGGCAATTACCATTCTCGTGAGATATGGCTCTACCGCGACTATCTACACGAAAATATACAGCGGCGTTTTTTTAGAAACTTGTTTTGATATGGAAAGGATTATCGTTTTTATCGGGATGCTGTGCTGTATGCAGGTGGCAATGGCGCAGGATGAGATAAGTACTATCCGCAAGCATTATGCGGAGGCACAGGAGATGGTGGCTGAGTATGCGGCATGGGAGAAGGAAGGCGAATGGTCGATGCCTTGTCCGATGTACTATGAGGTGAACATCAAGCAGAATCTTCCTGGAACGGGCTATCATAAGGAGCGGATACGACTGTACTTCTTCGAGAAGGAAAACGAGGAGGGGAATGCCGATGAGCCGATGTTGTTCCGTAGTCTGCATTTCGTGACGTGGAAGTATAATTATGCCGCCCGTGAGTTCTACGAGGAGTATCTCTACGACGAGAAAGGCAATATTGAGTTTGCCTATGTCCGCAATGCCGATATGGACCACTTCAAGGGTGGTGAGATGCGTTGTTACTTCCAGAACAGTAATTTGTTCAAGGTGTTGGTGAGCATCCGCAATGAAGAGACGGAGAAGTACGAGCAGAAATACTCAGGCACTATGGTGCCGAAGGAGTATGCAAGGGTGTACGAGGGTTGCCAACATGAAATCGACCGTTTCAAACACCTGTTCGAGGAAATCGATGGCGAGACGTTTCACTAAACTCTTCGTTCTACACTCTAACCTCTACACTTTTGTCGGGAGGAATCCCTGTCGCTTGAGGACCTGAATCAGTCCTTCTGACATTGCCTCGTTGTCTTTCCGGGTATAGCGGATATCTGTGAATACCTGTGCGAGGGTCTCTTTGTGGTTCTCCCTGACAAATTGCAGGTTTTCAAGCAGTTGTTCCTTATTAAAATAATAGGTGTCGATATCTATGCCGAGATAGTCGGTATAGGTCTCTTCGTGTATGAAACTCTCCAATGGCAGACGGTCGGAGAGGGGAGGATTCTCTGCAGGCCATCCCACCGTGAGGGTTGCCACTGGCATGACGAGTTTCGGCAACTCCAGGATATTGATGATCTGTTGGGGCTGGTAGACGGTGGTACCGAGATAGCAATAGCCCAGTCCTTCCTCGTCCATGAGGTTGCAGAGTGTCTGTGTGAAGAGCAGGGCATCGATGCTGGCATTGATAAACGACAGGAAATTGTCATAACCTGGCTCTGCCTTCCGACAGCGAGCCCATGTGGACGTACGGTTGAAATCTGCGCAGATGGTGAGTACCACGGGAGCCTGTGTCACCATCGGCTGGTTAAAATGTGCGGGAGCCAGTTTCTGTTTCATTTCTGTTGAACGGGTGACGACCACACTATATAGTTGCAGGTTACCCATGGTCTGTGTACGACTCGCCTCCGTCATAAGACGGTTTAGCAGTTCTTGGCTCACTTCCTTGTCTGAATATTGGCGAATAGTTCGCCGCGTTGTTAGATTCTTCATGCTGCAAAGATAAGGAAAGTTTCCCGTTTTGGGAAACTTTACCGTGAAAAGTTTCTGAAAAGTTGTCCAAAAAGAAAAATATTACTATCTTTGCCGAGTAAATTTGGCTAAGAACATAGGATATGGAAGGAAATAACAAGAAAGAATCATTACAGAGCTATCGTCCCGAAGTGGTGGAGGTGCGTCCTCAGGTTTTGGAGTGTGACGTGGTGCGTTTCCAGAATAACAAGGAGAAGTGGGTGGCCTTCGTAGGCTTGCTTGACGGTTATCCCTATGAGATATTCACAGGGCTGCAGGATGACGAGGAAGGTATTGTCTTGCCCAAGACTGTCACCCGTGGTAAGATTATCAAACAGGTCAACCCGGATGGTACGAAGCGTTATGACTTCCAGTTTGAGAACAAGCGTGGTTACAAGACTACGGTGGAGGGACTTTCCGAGAAGTTTAACCCGGAATATTGGAACTACGCCAAGTTAATCAGTGGCGTGTTGCGTTATCGCATGCCTTTGGAGCATGTCATCCGTCTGGTAGCCTCCCTATCGTTGAAGGACGAAAGTATCAATACCTGGAAGGTGGGTGTGGAGCGTGCTTTGAAGAAATATCTGCCTGGCAACAGCGACGATCAGGAGGAAACCCAAGAATAGGCGATGATGCGGATAGAGTCGGGATATATCTTTCTGAAGGAACTGCGTTTCCGTGCCTTCCATGGGGTGATGCCCCAGGAATGCATGGTAGGTGCTGAATACCTCGTTTCTATTCGTATCGGCTATAACCTCACGAAGGCGGTGCAGACGGATGAGGTGGGGGATACCTTGAACTATGCGGAGGTCTATGCCCTGGTCAAGAAGGAAATGGAGCAGTCTTCCGCCTTGTTGGAGCATGTGGCAGGCAGGATAGGCAAGGTTCTTTTTGACTACGATCCGAAAATTCAGAGTGTCGATCTCTGGCTGACGAAAGTCAATCCTCCCATGGGAGCCGATAGTACCGGTGCTGGCGTGGAATTACATTTAATAAATGATAAAACTGATAGATAAGTAAGGGTTTCTGTTGGAAAATGAGTAATTTTGCACCCTTGAAGACGTATTTATGAAGAATAGACTATTAGTTCTCATATGGATAACGGTAGGATTTGCGGTGGTCTCACTCGCCGCAAACAAGAAATTCACGTTGGTCATCGATGCTGGTCATGGAGGTCATGACGCGGGTGCCCTGGGTGCTTTCTCCAAGGAGAAGAATATCAATCTGAATGTCGCCCTTGCCTTTGGACGTTATGTACAGAACAATTGTCCTGACGTGAAAGTAATCTATACCCGTAAGACGGATGTCTTTATCCCCCTCCATACCCGTGCCGACATTGCCAACAAGAATAAGGCAGACCTGTTTGTGTCTATCCATACCAATGCCCTGCCTCGGGGCAAGGTAGCCAGAGGCCTGGAGACCTATACGCTGGGTATGCACCGTGCCGGCTCTAACCTGGAGGTGGCGAAGCGTGAGAACTCCGTCATCCTGATAGAGAAGGACTATAAACAGCATTATGAGGGCTTTGACCCCAATTCGAGTGAGAGTTATATCATGTTTGAGTTTATGCAGGACAAGAACATGGCACAGAGTGTGGAACTGGCACGTTCTGTACAGAAACGCGTCTGTGCCTCTGCCAGTCGTCCTGACAAGGGTGTCAAGCAGGCAGGATTCCTGGTATTGCGAGAGACCTCCATGCCCAGTTGTCTGATAGAGTTAGGCTTTATCACCACCCCTGATGAGGAGCAGATGCTAAATAGTTCTGATGGTATCGATCGCATGGGCTATGGTATTTATCAGGCTTTCTTGGATTATAAACGGAAGTACGATGCTAGTATCACGGTACCCTATCCGGCAGAACAGAGACAGGAATTGGAAATCCCGTCCATCGTCCCAGAGGAAGAGAAGGCACAGCCTGCTCCTGCCGCTTCTGCTAAGGTGCAGAAGGAACCTGTAGTTCCTAGTCAGAAGACAGAAATGGAGAAGGAGAATAAAGAGTCCAAGGATGTTCAGGATGCCCCTCTGATTTTCAAAGTCCAGATCCTTGCCAGTGCTTCCCGTCAGAAGATCAGCAAGTCGAAGTTAAACGGACAGAAAGCCGATTGCTATGAGGAGGGCGGCTTCTATAAGTATACGGTAGGTGAGTCGGAAGACTATGAGGAGATAATAAATATACGAGAAAGTCTTGTAACTAATTTTCCTGAGGCTTTTGTCGTCGCTTTTAAGGGAGGGAAGAAGATAGATACCCGTTCCGCCATTCGTGAGTTTAGATCAAAAAAGAAATAAAACGATAACAGATATGAAATTCTTTACGAAAGAAGTACAGATAGCCTTGGTAGCCATCATCGCGTTGGTCGTGCTATACTTTGGCATGAATTTTCTGAAAGGACTGAGTGTGTTTTCTAACACCAACAACTATTGTGTTGCCTTTGATGATGTCAGCGGATTAGCTGCTTCGTCACCCGTCTATGCCAATGGCTATAAGGTCGGCGTGGTAGAAAGTATCAATTACGACTACCAGCATCCTGACAAGATTATTGCCGTTGTGGGACTTAACAAGGAGATGCGTGTCCCTGTGGGCTCCCGTGCTGAGATATCCAGTGATTTGTTGGGGAATATCAAGATTAATCTGGTGCTGACTGGTAATCCTTTGCAGTTCGTCGCCGTAGGTGATACGATTCCTGGTAATGTTGAACAGAGTGTGATGACCAAGGTGGCAGCTATGGTACCAGCTATTGAGGCGATGATGCCCAAGTTGGATTCTATCATGACCAGTCTGAATGCCTTGCTGGCAGACCCTGCCCTTCAGAATACGTTGCATAACGTGGAGGGAATGACGGCCAATTTTAACCAGACGAGCATGCAACTACGTAATCTGTCTGCCAGTCTGAATCATAACGTGCCTACGATGATGGTCAAGGCTGACAGCGTGTTGGGTAATACACAGCGCTTGACTGCCAATCTGAGTTCCATCGATGTGACAGAGATGGCAGCGAAGGTAAACCAGACCCTTGCCAATGTCGAAGAAATGACCCGTAAACTCAACAGCAACGAGGGAACCCTCGGTTTGCTGATGCGTGATGCTACCTTATATAATAATCTCAGTGCTACAGCGGCTGATGCGGATTCTCTGGTGAGAGACTTAAAGGCACATCCGAAACGTTACGTACACTTCTCGGTTTTCGGTAAGAAAGGCAAGTAAAAAAGTTGGTAATTTTTAATTTGTCTAAATAGAGGGAGCTTTCAATGAGTTTTAACGGGAACGTTCGGAACTCCTTGATATTAATAACTTTCGGAGATGTTGGGAAAAACAAAACCGCACACCATATATCTGATGTGCGGTTCTTGTTAAGTAATTGATAGACAGAATTATGCAAATTTGCAAGCACGAAAAGTCTTCCATTTCCCTTGTATTCTTCTAAATCCCGATAAAATAACAAGTTACGTTTTTTTGTGTAATTTTTGTAAACAAAGGCGGATTTGTATATTTCAAAAAAAAGTACGAACTTTGCAAACGAAAACGAAAACTATAATCTTTAACAGGGTTATTTTAGTTAATAATAAAAAAGTATAACGCCGCATGGGAAAAACTCCAAAGGCGCTTTGGGACGACTGCCTACATTTGATTAGGGAAAACGTCACGGAGCAGCAATACAAGACCTGGTTCGCGCCCATCGTATTCGAAAAATACGATCCGGAAAGCCAGACGCTTCTCATACAAGTACCGAGCAGGTATGTGTATGAGTATTTGGAGCAGTACTATGTGACCTTATTAAGTAAGGTGTTGTGTCGCTGCTATGGTACGAATGTTCAGTTGAACTACCGTATCGTGGTCGACAAGGCACATAAACTGACGGTAGAGGAAGAGGGTAGTGAACCCGTGAATATCGAGCGTCCCCAAGAGACGACGCGTGCCAACAAGGCTCCCAATATCCTAGATGCAACTCCCAGCGATTTGAATCCGCAGTTGGATGTCCATAAGACATTCCAGAGTTTCATCGAGGGCGACAGCAATAAACTGCCTCGTACCGTGGGACTCTCCATCGCGGAGCATCCAGGCAAGACGACATTCAATCCCTTCTTCGTCTTCGGACCTTCTGGTTGTGGTAAGACACACCTTATTAATGCCATCGGCGTGAAGTGCAAGGAGATGTATCCGACGAAGCGTGTGCTCTATGTGTCGGCCCGTCTCTTCCAGGTGCAGTTTACAGATGCTACCCGTCAGAATACCGTTAACGATTTCATCCATTTCTATCAGTCTATTGACGTGCTGATTGTCGATGATATCCAGGAATGGGCAACGGCCACGAAGACGCTGGACACCTTCTTCCATATCTTCGACCATCTTTTCCGTCTGGGTAAGCAGATTATCCTTGCCAGTGACCGTCCTCCCGTGGACTTGCAAGGTGTGAAGGACCGTCTGCTGACGCGTTTTGCCTGTGGCTTGATTGCAGAGTTGGAGAAGCCCAACGTGCAGTTGTGTATCGATATCCTGCATTCCAAGTGCAAGCGTGACGGTCTGAGGATTCCTGAGGATGTCATTCAGTTTATCGCTGAGACTGCCAATGGCTCCGTACGCGACTTGGAGGGTGTGGTCAACTCGCTGATGGCTTACTCCATTGTCTATAATGCCGCCATTGACATGCGTCTGGCAGAGCGTGTCATCAAGCGTGCCGTCAAGGTAGACAATCATCCGCTAACAGTCGACGATATTCTCGAGAAGGTTTGCGGCCATTATAACGTCACTCAGCAGAACGTCTTCAGCAAGTCCCGCAAGCGTGACTACGTCATCGTCCGTCAGGTGTCGATGTATCTTGCACAGAAATATACGAAAATGCCAGCCTCCCGTATCGGTCAGTTGATTGGCGGCAGAGACCACTCGACGGTAATCCACAGTTGTTCCACCGTCGAGCAGCGACTGAAGGTCGACAAGTCGTTCTCTGCCGAACTCAGCAGTATTGAGAATTCTTTTAAATTAAAGAAGTAAGTGATAAAGTGAGGGAAAAGGGCCGCGTCACGCGGTCCTTTGTCTTTTGACATATCGGAGGAATTACAATTTAATAAATTGCAACAATAAAAGTAATATTTTCCATATAAAAAGGTTGGAGATGTCAATAATCATTCGTATCTTTGCCAACTGTAAACCTTATCAATAACTAATATGGCAATACATTACTCGCTGCAAAGAAACAATAGCAATAGCAAAAAAGCCCGAAGATTTCAGGGTTGACAAGCACGTCAAGGAGTCGTATGCAAGTACCCCCCAGAGGGACATTGTTCAAAATCAGGGAATGGCCACATTGTACGTGCTTTTACCAATAACTGCGAACTGGTCGAGCAGGCACAATATAATAGCGAGACCAATAGTTACAAACGGTCCGTCCAGACGCGGAGAAACTATCAGAAAAGGATAAGAATATGAGAAAGTTAGCATTATTATTACTGCTCTGTCCGTTGATGATGATGGCAGAGAACAAGAAAGTGAGTTCACCAGACGGTCGGTTGGCTGTTGACGTGAAAGTGGAGAACGGAAAGGCGATGTATGCTGTCCAGTATGACGGTGTCGAGATGCTGCAGTCGTCACGGCTGGGTTTTGAGGCGAACATCGGCGACTTCAAGGAGGGGCTGACCTTCGTGGGAGCCACAGAGAGTGTTGTGGAGAAGTCATATGACCTCTCACGCTCGAAGGTCTCACATGTCGACTTCAAAGCCAATCGCCTCGATGTGACGCTGGCGAATGCCAAGAAATTCCAGATGGTGGTAACCTTCCTCGTGTCAAACAACAACATCGCCTTCCAGTATACACTGTTGAAGCAGGAAGGCAATGATACCAGAAGTGTTGTCATCAAGGAAGAGGCGACCTCTTTCCGTCTGCCGGAAGGAACGACGGCATTCATCACCCCGCAGAGTCATCCCATGATTGGCTTTGCCCGTACGAAACCCAGTTATGAGGAATGGTATTCCGCTGACGCTCCCATCACGGAGAAGTCACAGTACGGGCACGGCTATGTGTTCCCAGCCCTCTTCCATTTGGGCGACAAAGGATGGGTGCTGATCAGCGAGACAGGAGTCACCTCCGGCTATGTGGGCAGTCATTTGAGCGACTATTCCGCAGAGAAAGGCTATACTATTGCCTATCCTATGGAAGGAGAGAACAACGGGCTGGGTTCAAAATACGCTGGTATCTCCCTGCCGGGTAGTACTCCTTGGCGTACCATCACGGTAGGAAAAGACCTCAAGCCCATAGTCGAGACTACTATTCCCTTTGATCCTTTGGCTCCCTTATATCAACCCTCCCAAGCCTATCAGCCAGGTCGTTATACCTGGAGTTGGCTTATATGGCAGGATCAGAGTTGTAACTACGACGACCAGGTGACCTTCATCAATCTGGCATCGGCAATGGGTTACGAGTACTGTCTGGTAGATGCTTGGTGGGACACAAATATTGGTCGTGACAGGATGGCGGAGCTGTCGAAGTATGCCCAGTCGAAGGGTGTGAGTCTCTTGCTGTGGTATAACTCCAACGGTTATGAGAACGATGCCCCCCAAGGTCCCTTCAACTGCATGAGTACCAGTATTGCCCGTGAGCGGGAGATGGCGTGGATGAAGAGCATTGGTGTAAAGGGTATCAAGGTCGACTTCTTCGGTGGTGACAAGCAACAGACCATGCAACTCTACGAGGACATCCTCAGCGATGCCAACCGCTATGGTCTGCAGGTCATCTTCCACGGTTGTACGTTGCCAAGAGGCTGGGAGAAGATGTATCCCAACTATGTAGCCAGCGAGGCCATACTTGCTTCGGAGAACGTGTTCTTTGGTGAGATGGCAGCCACGAGACAGCCCTTTGACCTCACCCTGCATCCCTTCTGTCGTAACACGGTAGGCTCAATGGACTGGGGAGGCACGATTATGAATCGTTATATGAGCAAGGACAACAAGAGCCGTCATACCCGTAAGACGACCGATATGTTTGAGATTGCCAGTGCCATCACTATCCAGACTTCCGTGCAGTGTATCGCCATCCAGCCCAATAACTTGCAGGAACTGCCACAGGTGGAACTCGACCTGCTGAAGGTAATTCCCACTACATGGGACGAGACCCGTTATATCGACGGCTATCCCGGTAAGTTTGTCGTTCTAGCACGCCGCCATAACGACCAATGGTATATCGCTGGCTTGAATGCCGAGAAGGTGGCGAAGAAACTCATCCTCAACCTACCGATGCTGGCAGGACAGGAAGTCAGCTACTATACCGACAATGCCCAAGGCTATGCGGAACTCAAGACCTTGAAGATTGACAAGAAAGGACAGGCGAAGGTGGTGATCCAGCCGAACGGCGGCATCATCCTGAAATAATAAAGAAAACTTCCAACCCCAACAGGCTGGAAGTTTTTCTTATCTTACATATTACTTTTTACTTCAGACATCTTATAGCAAGTTGTCCTTCTCAATATCCTTGAAGTACTTGTAGGTAGCCACCTTCAACTCATCCGTAGCAGGCTCGTCAGCGACGATGATACCATGCCGGTGCATCTGGAGGGCAGAAATCGTCCACTCATGTGTCACAGCACCTTCGATGGCAGCCTTCAAGGCACGTGCCTTGTGGTGTCCGTTCACGAGAATCATCACCTCCTTGGCATCCATGACAGTGCCTACACCAACGGTTAGGGCGAGTTTAGGTACCTTATTGACGTCATTGTCAAAGAAACGAGAGTTGGCAATAATTGTATCAGTAGTCAGCGTCTTCACACGCGTACGGCTGGTCAGAGAAGAATAAGGCTCGTTGAAAGCGATATGTCCGTCAGGACCGATACCACCGATAAACAGGTCGATGCCGCCAGCCTCCTGGATCATCTCCTCGTAATGGGCACACTCGGCAGCGAGGTCTTTCGCATTACCATTGAGGATATGGATGTTCTCTTTGGGGCAGTCAATATGGTCGAACAAGTTGCGAGCCATGAAAGAGTGATAGCTCTCGGGGTGGTCCTCAGGCAGGTTGACATACTCGTCCATGTTGAAAGTCAGGACATTTTTGAAAGACACACGCCCCTCTTTATTGGCTTTCACCAGACAGGCATACATACCCTCAGGGGATGAACCTGTGGGAAGACCTAAAACAAAGGGTTTCTCCTTGGTAGGCTGGAAGGCGTTGATACGCTCAATGACGTGTTCTGCAGCCCATTGCGACATTTTTTGATAGTCAGATTCAATAATTACTCTCATAAGTTTATAAATTAAGTTGTGTCTGTTTACGCTGCAAAGATAATAAAATAATCAAAAATAAATATGTAATATTCATTTTTTTTGTATCTTTGCAGAGATTATATAGATATCTATGAAAGAATTTGTGATTTCCGAAGTCAAGGCTGAGACTGCCGTGCTGGTGGGACTGATTACCCAGGAGCAGGATGAGGCGAAGACAAAGGAATACCTTGACGAGTTGGAATTCCTTGCAGACACGGCTGGTGCTATCACTGTGAAGCGATTCACGCAGAAGGTACAGGGACCGAGTCAGGTTACATATGTGGGGAAAGGAAAACTCGAAGAGATAAAGCAGTATATCAAACAGCAGGAAGAAGCCTACGATGAATGGCTTGATGCTGGGTCACCCCTCCCTTTGGAGGGGCAGGGGGAGGCTCCTCAGCCTGTCGGCATGGTTATCTTCGATGATGAGCTGTCAGCCAAGCAGATCCGTAACATCGAGGCGGAACTGAAGGTGAAGATCCTTGACCGCACCTCGCTGATTCTCGATATTTTTGCTATGCGTGCCCAGACAGCCGAGGCGAAGACGCAGGTGGAGTTGGCGCAGTACCGTTATATGCTGCCCCGTCTGCAACGCCTGTGGACCCACTTGGAACGTCAGGGAGGCGGCTCCGGCAGTGGTGGCGGCAAGGGTAGTGTAGGCCTGCGTGGTCCTGGTGAGACCCAGTTAGAGATGGACCGCCGTATCATTCTACACCGCATCACGCTCTTGAAACAACGCTTGCTGGAGATTGACAAGCAAAAAACCACCCAGCGTAAGAATCGTGGACGACTGATCCGTGTTGCTTTGGTGGGCTATACCAATGTGGGAAAGTCGACGATGATGAACCTGCTCTCCAAGAGTGATGTCTTTGCGGAGAACAAACTCTTTGCCACCCTCGATACCACTGTCCGTAAGATGGTGATTGACAACCTGCCGTTCCTGTTAGCAGATACTGTTGGTTTCATTCGTAAACTACCCTCCGACCTGGTGGAGTCGTTCAAGTCGACGCTCGATGAGGTGCGAGAGGCAGACCTGTTAGTACATGTGGTGGACATCTCGCATCCCGACTTCGAGGAACAAATCACTGTCGTGGAGAAGACCCTCGCTGACTTAGGATGTGCGGACAAGCCCTCGATGCTGGTATTCAACAAGATCGATGCCTATACATGGATTCCTCAGGATGAGGATGACCTGACGGAGCCGACGAAGGAGAATATCTCGTTGGAGGAACTCAAGAAGACATGGATGGCGAAGATGCAGGGCGACTGCCTGTTTATCTCCGCCAAGCAAAAAGAGAATATCGATGAGTTGCGTGAGGTGCTCTATCAGAAGGTACGGGAACTCCACGTGCAGAAATATCCGTATAACGACTTCCTGTATAGTGTAGAAGAATAACAACATTGAACCAAAATTATATTTATGAGAGATTACAGATTTTTGACACAAGAGGAGATTGAGGTGCTTGAGCGTAATAGTTGTTGGGCAGAGGACTGGAATCGTGTGATGGTGGCTGAGGCTTTCAAGCCTTATGGTTTTCACCGTGTATTGTTCTATGGCGACATCCGTCTGGGTTCCTTCGACAAACAGGTGGAGGTGACTAAGGGCTTCACCAAGCATGCAGGGATCAATGATGCCACGTTGCGTAATGTGACAGTGGGAAATGACTGCCTCATCGAAAAGATAGGTAACTTCATCAACAACTATACAATCGGTGACGACTGCTACATTTCCAATATCTGTACTTTGGAGACCACGGAGGGTGCCACCTATGGCGAGGGACACATGGTGTCTGTGTTGAACGAGATGGGTGATGGTAACGTGATGCTGTTCCACGACTTGAACTCGCAACTGGCCTCCTTCATGGTGAAGCATTTCCAGGACAAGGTACTGAAAGACAATATCACCAGACTAATCAATGAGGAGATCCGTTTCACGCTTCCGGAGCGTGGCACGATCGGCAATGGCGTGAAGATCATTAATACCAAGGAGATTACCAATACCGTAGTGAAGGACGACTGTGAGATCAATGGTGCGGCCCGTTTGAGCGACTGTACCATCATGTCGTCGAAGGATGCCTCTGTATATATTGGAACGGGTGTCATCTGTGAGAACTCTATCATCTCTAACGGCTGTTCCATCACCAACTCCGTGAAGATGCAGGACTGCTTTGTGGGTGAGGCCTGTCAGATTACCAACGGTTTCACGGCGGAGGCGAGTGTGTTCTTTGCCAACTCCTTTATGGCTAATGGCGAGGCCTGTGCTGCTTTCTGCGGCCCGTTCTCTGCCTCTCACCATAAGTCCAGTCTGTTGATTGGTGGTGAGTTCTCGTTCTATAACGCCGGCTCCAACACCAACTTTTCCAACCATGCCTATAAGATGGGTCCGTTGCACTATGGTACTTTGGAGCGTGGCTCGAAGACGGCAAGTGGTGCCTATGTGCTGATGCCTGCGAAGATTGGTGCCTTCTCTGTCTGCTTCGGCAAACTGATGAACCATCCGGACATGCGCTGTCTGCCTTTTGCCTATCTGATGGCATACGGAGAGACGATGTATATCGTACCAGGACGTAACATAACGACGGTAGGACTCTATCGTGACATCAAGAAATGGCCCAAGCGTGACAAGCGTGCTGCCGGCAGTCGGAAGAGTATCATCAACTTCGACTGGCTCAGTCCTTTCACAGTGGGTGAGATAGTGCAGGGTAAGAAAATCCTTGAGGCCTTGCGTCAGGCTGGTGGTGACAATGTGTCCTCATACAACTACCATGAGTATATCATCAATGCGTCCTCCCTGCGAAAAGGTATCAAGTACTATGACATCGCCCTGCGTATCTATATGGGTGCCGTTCTGAAACGTGCCATGAAGGGTGGCTTCCTGGGTAAGCCGACCTCTGATATTGGATTGGGCGACTGGAACGACCTCTCGGGTCTCTTGTTGCCTGCCTCTGAGGAGCAGCGGTTAATCAACGATATCAAGAGTGGGAATATCGAGAGTGTCCAGGATATCCTCAATCGTTTTAGGAATATCGATGAGCACTATCGGGAATATCAGTGGACATGGACTTATCGTCTGATTCTCGACTACTACGGTTTGGACGAGTTGACGGAGCCTGCCATGCAGCGTATCCGTGAGGATTATGTCCGTGCCCGTCGTGCCTGGATCGCCGAGATTCGTAAGGATGCGGAAAAGGAGTTCGCCATGGGTGATGTTGAACAGGAGGTCTTCGATGACTTTATATCAAAATTAGACCACGAAATAGATTATGAAGATTAAACTATTTTTGCTTTTGGCTGTTTACTTTTGGTTGTTTGCTGACAGTGCACAGGCGAAGGATTACAAGTACAAGACTGTTGAGGGCGACTTGACAAAGACGCGTATCTATACCTTGGACAACGGACTGAAGGTATATCTCTCCGTCAACAAGGAGAAGCCACGTATCCAGACCTATATCGCTGTACGTACGGGGTCGAAGAACGATCCTGCGGAGACCACAGGACTGGCTCATTATCTGGAGCACCTGATGTTCAAGGGTACCAAGCTGTTTGGTACGAACAACCCTGTTGCTGAGGCTCCCCTGCTCGACGAGATAGAGCAGCGTTACGAGAAATATCGTCTGTTGACAGATCCGAAGGCTCGCAAGCAGGCCTATCATGAGATAGACAGCGTGAGCCAGTTGGCTGCCAAGTATTTCATTCCCAATGAGTATGACAAACTGATGGCAGCCATCGGTGCTGAGGGAACGAACGCCTATACCTCGAATGATGTGACCTGTTATACGGAGGATATCCCCTCCAACGAGATCGAGAACTGGGCGAAGATACAAAGTGACCGTTTCCAAAACATGGTAATTCGCGGTTTCCATACGGAACTGGAGGCAGTGTATGAGGAGTATAACATTGGTCTGTCAAATGACATGCGTAAGCTCTTTGCCACAGGTAGTAAGATGCTTTGGCCGAATCATCCCTATGGACTTCAGACCACCATCGGCACACAGGAGCACTTGAAGAATCCGTCTATCACGAATATCAAGAACTACTTCAAGAAGTGGTATCGCCCCAATAATGTGGCTATCTGTATGGCTGGTGACCTTGACCTAGACAAGACCATTGCCATCATCGACCAATATTTCTCTGGTTGGCAACCTGGTGCTGATGTGACTCAGCCCACCTTCCCAGAACTGTTGCCATTGACATCTCCTAAGGATACGACTGTTGTCGGACTAGAGGCTGAGCAGATATGGATGGCTTGGCGTGCAGAGAAAGCCAATTCGCTGCAGGCTGATACATTACAACTTCTTGAAGACGTGTTGAGCAATGGTCGTGCAGGTCTCTTCGACCTCGATTTGAACCAGACGATGAAGGTACAGCGAGCCAATGGCGGTGTAGAGTTGTTGCACGACTATAGCGGTTTCCTGTTGATGGGAACACCCAAGCAAGGACAGAGCCTCGATGAGGTGAAGAGTCTGATGCTGGGCGAGATAGATAAACTGAAGAAGGGCGACTTCCCTGATAACTTGCTGCCCAGTATCATCAACAATAAGAAACGTAGTTATTATGAGTTGATAGAGAGTAACCGAGGACGTGCCGACATGTTTGTGGATGCCTTTATCAATGAGGTAGACTGGAAACAGGAAGTAGGTAAGATTGATCGTATCTCTAAGATAACGAAACAGGAAATCGTAGACTTCGCCAACAAATTCTTTACCGATGGCTATATTTTGGTGTATAAGAAACAGGGTGTTGACAGCCTGCAGAAGAAGATAGACAAGCCAGCCATTACACCGATACCAGCCAATCGTGATATGATGAGTCGGTTTGTGAAGGATATCCAGAACGCAAAGGTAGAGCCTATCCAGCCGAAGTTCGTGGACTTCAAGAAGGATATGACCATTGCGAAGACGAAGAAAGGGCTGCCTCTCTATTATGTGAAAAATGAGGAAAATGGACTTTTCCAATTGACTTTCCGCTATGAGTTCGGACAGAGTGCAGATAACCGCTATGATGTGGCCAGTCAGTACCTGAACTTCTTAGGCACAGACAAGATGAGTGCAGCCGAGTTGAAGCAGAATTTCTATGAGATGGCATGTAACTTCTCGGTTTACGTAGGTGATAATACCATTACTGTTAGTCTCAGAGGCTTGAATGAGAATATGCAGCCGGCACTCGCTTTGTTGGATGATGCATTGAATCATATTCAGGTGGACAAAGAGGCTTACGAAGCCTTAGTCATGAGAATCCTGAAAGGTCGTGAGGATGCCAAGAAGAACCAGCGTTGGTATTATAGTACACTCTGTGAGTATGGTATCTATGGTCCTCGTAACTCTGAACGTGATATCGTCAGTGAACAGCAACTTAAGGATATGGATCCTCAGGTGTTTGTGGACTTGGTGAAAGGTCTCAGCAACTATGAGCACAGTGTGAACTATTACGGTCCACTGAGTGTGGATGAGCTGACGGCGATCATTGACAAGACCCACCAGACTGCCACGAAGTTACAGTCTGTTCCTCAGAATAACTACTACGTGAGACAGGAAGCTAAAGAAAATGAGGTATGGATTGCTCCTTTCGATGCCAAGAATATCTATATGCGTGGTTACCATAATGAGGGACGCGACTGGAATGTCGACGAGGCTGCTATCGTAGGTGTGTTCAATGAGTACTTTGGTGGTGGCATGAATGGTATCGTCTTTCAGGAGATGCGTGAGGCTCGTGGTTTGGCTTATAATGCCTCTGCTGGTTATAGTAGTGCCAGCAGAAAGGGTGAGAAAGTGGCTTTCTTTACCCATATCATCACTCAGAACGACAAGATGATGGATTGTATCAACCATTTCAAGGAGATTATGGATGAGATGCCAGCCAGTGAGAATGCTTTTAAGATTGCCAAGGAGGGACTTACCAAGCAACTTGCTAGTTTGCGTATTACAAAGATGGGTATCATCAATCGTTGGCATGCGATGAAGCAGTTGGGGCTTGACTACGATTTGAACCAGAAAATCTACGAGGGTCTGGACAAGGTGACACTTCAGGATATCGTGAACTTTGAAAAGGCTAATATGGCAAACAAACCACTCCGCTATATGATTTTGGGTGATGAGAAGGAACTTGATATAAAGGCGTTAGAGGAAATAGGTCCGATTAAACGTCTTACTACAGAAGAAGTCTTTGGATATTAATAACTAAATAAATATGAAGAATATGGCACAACCAGTTGATTTTAAGTATGCCCCGATGTTCCAGGTGGGCGAGGACAAGACGGAGTACCGCTTGTTGAGTAAGGAAGGCGTGACAACGTCAGAGTTTGAAGGCAAGGAAATCGTGAAGGTCTCGAAGGAGGCACTGACACTGCTTGCCCAGCAGGCTTTCCACGATGTGGAGTTCATGCTGCGCCGTGAGCATAACGAGCAGGTGGCTAAGATACTGAAAGACCCTGAGGCTTCGGAGAACGACAAGTATGTCGCCCTGCAGTTCCTGCGTAATGCGGAGGTCGCTGCCAAGGGTATTCTACCTTTCTGCCAGGATACGGGTACGGCAATTATCCATGGTGAGAAGGGACAGCAGGTATGGACGGGCTTTGAGGATGAGGAAGCGCTCTCTCGTGGTGTCTACAATACCTTTACCCAGGACAACCTGCGTTACTCGCAGAATGCACCGCTGAATATGTATGATGAGGTGAATACCCGTTGTAACCTGCCTGCCCAGATCGATATTGAGGCAACAGAGGGTGCAGAGTATAAGTTCGTGATGGTTGCCAAGGGTGGCGGCTCTGCCAACAAAACTTATTTCTATCCTATGACGAAGGCCACCATCCAGAACGAGGGAACACTCCTCCCGTTCCTTGTGGAGAAGATGAAGTCATTGGGTACAGCAGCATGTCCTCCCTATCATATCGCTTTTGTCATCGGTGGTACCTCTGCGGAGAAGAACCTGCTGACAGTGAAGCTCGCCTCAATTAAGTTCTATGATGGTCTGCCTACCACAGGTGATGAGACAGGTCGTGCCTTCCGTGACACCGACCTGGAGAATAAGCTGTTGGAGGAGGCTCATAAGATTGGACTGGGTGCCCAGTTCGGTGGTAAGGCCCTTGCCCACGACATCCGTGTTATCCGTCTGCCGCGTCATGGTGCCTCTTGTCCTATTGGTATGGGCGTCTCTTGTTCTGCCGACCGTAATATCAAGGCAAAGATCAACCGTGATGGCATTTGGCTGGAGAAGATGGACAGTAATCCTACCGAACTGATTCCAGAGGAGTTGCGTCGTCCCGGTGAGGGAGGTAAGGGTATTGAGATCGACCTTAACGAGGGTATTGATGCCGTTCGTGCTGAGTTGTCTAAGTATCCCGTTTCCACGAGGGTCAACCTGAAGGGAACTATCATCGTAGCTCGTGATATTGCCCATGCCAAACTGAAGGCTCGTCTGGATGCCGGTGAGGGAATGCCTGACTACTTCAAGAAATATCCAGTGCTATATGCAGGACCAGCCAAGACCCCAGAAGGCTATCCCTGTGGTTCGATGGGACCGACTACCGCCAACCGTATGGATCCGTATGTGGATGAGTTCCAGGACAACGGTGCCTCTCTGGTGATGATAGCCAAGGGTAATCGCTCTGATGTGGTAACTGAGGCATGTAGGAAGCATGGTGGTTTCTACCTCGGCACTATCGGAGGTGTGGCTGCCGTCCTCTCTCAGAGTTCTATTAAGAGTATCGAGTGTGTGGAATATCCTGAACTCGGTATGGAGGCTATCTGGAAGATTGAGGTGGAGGATTTCCCCGCCTTTATCCTCGTGGATGACAAGGGTAACGACTTCTTCAAGCAGTTGAAGCCCTGGTGTCCGAATGCAAAATAGGTGTACATGAAGAAAGTTCTATTATACGGACTGTTGCTGATGCTCCTGCCCTTGCGCTCTTTGGCACAGGGGGAGGAGTTGACGATTATCAAGGGAGACTGTACTCCCGGACTCTCCGAGGATACGGATAATCCCCGTCGTGCCTCCCGTCGTTTGCCAGCACCCAGTACGTTGTGGGACAAGGACAGGATATACCACCAATTGGTCATCTTATTTTATTTCTCCGATACGGAGTTCCTTGAAGAACATACGAAGGAGTATTATGAGAAGATTCTCAATGAGGCAGGCTATAATGAAGGAGAGGGATTAGGTTGTATGGCGGATTATTTCCGAGCGCAGTCGAATGGTCTGTTAAACCTCCAGCTTGATGTCTATGGTCCCTATCAGGTGAGTACTAAGGCGTGTCCTAGTGAAAATCCGACATCATCGACGAAATACTATGGTAGAGATGCTATGCAAGAAGCAACAAATCTGTTTTTAGTAGACCATCCTGAGATAGATTTTTCCCAGTATGACTGGAATGGTGACGGCTATGTGAACCAGGTTTTGTTTATCAATGCAGGAGTGTCAGGAAATGTGTTTCATACGTCTGCCTATGGGCATATCTGGCCCAATACATCCTCGTTTGCCACTATCACGACTCCTGACGGTAAGAAAATCAGCAGTTATACTATCAGTGCAGAATACTTTACGATCGCCAGATCGTGTGGTATCGGTACTGTCTGTCATGAGTTTTCGCATAGTCTGGGACTGCCAGATATCTATCCTGTCGCCAAAAATCAGGGTTATTCCGTTTGTGATAGTTGGGACTTGATGGATGGTGGCAACTATACCAACTGGGGATGGTGTCCGCCAAACTTTACTGCGTTGGAGAAATATCTGCTAGGATGGGTGGATTTTACGGAACTGGAGGAAGCGGCTTCCGTTGTTGACATGAAACCCGCATCGGAGGGTGGGGAAGTCTATCGTGTCAAACATTCCGATTCTGAGTGGCTGTTACTTGAGAACCGCCAGCAAATAGGCTGGGATGCTGGCTCTCCGGGAAAAGGACTGGTCATTTATCATGTGAACTACGACGGTTCTGTATGGCGTAATAACTCCGTGAATAATGATAAGGCTAGGCGTCGTTTCCACCTCGTTTATGCCGACAACATGGACTATGATGCTTGGGATGACTATATCTCAGTCAATGGTTTGAGCACTTATGTAAACAATAATAGGATGAATAGTCGTTATCTCAGTACTTCCCCCTATCCTTATATCTCTGAGGATGCGGTCAACAATGAGTTGACGGATGATTCTACACCACCTGCTACGATGTTCTATCCAAATTTGGATGGTAACTTGCAACTAGGAAAGCCAATCACCAATATCCAGATGACAGATGAGGGACTGATTTCTTTCGATTTTATGGGAGGTACGACAGACATCAAGGTTCTCATGAAATATCCAATGATTGACGAACGGCAGGTCTATGACTTGTCAGGTCGTATGGTGAAGATGCCGCAATCCGGAAATATCTATATCTTCCGGAATCCTGATGGGACTGCACAAAAACAAGTATATCATGATGCGAAGTAAATGTAGTCTCATATTTCTGTTCTTGTTGTCGTTCTTCATGACGGCCATGGCACAAGACGAAGTCCGTCTGAGAAACTGTCGACGTGGAACACCTCGTCCGGCAGAAGGACTTCATCATGCCGCACATCTTTCCAGGACTCCTGGTGGTAACTTTTACAAGGGCGATCGTCATCAGTTGGTTGTTTTGGTGGATTTTGCCGACAGGTCGTTTAAAGATGATGAGACGACAACGATGGATTTGTGGAATAAGGTTTTCAATGCAGAGAATTACACAGAGGCACCTTATAAAGGTTCCATACATGACTATTTCTATGCCCAGAGTTATGCGCTGTTTAATTTGATGTTTGATTTGCAGTATGTGCAACTCAGTGAGAATTGTGAGAAATATCGTAGCTGGGACAGGAGCTATGGGGATGCCGCTAATGATGACGAGAACTCCCAGTATCTGGTACAGGATATTATGGAAGTGCTTAAGACGCGTGACATCGATTGGAGTCTGTATGACTGGAATGGTGACGGCTATGTCAACCAGTTGATTATTGTCTATGCAGGAAAGGGCATGAACGACGGTGGTGGCAAAGATAGTATATGGCCGCACCAATGGTGGCTCAGTGAACATCTGAAGGATAGACAGTCAGGTGTCTATTGTGACCCTATAAAAGTAAACTATAGTGACAAGGACTATCTGGTTGACTGTTACTGTACGGCAGAGGAGATAGGGGGTACTTCTGCTTCTTTTGGCACCATCTGTCATGAATACTCCCACTGCTTCGGATTTCCGGACTTCTATTATGGTTCCATCAAATATGTCGGATACTGGGATTTGATGGACTATGGTAACTATAATGGTGGCGGCTACTGTCCTGCAGGCTATTCGGCACACGAACGGTGGCTCATGGATTGGCTGACTCCCACAGAGCTTACTACTGCTGCCACGATGACTGGTATTCCTGCACTATGCGATGAGGCACAGGCGTACCTTGTCCGTAATGACGGTTTTGAAAACGAATACTATTTCGTGGAGAACCGTCAGCAGAAGGGATGGGATGAAGAACTGCCAGGCAGCGGTATGGTTGTTTTCCATATCGACTATGACCCTGCAGTTTGGGTGAGTACTACAGAGATGACAAACACTCCTTTTAATCAGCGATATACGATTATTCCTGCTAATAACAAGACAAGTTCATCTTACCAGAGAGGTTGGACTTATCCCTATAATGGCAATAATTTGTTGACGAACGAGTCGACACCTGCCGCTACGTTGAAACATGAGAATACCGACGGTACGAATTTTATGAATAAGCCATTGACCAATATGAGCGTCACTGACGGCATCGCCTCGTTTGACTTTATGGGTGGTGCAACAGGAATCTTTGAAAAGAAAGTATATGGACAACCCAAGGTCCTTTATGACTTTGGTCCTATTTATATTATAAGAAATGTGCAAGGAGAAACCAAAAAAGTGATAAAGCATTGACGCTTTATCACTTTTCTGATTTTAGTTTCTGAAAATCAATCCTTCACCAAACTCGTCAATGATGATTGGCTTTGTGCGGTCTACCTCATCGGCAAGAATCTTACGCGACAGGTCGTTGAGCACCAGATGCTGTATGGCGCGTCTGACAGGACGGGCACCGAAGTCGGGATTGTAACCTTCCTGTGCCAGATACTTGACGGCAGCATCTGTGATCTGTAATTGGATACCCTGTGGCTCCAGTATGTCTGTCACCTTCTTCATCTGCAGGCGTACCACGTCGGCAATTTGTTCCTGTGTCAACTGCTGGAAGGTGATAATCTCGTCGATACGATTCAGGAATTCCGGTCGCATCGTCATCTTCAACTGCTCACGAGTAGCGTTAGAGGTCATAATAATGATGGTATTTTTGAAGTTCGCCGTCCGTCCCTTGTTGTCTGTCAGTCGTCCGTCATCCAGTACTTGCAGTAGGATATTGAAAACATCAGGGTGCGCTTTCTCTATCTCGTCGAAGAGTACGACGGAGTAGGGCTTGCGGCGTACAGCCTCTGTCAGTTGACCGCCCTCGTCATAGCCCACATATCCTGGAGGGGCACCAACGAGTCGGCTAACAGTATGCTTCTCCTGATATTCACTCATATCAATACGGGTCATCATCGTCTCGTCGTTGAAGAGGTATTCAGCGAGTGCTTTTGCCAGTTCCGTCTTACCTACACCTGTCGTGCCGAGGAAGATAAACGAGGCGATAGGGCGTTTCGGGTCTTGTAGCCCGGCACGGCTGCGGCGCACGGCATCGCTGACGGCAATAATCGCCTCGTCCTGTCCGATGACACGTTTGTGCAGTTCTTCCTCCAAATGTAGCAGTTTCTCACGCTCACTCTGCATCATACGGGTGACGGGAATACCTGTCCAGCGTGATACGACCTCTGCAATATCATCAGCAGTAACCTCTTCGCGCACCATTGCATTACCGTCTTGTGCAGAGGCAAGCTGATGCTGAATGTTCTTGATATCATCCTCTAAGGCTTTGAGCTTGGAGTAGCGTATTTCAGCGACTTTACCATAATCGCCTTCACGCTCTGCACGTTCTGCCTCGTATTTCAGTTGTTCTATCTCCTGCTTGTCCTGTTGAATCTTGTTCACCAATTGACGCTCACCTTCCCATTTAGCACGATATTGTTGTTCCTGCTCACGGAGTTCAGCTATGTCTTTGTCCAATTGGGCAATCTTTGGTTCATCTCCTTCTCGTTTAATTGCCTCGCGCTCAATCTCCAACTGCGCCAACCGACGGCTAACCTCATCGAGCTCTTCAGGAACGCTGTCACGTTCCATACGTAGTTTGGCGGCAGCCTCGTCCATCAGGTCAATCGCCTTATCGGGTAGGTAACGCTCGGAAATATACCGCTCGGAGAGTTGGACGGCTGCAATACAAGCATCATCCTGGATACGTACCTTGTGGTGGTTTTCGTAACGCTCCTTCAGACCTCGTAGAATGGAGATGGCACTCAACTCGTCTGGCTCATCCACCATGACGGTCTGGAAACGACGTTCCAATGCCTTGTCCTTCTCGAAATATTTCTGGTATTCATTGAGTGTTGTAGCTCCGATAGCTCTCAGCTCGCCACGTGCCAAGGCTGGCTTTAGGATGTTGGCGGCATCCATAGCTCCCTCACCGCCACCGGCTCCTACCAGTGTGTGTATCTCATCGATGAAAAGGATGATACGTCCTTCGGCTTTCGTCACTTCGTTGATGACACTCTTTAGTCGCTCCTCGAACTCACCTTTGTACTTCGCACCTGCTACCAAAGCACCCATATCGAGGGAGTAGAGTTGCTTGTCTTTTAGGTTCTCCGGTACGTCACCACGGACGATACGCCCAGCCAATCCTTCCACAATGGCTGTCTTACCCGTACCTGGCTCGCCGATGAGGATGGGGTTGTTTTTTGTGCGGCGCGATAGAATCTGCAGTAGACGACGAATCTCATCGTCACGTCCGATCACGGGATCCAGTTTTCCTTGACGTGCCAGATCCACTAGGTTCTTGGCATATTTCCCCAAACTCTGGTAGTTGTCGTCAGCCGATTGTGATTGTACCTTTTGTCCTTGACGTAACTCGTTGATGGCGGCACGGAGGTCTTTCTCTGTGATACCGGCATCCTTCATGATACGTCCTGCTGTGGCTCCGTCCGTCAGTAGGGCAAGCAGTAACGGCTCTACACTGACAAACTCGTCACCCATCTTCTGGGCATTGTCTTGTGCCTTGAGCAGTACTTTGTTGGCATCACTCGACAGGTAAGGATTGCCTCCCTGTACACGAGGTAGGTGTTGCAGTTCCTGTTGGATAAGCGTCTCAATTTGCTGTGTATTGACACCGAGCTTTTGAAACAGAAAACTTACGATATCCTTTGCCTTCGCCATCACACCTGCCATTAGGTGAGTCGGCTCTATGGTCTGTTGACCGTTCCGTTGCGCAGTATTGACCGCCTCCTGGATCACCTCCTGCGCCTTGATAGTGAATTTGTCTAATGTCATAGTTTTGTCCTCCTTATAATTATTTTTACTTTTTCACTCTTTTACCTTCAATTCCCGTGCCTAATGCAAAAAGCAGACAAAACGGCAGCTTTTAGTGTCATTTTGGCAAGTTAATCAGCATAAAAAGGGGATACTAATTTGATATAATGACAAGAATCGTAGGTTATGTAAAATAAAAGGCGTATATTTGCAGCAATAAACTATATGGTAGATGTGTAAACGTATTGTCTTGATCATGCTATGGATGATGGTTGCGATATCCCTCCATGCCCAGTGTACGAGAGATTATCGCAAAGTGTCACCATGGCTTCGTGAGAAAATAGAGACTCACCGGAATACGCCTAAGAGGGTTGGCGAGGCAGAGAAACTAACCGTTGTTTTCGTGCAATTTAAAGAGGAGGTGACAGACGAACAACTTGCTACTTTCCAATGTCGCCGTTATGCGCAACTCGATGATATAGCCATCGTGATGTTACCGTTAAGTCAAGTTGAGACTCTCTCTCATCTTTCTACCGTTCTTCGTATTGAGGCAAATGAACGGGCACATGCTACCTCGGACACGATTCCTAAAGTTGTCAAGACCCTCCCTATGTACGAGGCGACCGCTCAGCATCCTGCCTTTACGGGAGAGGGGGTCGTGATGGGTATCATGGATATCGGTTTTGACTTGACCCATCCAAACTTCTATACCGATAACAAGTATCGGATCAGTGCTTATTGGGATCAGTTGGCACCCTCCACAGATGATAGCCGACTTCCTGTCGGTCGTGAGTTTGTCACCACTTCTGACATACTTGCCCAGGGTTGTGCGACAGACGGTAGGAAACAGAGTCATGGTACGCATACGTTAGGTATTGCGGCAGGGGGCGGTTATGACACTAAGTATCGCGGTGTGGCTTTTGAGAGCGACCTTTGTCTTGTTAGCAATGCCGTCACTAATGATACCATCTTTATTGAGAAGGATGACTACGACAAATATACGACTGCTACTGATGCGTTGGGATTTAAATACCTCTTCGACTATGCGGAACAGCAGAACAAACCCTGTGTGGTGTCGTTTAGTGAGGGTTATACTCCTTATGTTGACAGAGAGGACAGTCTGTATGCTGCCTTCCTCGGAAAACTGATAGGTCCTGGTCGTATTCTGGTCTCTTCAGCGGGCAACGAGCGCGTCAACTATACCTATGTGGAGAAACCGAGGGATATGGAGATGGCAGGTGCATTCGTTCAGTGTTATGATAAAGATGCTTCATACCGGATAAAGGCAGACGGTATAATTATTATCTGTCTATATATATATGATAAGGTGACACATGAATTGCTTGAGGTCAAGGAACTGACGATGACAGGAGAGGAACAGAATGGTGTGCTGGAGGAAGTTATCACTGTTAACGCGGAGGAGTGTAAGGTACGTCTTAGTTGTCATGCTTCCAGTGCTCAGTCCGACAAACGTATCTATGTACTGGAGTTGACTGCCGGTACTGAATTGAATAAATTTGCCGACATTGCTATTGTCCCCAAAGGCGAAGGACAGTATGCCGAGTTATTCGGTTCTTCCTCAAATGCTTTGTACAATTCCGATATAGACAACCGTTGGAACGCAGCAAGAGATGGACATAACATCTTGGCACCTGGATGTTTTGCTACTCCCATCTGTGTAGGGGCTACCGTTCACCGGCTGGGATTCACCAATGCGGAAGGTGAATATAAGAAATCGGATGATGATGATGCCAAAGGCTTGTTGACCTACTATTCTTCCATTGGTCCTGCCATCAATGGATTGGATAAGCCCGATATCACTGCACCAGGTACCAATATCATGTCCTCCTATAGCAGTTATTACTACGAGGAGAATCCCACCGTCACGACAAACTATGTAGCCTATAGTGAGGTTAACGGTCGTCAATATCCTTGGGGTTCTAATTCTGGTACATCGATGTCTACTCCAGTGGTGGCAGGTGTTATTGCCCTTTGGTTGCAGGCGAATCCTCATCTGACCCGTGAGGATATCATCGGTGTCTTCAGCCGTACCTGTCGTCATCCAGAGGAAAGTCTGTCTTATCCTAACAATCTGTATGGTTATGGAGAGATTGACGGTTACCGTGGGTTGTTGGATATTCTGGGACTGACAGGCATTGATACTATCAGCCAATATCAGCCGCAGAAAGTTTTGCTTTCTGTCAAGGAGGATCACCTGTACCTTCAGTTTACGGAGATACCTCATCGTCCCGTCCATGTCAGTATTTATTCTGTATCAGGTGCCCTGCTTTGGCAGCAGCAGTTTCAGCCAGTTCTGTTGGAAACAACAATACCGCTGACCATGTTGACCAGCGGTATCTATGTTGTCCAACTGACAAGTGTGGAACAAGGGGTAACTGGTTCACAACTTGTCAGGAAATAGATTCATCACATTACGACATCAACGGTGTGCTTGCCAGCGGAGTAGGGGATAATAGTGCCATTGATGGTTTTTCCGTCTACTACGACCTGCTTGACGCCGCTCTCCTTGCCGTCAGGATTCTTGATGGTGATGGTGTACTCAGCCTCGCGGAACTTACGCAGGATGGTGTACTCTTTTGCCGTCGTAGGCAGACAGGGGTCTATCTGCAGGCCGTCATACTGGGGTTTCACACCAAGGATATACTGCGAGATAGTCAACCACATCCATGCCGCCGTACCTGTCAGCCATGAGTTCTTACCCTC
>CACZCT010000009.1 GCA_902779745.1 uncultured Prevotellaceae bacterium
CCTGCCAAACTGGCTGCTGAGGTATCACAGGAAATCAACGTCCCTACGATAGGTATCGGAGCCGGTAACGGTACGGACGGACAGATCCTCGTCATTGCCGATATGTTGGGAATGACCCAAGGTTTCTCGCCCCGTTTCCTACGTCGCTATGCCGACCTGAACATGGTAATGACGGATGCCATCGGCAATTACGTCACTGACGTGAAGAACGGAGACTTCCCTAATGAGAGCGAATCCTATTAATGAATAGTCAGAATACACCAGTACACATCAAGCTCTGGCATCGGGAGTTCTGGCAGTTGGCTGTTGCCAATCTGTTTCTGTCGATGTCTGTCTATATGCTTATTCCCGTATTGCCCCTATGGTTGATACAGGAAGAGAACTTCTCGATGATGGAGACGGGCTTGTTGATGGGCGTGTTTGCCATAGGACTCTTCCTGTTCGGTCCCTTTGTATCCTACATGGTACAGCACTACCGTCGTAACAGGGTTTGCATGCATGCTATTCTCATAATGGTACTCTGTCATGGACTGTTGTGGTACATAGACAGTCTGAAATGGGAATTCGTGGAGTTCGGGCTGATACTCCTGCAGCGTTTTGTATTAGGAGCCTTGTTCGGTTTCGCCCAGATGGTACTGGCGAGTACGCTGGTGATAGACACCTGTGAGTCGTTCCAGCGCACGGAGGCTAACCATAGTGCCTCCTGGTTCGGTCGTTTTGCTTTGTCATTGGGACCCTTAACAGGAATTGTCTTACAACAGATCTGGGGATTCAATATCGTCATCATTGTGGCTGCTGGTCTTGCCTTGGCATCCGTGTTGCTCATCAGGACGGTCGACTTCCCCTTCCGTGCCCCGGAAGACCATGTGCATGTGTTCAGTTGTGACCGTTTCCTACTGGACAAAGGTGGAGTTCTCTTTCTGAACCTCCTGTTGATAACTATTGCCATCGGTATCGCTATCGGTCAGATGGACAGTCTGCCAGAATATGGAATGATGATGGTTGGTTTCCTGTTGGCGTTGCTCGCTCAGCGTTTCATGTTCCGTGATGCAGAACTGAAAAGTGAGGTGGTGACGGGATTGATTCTTCTTTTGGCAGCCCTATTGATCATCCTGACGAATCAGACAGTGGCAGCAGGCTATATCTCCTCGACCTTCATCGGAATGGCAATAGGTATTATCGGTACCCGTTTTCTGCTATTCTTCATCAAACTCAGTCGTCATTGTCAACGGGGAACTTCCCAGAGTACCTTTATGCTGGCCTGGGAGAGCGGACTTGCCTTGGGTATCGGCATGGCCTATCTGTTGGCTGTATGGCTACCCCAACAGGTGAACATCGTTGCCCTTATTTTGGCTGTCGTTGCTATACTAATGTACAACTGGGTAACCCATTCCTGGTTTATGAAACATAAGAACCGCTAGTTTCTCCCACATAACTGTGCATACGGACAATTCCGACAAATCTTTTGGTCCTCTACGGGTTGGAAAGGTACATCGGGATTGAATATCTCATCAATACATTCTTGCAGTTTTTCCCTAAACGGGGCGATGAAGGGCTGCACATCCACAATCTTCTCCTTTCCAAAGCAGAGGGTAGGGTCGTAGTCGTCTGCTGCAGCATGCTGGATAAACAACAAAGCAGGACTGACGGGAAGTTGTTCTTCGTTCAACTGAGGGTCCTGTCTCACAATACTACTATATAACAAGGTCTGGAGGTAATAGCCGTTATGGGAATCGTTGGTATCAAAAATACTTTCTACATCTGGCAGACTGGTCATTTTACCTCCTCCCGTCTTATAGTCAATCACACGGATACGTTCCTGTTGGTCTGTAGTCACAGCATCCAGACGATCGATACTGCCTCCGATGGTCGTTGTAAACGTATGGCTCCCCTGATGGACGGTCCAGTCATCTACTACCTCATATTCCAACTGATGGATGGTGAAGGGAGCCAGTTGGAGGTCTATCTGCAACAACTGTCTGACATAATGGATGATGACCTCCCTGTTGATGAGTTGCAGACCAGTATACTCTTTCTTGTCAGGAAGCTGTTCACGGAAAGCACGGTCTACCGCCATCTCAATAGCGACCTTCGACTGCAAAAGCTGTTGCAGTTGTCCTTTCTCAATCCGGTGACTCTGTTGCATCAGCTGTTCATAGATATACTGTGATGCCGCATGGAAGACAATACCAAACAGGCGGTCGTCAATCTGCAGTTCATCGTCATCCGCCTCTTTAAGACCACAGACATAGCGGTAGAAGAAGCCCAACGGACAACGACGGTAAGTATTGATGGCGGTAGGTGTCAACAGGGCATGACAGGTATCTGGCTGTTTTGCGAAACGCTCCATCAGCAGTTTCATCACCTGTGTGGTCTTCTCTACGGGTTCTGCTTTCCGTGATACAATCTGTTGTCCTGCCTTCAACGTAAACCGACGGATAGGATGACCGCTCTCAACCAACAGTTGGAGCATGAAACGACTCATCTCACCCGTATGTCCCTCATCCGTCGCATTGTTATAGACAAGGGTGATGTCAGAGGCTCGTTGCAGGAGGCGATAGAAGTAATAGGCATAGATGGCTGTCTTATGGTCGACGGTCGTTAATTCATACGCTTTCCGCAGATTATGAGGGATGAACGAACTATCGTTGACTCCCTTCGGCATGTTCCCTTCATTACACGAAAGCATCAGGACATGGTCGAAATCCAGATTGCGCGACTCGAGGATTCCCATAATTTGAATGCCTTCTGCAGGCTCTCCATGGAAGGGAATAGAGGTCGACTGTATCAACTGGTTCACCAGTCGTTGGAGGGTGGTGAGGTCGACTGCCAGGTCGCCACTGGCTACCAGCCCTGCCAATCTGTTGATGAGGGTATAGGTACGGAAAAGAGCCTCATCACGTAAGGAAGCAAGCTGTTCTGTAGTGGTGTCCTCATGGGCTTGTTGTGCTACATGTCGGAGCAGCCGGGCTATCCACTGCAGGATGGCCTCTGTCTGGAACAGGCTCTCTGCATCACAACCCTTCAGCAGTTCATCTGTCAGATATTTATAATAAGGATGGCGGCGAATAGCTGTCATCAGGCGGGGACGGTAACCTCCTATCTGGAGGTTCATCAATAGGTTTACGAAGGATGCAGCAGGAGTCTGTACCAAAGGATAGCCAGTGGTGACATTCACCTTGTTGACCTCCTCGGGAATACAATGGATGACGACAGGCAACAGGTGTTCGTCACATAACAGGATGGCAGTCCGTTTCCCATCGGCATAGCGCTGATGCTCTTTCAGCCATGTATTCATATACCGTGCCTGGATGTTCTCTGTCGGGGCAGAAATATAAGTTATTTGTTTGGGCTGTTGGAATTGACGATAAAGAGTGTCATCGTTGTTGTCAAGCTCATTAGGGAAATCATTCAAATACTGTGAGAGGTAAAAGCCTGCCTCCTGTTTCATATAATAATGGTCGAAGTCCCAGTAGAAGTAAGCTTTTCCTTCCTGTCTCAGTCGCTTGAACAATTGTTTCTCTACCTGGTGTAATAGGTTAAAGCCTACGAAGAGATAACGGTCGAATTGAGAATTGAGAATTGAAAATTGAGAATTGAGAGTTTCTACGACGCTGCGGTAAAGGGCTCCCTCATAGGCTAATCCCTGTGATGTAAGACGGCGGTTGAAGTCGTGATAGATATCGGCAAAATGACTCCATAGTTTGATGAACCGTTCTTTGAGTGCACTATTATGGTCTTCTGAGAAATTACTGAAGAACTGTTGGATGATAGCAAGTTGTTCGTCCGTGAGGTAACTGATATCATCCAACTCATGGATGTCGCGGAGATTGGCAAACACTCGGTCGGCATCTGCCATGTTCTTGTCAATGTCATCAAAGTCAGCCAACAATAATTGTCCCCATCCATAGAAATGGTCCAGTGTCTCATCCATCTTCGTACAGGCTACAAACGATCGATGGAGATCACAAACCAACTTAATGGGATCTGCCACCTGTAATGTACTCTGCTGACGAAACAGGTCACTGATGGTGATATAGGACGGACTCCATATAGGATGGTCTGTCAGACGGGCGAGATATTCGTTCAGGAACAATGATGCACGTTTGTTGGGAAAGACAATAGCAGTACGCGACAAGTCATGCCCGTATTTATTAATAATGTCTTCGGCTACATATTCCAAGAAACTCTTTATCATACGCTATACTCTTTCAATCTTATTCGAATACACATACCACAGATAACCCTCCACTTGGGTATGTCCCATGTCAGAAAGCAGTTGCATATATTCCCTCACTTGCTCCTGATATTCCTGACGTGGATGGCCGAACTTGAAGTCGACGACAATAATCCGCTGTCCATCTGTCATGACCCTGTCAGGGCGACGCTCACAGATACGACCGTCGGCATCCTTATACAGGATAGTACATTCGTTATACAATATCCATTGGTCTGAGAACCACTCACGGACTCGAGGGTCCTCCAGACGCTTGCGGAGTAGGGAAGACACCTTTTCCACCGTCATCTCTTCATCATAGAGGACACCCTCCTGTTCCAATTGCTGCAAAGCTCCCTCTACATCATCGATAGTACGGATGTGGGAGAAGACATGATGTAGGATACTGCCAGTTTTGATATAGGTCTGTTGCGTGGTCTCTTCTTCATCCGTCTCTACAAATTCACGACTCTTGTTACTCTGTCGGAAGTCTGTTTTATTTCCAAAAACACCCATCTCTACTGGCAACTGTGATGAGGTTTGCAAGAACACATTATCAGAAATTTTCTGTTGCTGTTCATCCTCTGTAGAGAGCGTTCCAAACGAAAATGTGATATCTGCCTGCTCGTCTTCCATGCCATTCAACACCATACCGTCTAATGCCAATTCGGGAAGGACATGTTCTATCAAAGATGAACGACTTTGTTTAGCCTTCCGTTTTCCGATGACAGAAAGACTCTTACATGCTCGGGTAAAGGCCACATATAACAGGTTCAGGTTGTCGACCGTCAACTGTAAGTGCTCATTGAGGTAGTCTTCTTCGTATATCGTACCCATCATTTTTTTCTCCCCGTAGTCAATGGGTGCGACAGGCAGTTCATCGAAGGGGGATTCCTGAGGTTCACACCAGATAGTCTCACCCCGTTCCAACTGCCAGTCACAGAACGGCAGCAACACATGATCGTATTCGAGACCCTTACTCTTGTGAATCGTCAGGATACGGATACCATGAAGTTCGTCACTTTGGATGGTTTTCTTATGGAGTTCCTGTTCCCAATTCTCAATGAAAGCATCTATGCCTGTACTGTTGTCAATGGTAAATTGGAGAAGATAATCGTAGAAGGCACAGAGATAGGCACTCTGACCTTCTAACTGATGCAATTCAAATATTTGATAGAGTTTCTCCAGCAGTTCGTAGAGTGGCAGCATTAAGAGTTCGTCAAAGTGTTGGATATAGGCTTCAGGCAACAAATCGTCGGCATTGATACTCTTTAGCAGAAGAGTGGTATCAAGGGCTTGCTCGCCTAACACATCACGATGGTACGACTTGATAATGTTAGCTTTTGTCAGGGCATCGGAAGGGTGGGTGAGCAGACGCAACGCATCCACCAACAGTCTAACGGATACGGAGGCATCAAGGCGGAATGCCTCATCACTGACAATTGTCACCTCGGGCATTTGCTCTGCAAAATAATCGGCAATAAGGGTGATGATGTCGTTGGTCCTGACGAGGATGGCCATCTTGTTTTGGGAAATACCTTGTGCCAATAAGTTTTCTATGATATCCCTCAGTTGCTCCAACGTTCGCTCACGATAATTAGTGACTGGCAATAGACGGATATCCACATACCCCTGGGACTCACGACGTTCAGGAATCTGTTGACAGACATCCGCATAGGCGTTTCTCAACTGTTGGGCACCCGTAGGATTCTGTTCACTTATCGCATCGTGTTCTTGTTGAGCGGCAATAGTGAAGAATGCGTTATTAAAAAGGATGATGTTCCGTTCAGAGCGATAGTTGGTCTGCAGGGATTTTATCTCCATCATCTCCTGAGAAAACTGCTGCTCCATATTATTAAGCAGTCGCCAGTCACCAGATCGCCATCGGTACACACTCTGTTTGACATCACCGACTATCAAGTTCTCAGAACCCACATGACTCATACATTCCTGCATCAGTACCTTGAAGTTCTTCCACTGTATAGTACTGGTGTCCTGGAACTCGTCAATCATCACATGATGGAGCTGGGCACCGATCTTCTCAAAGATAAACGGTGCATCGTTCTCTTGAATAAGCGCATGCAAAAGGTGTTGGGTATTCCCCAACAAAAAAACATTCGCCTCGTCGTTGATGTCTTTGACTTTCTGTTCTATACTGCTCAACAGACGCAGATTGTTCAGGTGCCCCAATGTTAATGTGGCTGACTGATACAGTCGCCATTGCTTTTCCCGTTCCTCTGCCGCATAATGCAGCATCGGCATCAGGACCTGATCGGCAAGGATATGGATTTCTTCAGCACAAGGATGGTCTTTCTTATACCAGTTCTCAGGAGCCTCCATCGCCTTCAGGACAGTAATGTTAAGGACTGAAGGATCAAACTGTCCGTTTTTGAGCTTCTGGAAGAAACTGGAGACACCGCGACTACCGTTCTTGATGTCGGCAATCGTCAGGTTTTCCTGTTCCAAGGTGTCGAAATAGGTAGCAGCAATGGTCAACATCCGCTCCTTTGCCTCGTCACGGAGTTGGCGGAGTGTCTTGGTATATTGCTCGAAGAATCCTTCCTCAGTCATCTTCTCGTTCAGTTCCCTACGGTGTTCCTTGTAATAGTCACGGAAGATGGTCTTCCCGAAATGTTTGATCTCACGGATAAAACTCGTCTTCTTCTCATCATTGTTGCTCCAACTCTTGTCTTCCTGAAAGCTATCCATAATATAACGGAGCAGCCATTGCAGAATCAGGTCGGTATGCTTGAGGTTATCGATGAGTTGGTCGACTGCCATTTCCTCTACCTGATCACCACTCAGACCTACACGGAGATTTGCCGTCAATTCCAGTTCATGGGCAAGATTCCGGAGTACACTCTGGAAGAAAGCATCGATGGTCTGCACACGGAAATTGTTATAATTATGTAACAAGAGATGAAGTGCTTCACCAGCTCTTTCCCTGATGACGTTCATCGGGAGTCCCGTATCTTGTTGTACTTTCGTGGAATAGTTGTCAGAGTCAGGCAGTTGTTTCCAGATACCATAGAGTTGACTAAGGATACGCATCTTCATCTCCTCGGTTGCCTTATTGGTAAAGGTTACAGCAAGAATAGCGCGATAGTCAAGGGGATTGACCACTAGGAGCTTGATGTATTCCGTAGCAAGCGTGAATGTCTTTCCACTGCCGGCACTTGCCTTATAGACGACTAACGGCTTTCGTATAGTTACCATTTTCTAAATAACTCAAAGGTGAACTTAAAACCAAAATTCTGAAACTTAATGTTCAGAAAACTGGCAAAGGCTCCTATAGACACAAAACGGGTGGAGATGCCATATCCTATTTCGGAATAGGCACGAGTATGCTCTATGGAAAGTGTACTTAGATATATACGTTCTTTCTCAACTTGTTTTCCAATCCAAGGCAAGAAAGAGAAAAAGAGCAAGGGAGACTCATAGGAGGAGTTGACCCGTAAATAGTATTTAGACATATTATACCACTGAGGGTCGATTAACTGAAAATTACCTGTCCAGTCGTCTTCCCATCCTCCAGGAAGATTCTGGTCACGGAAATTGGCATAGTCAAGAAAATAGGTGGTCTTACTATTGGTATATAAGCCAAATCCGCCAGTAAGACAGAAGACACGCATGGCATTCAACCTAAACTTATGACTAACATCCATCTCGATACGTTCATACTCCAGATTAGAGTCAAGTATGCCATCGATACTTCGTTCGTAATTCAAAGTGAAATAAGGTCCTCTCCGCCAGGGCGACACATGCAGCGTTAGGGTAGGGGCAAAGCTCTTGTATACTGTAGGTTGATTAAACTCTATCATACCAGAGACGTTCACTGGTCTACGGATATGATAAACGATACCAGCCTTGATCTCCAACCAATCGTAAGCCACCACATTATTAACTGCCTGGATATAGTTATCCGTGAAGTAATCCAAATCCATATTCTCATTTCCCATAACATCAGCACCATATTGGTCCTTGATAACTTGCAGGATACTGGCATTTGAAATACGATTGCCATTAGCAATCACAAGTTCAGCATATCCATTACGTTTAGGGTTATAGGTCATCCGGATAGGCGTGTAATGGAAGAACTGCTTAATCTTGAAATTATAGCCGATCTGTGGTTGGATGGTCAGATAACGCTTCTTGTTCCAACTATAGCGGGCACCTAATTGTATCTTATAGGATAATCCACGACTCTGGCTATAACTCACGTATTGCGGATTCAGAATTGGGGAAAGACTGAAAGAGATTGCCCCTGCATCAGCAGAGGAACTGGTAACTAGATAGTCACCGATATCCCATAATTTATCGCCAAATGAACGTCCCTTCTTCTCTAAACTATCTGTTTTCTCCTTTTCTTCTTGTGCTTTTAATGCTTCTTCTCGCATTTTGTCATATCGTTGATATATGCTGTCTTCCTCCTCACGCAATTGTATGGGACGCAGCTCGTCCATCCTTGCTCTGTCATATTTACCATGAAGAGAGTCGGGAAGGGTGACAGGATTATTGTAGGTGGCAAGGAAATGAGTGGAAATACGGTTTCCAATAAAATTGAAGTTAAGATCACTCTTACATCTCTGTGGTAACAAGGAGTTAGTGTCTTCTGTACCCATGACGACATCAATATGGAATTTCAGCATGTCGAATTCACCATCATAGATGGTATAAACAATCCGTCCGGTATTAGTTTCAACGACAGCATATCCCTTCACGAGTTGGGTGTTTTTCAATTTGGGCCGAAAAGTGACTCTGGCAAGATTTGTGCCGTCCTCATGAACTTCATATCGGTAATATCTACGATTACTCCGACAGAATGGAGACAATATTCCGTCTTCATATATTGTCGCTTCATACAACGTAGGAGTCAGGTAGTCCGTAAACGCCTCACTGATCTGGCCATGCGGTATGGTGTTACTGACAATCTGTGGTTTCATCGTGAACTCATGGTTTTCCTTTTGTTCCATTTTACCATAAATCTCAGAAATGTAAAGACGGTCTCCACGGGCAAAAGAATACAGTGAAGGAACAAGGAAAAGGGTAGGGTTGCGGCGTTCTGTGTTCAGTGTATACCGCAGATACATGTTATTATTCTCGCCATCTAGATGATGGGCGAAATTACGCTTATAACTCCATATCTTATCTAGCACTGATATGGAGTCTGATTTTTCCTTAGAAAAACTAATGGCGGGCATGAAAATGAACATGCTCACCATCACTTTTATGATATGTGCCTTTATCTTCACGACCCCAAAATTACAAAATAATTTTGAGGAAGCAAACTTTTTTAGCCTAAATATTTCATTAAAATACGTGCATTACCTGACTCACGGAGTTTTGCAATACTTTTTTCACGAATTTGACGAACACGCTCACGGGTCAGTCCTAAACGGTCTCCAATTTCTTCCAGGCCCTTCTCATGACAACCAATACCAAAACACTCACGGATAATCGTAATCTCACGGTCTTTCAAAACTTTCTGCAGTACTGTGTTCAGTTCCTGGGCCATGGACTCATGGTCGACCTGACGGTCTGTACGGGAGTCGTCGCCACTGGCCATCACATCCAACATACAATTGTCTTCACCATCCTGAAAAGGAGCATCAATAGAAACATGATGACCGTCAGCCATCAGACTTTGACCAATCTTTTCCTCATCAAGATTGGTGGCCTCACTTAATTCAGAAACAGAAGGATGACGCTGATTCTCTTGCTCAAACTTGTTGATCTCGTGGTTAATCTTATTCAGACTTCCAACCTGATTCAGCGGAAGTCGTACAATACGACTTTGCTCTGCAATAGCCTGTAAAATACTTTGACGAATCCACCATACAGCATATGAAATGAATTTGAATCCGCGTGTCTCATCAAACTTCTGTGCGGCCTTGATTAAGCCAATGTTACCCTCATCAATCAAATCAGTCAGCGTCAATCCCTGATGCTGATACTGCTTAGCTACAGATACTACGAATCGGAGGTTGGCTGTTACCAATTTGTCTTTGGCACGTTCTCCTTCAGGACCGCCTTTGCGAATCTTCTGAGCCAGTTCAATTTCTTCATCGATACTAATCAGAGGAGCACGACCAATTTCCACCAGATATTTATCCAGTGCCTCACTAGAACGATTCGTAATACTCTTTTGAATCTTTAATTGTCTCATTCTAAAATTTAACTCTTTTTCCTTAACTACCTGAAAATCAAGCGTCTGTATTAATTAATACCGTAAAACGTTGCAAAATTACAAAAAAATGCAATACGTTGTTCTTTAGATAGTGAATATTTTTTCTTAAAAATAGTTAAGTTATTGCCGCGTTCCTTTATTTGAATAAAGCACCTCATTTATAATAGAATCGGCATTATGATAAATAAGAATATTGAAATATATAATTTCCGTACTCATTTCTTCTTACTCATTTTTCAATATCGGTAAAGACAAATGATACCTGACAGCAAGAAATCTCATAAAACATGTCACTAGGAAAGAAGATATAACCGTTATTTCAATTGGAACATATAACACGTCTAATATCCAATAAGTTATGCCACCAAGTATGGCAGCCATTGCATAAATCTCCCGATGGAAAATTACAGGTTCGTTATTTAATAATACATCACGAATGACACCGCCTGCAGCACCGGTGATACATCCCATAATGATGGCAACCCAATAAGGTTGTCCGAATACTAGTGATTTTTGTATTCCAGCAATATTAAATAAAGCAAGTCCCAAGGCATCAAACACAAACCATGTATTATGAAGACGTTCCAGATGACGGGCAAATACAATGACGAAAATCAGGGCAATGGCGGTACATATCATATAAAATGGATTCGTCATCCAGAAAGGAGTCGTCCCCAGCATGACATCACGAATGGTTCCGCCACCGATGGCAACGGCAATACCGCATACATATCCTCCAAACCAATCGAAGTGTTTAGCGGCAGCATGACGGATTCCAGAAATGGCAAAGGCGAAAGTGCCTAAGATTTCTATGATTTGCTGTATTATAACGTAATTCATTTATTCCTTGTATCTGTCTCCCCAGTAATTAACCATACGTTCATAGAGTTTTTCCTCTGCCGGAGAATGTTGTGCATGCCACAACCGTTCATTGACAAGTGTGTCAGGCAAATATTGCTGTGGCGTGAAATGACCTGGATAATCATGTGGGTACAAATAGCCGTCATGATAACCTAAGTCCTTCATCAGTTGTGTAGGAGCATTTCTAATAGGTAACGGAACAGGCTGATTTCCAGTACGTCTGACTAAATCCAGTGCAGTATCAATCCCCAAATAGGCAGAGTTACTCTTAGGTGATGTCGCCAGATAAACAGTTGCCTCTGCCAATGGGATCCTCCCCTCTGGCCACCCTATTTTCTGGACAGCGTCAAAAGCCGCATTCGCCAATAACAAAGCATTAGGATTGGCAAGTCCGATATCCTCCGAGGCAGAGATCACCAATCTTCTGGCAATAAACTTTGGGTCTTCCCCACCCTCTATCATTCGTGCCAACCAATATAATGCGGCATCAGGATCAGAGCCGCGGATACTTTTGATAAAAGCAGAGATGATATCATAGTGCATCTCACCGTCTTTGTCGTAAGCAAGTGGATTCTGTTGCAAGCAACGGAGAACTTTTTCATTGGTGATAGTTAATGGGAATGATGGAGCTGCCTCGACGACGAGTTCTAGAATATTCAGCAACTTACGGGCATCTCCCCCACTATACCGCAACAATGCATCTGTTTCCTTCAGTTCTATATGCTTTTCCTTGAGTATCACATCCTCTGTAACAGCACGCTGCAACAGTTTCAGCAGGTCCTCTTTCTCTAACGACTTCAACACATACAGCTGGCACCGTGACAATAACGGTCGGATGACCTCGAAAGAGGGATTCTCCGTCGTGGCACCTATCAGTGTGACGATTCCCTTTTCTACCGCTCCGAGCAAGGAGTCCTGCTGTGACTTGGAGAAACGGTGAATCTCATCTATAAATAAAATAGGTGAAGCCTCGTTGAAGAAACGTCCTTTCTGTGCCTTTTCTATGACATCCCTGACATCCTTCACCCCGCTTGTTACAGCGGAAAGTGTATAGAAAGGAGTCTCCAACCGATGTGCGATAATCTGTGCCAACGTGGTCTTACCGACTCCGGGAGGTCCCCATAGGATAAATGAAGAAATACGTCCTGCGTCTATCATCTTACGCAAGACAGCACCCTCACCTACCAGATGTTGTTGACCGATATAGTCATTGAGGGTCTTAGGTCTTAACCTTTCCGCTAATGGTTCTGCCATATTGGATGGCAAATTTACTACTTTTTATGAAATTGACAAAAAAAATATTCTTGAAATACTTGTATTTCGATACTTTTTGCATTATCTTTGCAACCATAAAACATCAAAGCAAGGAATTTTATATGAAAGACTCATCAACAAAACAGGCACTTAGCCTTAAAACCTTGACTAAAAGTTCTGTCTGGGATGTACAGGAGAACGACATTTTCCGTATGTTAGTAAGTGGCAGTAAAGATGCTGAGGTAAAGGACAACATCCGTCACTATGTGGATATTATCCGCTCTGCATTCAGTCTGGAAGAATTGAAAAACGATACACCGGCTATTCGTAAGGCATATGAGAAACAAGGATACAAAGTCGGTTTTGTCCCTATAGACGAGAGTACGAAAGTTCTATGGGCCATTCGCAAGCGTCCTATCATGCGGGTAACTGACCTGACGTATGAGAACATCCGTCATATTACAGCAAGCAAACTGCTGGAAGTGATAGACCGTAATTTCGGAGGAGGTTGGGATTCTTTGTCTCAGTCCATTCAGGACATCATTGAAAGTGGCTTTGACATATCCACTACGACATTACCCAAAGATCGCCTGCATAAGAAGGGTGGCATGTATGAGAAGAAAGTTGCAGACGGTTTCGAGGTGCTCGAAGTGGCAAAAGGTACCTGGGTGGAGGCCATCTTCGCCAAGTTGAAGCCAGAGACGATTAAGCCCCGTATGAAGTTCGAAACATTAAGTGATGAAGAGAGTCTTGATGAGGACGACGGCTTCAACAATCAGGATGACGAAGATATCGACGAGTTTAATGAGGACGATATGAATGAGGAGAACTATCGCACTACCTTTGAGATAGAAACTGACCCTGATGAGGAAGCGGTAGAGTTATCCGAGTTTGGCGGCGATGAATAGTCATCCCTTTTCAGACACAATAACTAAAAACTTATAATTCTATTAATCATATGAATATTCCAAGTGTATTTTGGCTCGTTCCCATTGCCTCCCTTGTGGCTTTGGGAATGGCTTGGTACTTCTTCAAGAGCATGATGAAGTTCGACGAGGGAACACCTCGTATGCGTGAGATTGCACTCTATGTGCGTAAAGGTGCCATGGCTTACCTGAAACAACAGTACAAAGTCGTCGCCATCGTGTTTGTCGTACTTTGCGCCCTCTTCTCCTTCATGGCGTATGTACTTCATGTACAGAACCCCTGGGTACCGTTTGCCTTCCTGACGGGTGGTCTCTTCTCTGGCTTGGCAGGTTTCTTCGGCATGAAGACGGCTACCTATGCCTCTGCACGTACGGCCAACGCTGCCCGTAAGAGTCTGGACGGTGGTCTGAAGGTGGCCTTCCGCTCTGGTGCTGTCATGGGACTCACCGTGGTAGGTCTTGGTCTGTTGGACATCGCCTGCTGGTTCTATGCCCTCTCATGGGTGTATGATGGCGACAAGATGGCGCTGATTACCATCACCACCACCATGCTGACCTTCGGTATGGGTGCTTCTACACAGGCACTCTTCGCTCGTGTGGGTGGTGGTATCTATACGAAGGCTGCCGACGTAGGCGCAGACATCGTGGGTAAGGTCGAGGCAGACATCCCTGAGGACGATCCTCGTAACCCTGCCACCATTGCTGATAACGTCGGTGATAACGTCGGTGACGTCGCTGGTATGGGTGCCGACCTCTATGAGAGCTATTGCGGTTCTGTTCTCTCTACCGCTGCCCTGGGTGCTGCTGCCTTTGGTGTGGCAGGCATCGAGATCCAGTTGAAGGCTGTCATTGCCCCGATGCTGATCGCTGCCGTAGGCGTATTCCTGTCTTTGTTAGGCATATTCCTCGTCCGCACGAAGGAAGGCGCTACCATGAAGGACCTGTTGCGCTCGCTCTCTCTGGGAACCAACGTCAGTGCCCTGCTCATCGCCATCGCTACCTTTGCCATCCTCTACCTCTTAGGTATTGAGAACTGGCTGGGTCTCTCCTTCTCTGTCATCTCTGGTCTGGCTGCTGGTGTCATCATCGGACAGGCAACGGAATACTATACCTCTCACAGTTACAAACCTACTCAGAAGATTTCCGAGGCAGGACAGACAGGTGCTGCTACCGTTATTATCAAGGGTATCGGAACGGGTATGATATCCACCTGTATCCCTGTCATCACCATCGGTGTCGCCATCATGATGAGTTACCTCTGTGCCAACGGCTTCGACCTCTCCATGTCGTCAGCCTCACTGTCACATGGTCTCTATGGTATCGGTATCGCTGCCGTAGGTATGCTCTCTACACTGGGCATCACCCTGGCTACCGATGCTTACGGACCTATTGCCGACAATGCTGGTGGTAATGCTGAGATGTGTCAACTGGGTGAAGAGGTACGCCATCGTACCGATGCCCTCGACGCATTAGGAAACACCACTGCTGCCACTGGTAAGGGCTTCGCCATCGGTTCTGCTGCACTCACAGCTCTCGCCCTCCTCGCCTCTTACATCGAGGAAATCAAGATTGCGATGGAGCGTGCTGGTGAGACGCTGACAAACGTCGCTGGTCAGACCATCAATGCTGCTGATGCAACCATCCCCGACTTCATGAACTACTTCCAGATCAACCTCATGAACCCACGCGTCATCGTGGGTGCCTTCATCGGTGCGATGGCTGCCTTTCTGTTCTGTGGTATGACGATGGAGGCTGTAGGTCGTGCTGCGGAGAAAATGGTACAGGAGGTACGTCGTCAGTTCCGTGAGATTGCTGGTATCCTCGAAGGTACAGGAACACCAGACTATGGCCGTTGCGTAGAGATCTCCACCAAGGCTGCCCAGCATGAGATGATTATCCCCTCAGTGCTCGCCATCGTGATTCCTATCCTCGTAGGTATCATCCTCGGTGTGGCTGGTGTCCTCGGACTGCTTGTCGGTGGATTGGCTGGTGGTTTCACACTGGCAGTCTTTATGGCGAATGCGGGTGGTGCCTGGGACAATGCGAAGAAGAACATCGAGGAAGGTGCTTTTGGCGGCAAGGGCTCTTTTGCCCATAAGGCCTGTATCGTCGGCGATACCGTTGGCGATCCCTTCAAGGATACCTCTGGTCCTTCCCTGAATATCCTCATCAAGCTGATGTCGATGGTCAGCATCGTGATGGCTGGATTGACTATTGTATTCACGTAAACTTGTCTGAAACGACAAGAATAACAAGGCTCCGGAAACGATTCGGGGCCTTTTTTCTTATTTTTTTGAAAAAAGTCTTTGAAAAGTTTGCGGGAATGAAAAATAGTTCGTACCTTTGCAGCCGCAAATAAGAAGATGCACCCGTAGCTCAGTTGGTAGAGCACCTGACTCTTAATCAGGGTGTCCAGGGTTCGAACCCCTGCGGGTGTACAAAAGAAAAGGTAAACAATGTTTACCTTTTTTGTTTTACCAAATCCTGTTTGAGCGAGTTAATACTTGGAGGTCAAGATTTTGATTTCGGCCTCAGAGAGTGCGCGGTTGTAGAAACGGGCTTCGTCAAGACAGCCGTTCAAGGGATACCAAGTATCACTGAATTTGCCAAAAAACAGGTCGCGTGAGTTGGCTTCTGCGAAGTCACCCTTCGATTCTTGGGTCTTCACCAACTGTCCGTTGAGATATACTTTGAAGGTGTTCTTCTCATAGGTGTATGCCACATGAACCCACTTATTCAGGAAATCGCCTGGTATGTTGCCACCAACACCGCTCACCCATTTCTTGTCCATTGCTGCGATCCATGTGGAGAACTTATTGTCGTTGATGTGACACAAGATGGCGAAACCATTACGGTCGTGTGATTTTGCCATAATGGTCTGAGCCCCATTCTCGCATTTGTATCCCCAGCCGTCCATAGACAGGCGTGAATTGATTTTCACGAAAATGGAGAATGTCCAGGCATCATTCAAATTCAGAGACGAGGAATTATAGACATGATAGCAGCCGGGCTTTTCGATGCCCTTAAGCTCCATATAGTTGGAGGAACCGTGTCCGTTAGCAAAATTGACTATGCCTTCACATCTGCCCGATAAACCTTTTGAACAGACTTTGTCTTCGCTATCGAAGGAGAAATGCGCCGTAAGCCCCACGTCAACGCGCTGTGCGAGGGGAAGGTCATTGACACCTAGACGAGCAAGTGCTTCATTAGCATCTTTGTTGCCTTTCTTCCCTGCCCGTTGATACCACATCTTTGCCTCTTTAATGTTCTTTGTGCATCCCATACCATTTTCCAGCATATAGCCAGTTATATACTCGTATTCAGGATCGCCCGTGTTGGCAAGTTTCTTTGCCCAGTAAAAAGACTTGGGCTTATCCATCAAGGCATAAATCATAACCAGATGCTCCTGAGCCTTCTTATAATTCTTGTTAGCTGCCAAACGCATCCATTTAATACCTTTATCATACTGATTACATGCAATATAAAGCCGGCCTAACTCATATTGGTCAGCGACTTTGGTGGGGTTTTTGTCGGCTTTCTCTAGCGCTATCCTGTCTTGCCGCATTTCATTCTCCACCTCGCTCAATGACCTGAACTGTGCTTCAGCTTCAACGTTTAGTACAATAGCCAACACTACTGTCAAAATAATTCTTGCCACTTTCTCCATAATTGTAAAGATTTCTAGTTATTCTTATTGCAAAGATACTGAATAAAAATGAGAAAACCAAATTTTGCCCTATTATTTTCTTTTAATTTATACACCGATGCCATCCCTCTTCCCTTACATCAGCCATCAGACTTTTTATTCTGTCTATCCTACCAAAAAGTATAAATATAAAACACACCTCCTACCACGGCAACGATAGGTATAATCCACCATTCAAATACAAATGTAAGGATATAGATGGTGAATAGAAGCAATATCACATTGCATATTGTCGTGTTAAGTAACTGCCATAATTTTGAAAAACTCTCATGTCGTTTTTATTTCACGCGTCTTTGTCTTTCCCTTCATTGTGAAACGAAGGGCTTTTTAACATATCATTGTACCTATGTCGCATGGTTAAAACGTACCTTAGAAACCAAGGAATGCTTTGACGTCTGGGGCGTTCTCGAGGTCTGCCCTGGTGACGTAGAAGGAACCGGGGGGAACCAGATCGAGATACTTGTCAAGGAACTCTTCCCAAGATAGTTTGAAATAAGAAGCAGGAATGAAGAACGTCCTCGACCCTCCTGCAGAACGGTTACCTGCCGATACATGCGCCGAATAGCCACCCAACTCATGTTTCCGAATCTTATAGCTCTCCAGATACCAGTCGCCACGGCATGTGTCTGCTGCTGGCACATCAATGCTCTCCTTCACGGGATTGGCCCTCTCCAGTTCCCAGTCATGACCACTGGCGAGCCGACGGAAGAACTCCTCACAGTCGATATCTGCAGGATATGGCTTTAAGGTACCATCATACTGAGAGTAATAAGAGACGTACTGGTATTCATCATCCACTTTCGCAATACCCCAGTTAGGCTTTCCCATCATCTCCCTCGTTGCCCAGGGAAAATCTGCCTTCATCTGCTCGAAAGCCCTGTCGATATAGGCATTCACATCATAACCGTATGGAAATTTCTTATTCATCACTTTCAGATCTATCTTAGTTTACTTGCACCCGTAATTATATGTTGTACTATTATGAGTAAGACGACTCTTGCTGTTGACCTTCAAGTACTGCTCGATTCTTCAGAGGAGTAGATGAATGTGTTTGAATTCAGAAAAGCAGGCCTATCTGGTAGACGGTAGCACTGACTACCCAGGCTACGATGGTGGTGTAGACGGCTGCGAAGGTTGCCCAACGCCACGAACCTGTCTCGTTCTTGATGGCGACGATGGTGGCGATGCAGGGGAAATACAACAGGATGAACAACAAGTAGCAATAGGCCGCAAGGGGCGTGATACCCTCTGCCAGCATCAACTGCCGAAGGTGCGTGTATTTCTCGTCATCATCACTGAACGTGTCATCATCGGCAAATGAGTCATCACCACTATAGAGCACACCGATGGTAGAGGCGACAATCTCCTTGGCACCCACACCGGCTATCAGACTGACATCCAGTTTCCAGTTGAAGCCCTGTGGCTGGAAGACAGGCTCTATCGCCTTTCCCACTCTGCCGATATACGACTGTTCCTGTTGTGCTGACGTAGAGAGACTGTCGTCATGGGGGAAATAGCCCAGTGCCCATACGATGATACTTGCCACGAGGATGATACCTCCCATCTTCTTCAGGTATTCCTTGCCTTTCTCCCACGTATGACGACCTATCGCCTTTGCCGTCGGCATACGGTAGGGAGGCAGTTCCATCACAAAGGGCGTATCCTCGCCCTTGATGACGAACGTGGAGAATATCTTACTGACGATGACGGCGACAAGGATGCCCGCCACATAGAGGGAGAGCATGACCCACGAACGGTACTGCAGGGAGAAGAAGGTACCTGCTATCATGATATAGATGGGCAGACGTGCCGAACATGACATGAACGGCAGGATCATCATCGTGATAATCCTGGAGCGACGACTCTCGATGGTGCGTGTCGCCATCACGGCAGGCACATTACAGCCGAAGCCCATGATCAGGGGGATGAACGACTTGCCGTGCAGCCCCATCTTATGCATCAGCTTATCCATGATAAAGGCGGCACGTGCCATATAGCCGCTGTCTTCCATCAGAGAGATGAAGAAATACAATATCAGAATCTGGGGCAGGAAGACGATGACGGAGCCCACACCGCCTATCACACCGTCGACCAGCATAGAGCGTAACGGTCCGTCAGGCATCGTGCTGCCTACCAACTCACCCAGCCATTCCACGCCAGCCTCTATCCAGTCCATCGGATACTGTCCCAACGAGAAAGTGGTCTGGAACATCACGAAGAGTATCAGGAAGAAGATGGGGAATCCGAAATACTTGTTCGACAGGATATCATCAATCAGATGCGTCATGCGGTAAGTGTCTTCCTTTGTTCCTTTACGGAACTCGGCTTCCGTCAACGCACCGTGTATGAAACCGTATTTCGCATCCATGATGGCAGTCTCGGAGTCTTCCTTGATCTCCTCTTTCACGCGCTCTGCCGCCATCACCTTCGCCTCAATAATCTCGTCGGCATTCGGCAACTGTCTGACATAACGCTCCACCGATGTGTCGTTCTCCAACAGTTTGATAGCCAGATAACGGGTGGAATACAAGGGACGTATCTCCTCATCCTCTTTCAGATGTTCCTGGATATGGGCGATACCTGCCTCCAACTCATGACCGTGCGGAATATGGATATGACGTGCCAACAGGCTATTGTCCTCATAGACGCTGATGACCTCGCGGAAGAGTTCCTGTACTCCCCTGCCCGACTTGAACGAAGTGGGAACGAAGGGAACACCGAAAAGGGTCGAGAGGGTCTTGATATGTACGAAGTCGCCCCTGCGCTCAAACTCGTCATACATATTCAGGGCGCACACCATACGGACGTTCATGTCCACCAACTGGGTTGTCAGATAGAGGTTACGCTCGAGGTTCGAGGCATCGATGACATTAATGACGACATCGGGATGCTGTTTCATCAGGTGTTCGCGGACATACAACTCCTCCGGGCTATAGCATGACAGGGAATAGGTACCGGGCAAGTCTGTCAGGTCGAACTCATACCCCTCGAAAGAGGCATGGGCAACAGAGGCATCCACGGTCACACCGCTATAGTTGCCCACATGTCCATGAGCACCACTGGCGAAGTTGAAAAATGAGGTCTTTCCACAGTTCGGATTACCCACCAAGGCGACCTTGATGACATCCTTATACTTTACTTCCGAAGAATCCTTCGTATCTGTCGAGGTCTGTTGCTCGTCTGTTGTCTCTTCGTTGTTGATGACCTCCACCTCAATCATCTCCGCCTCCTGACGGCGCAGGCTGACCTCATAGCCCATCAATTTATAGATAACGGGGTCTTGAAGGGGGGCATTCTGCAATACCTCCACATCTTGTCCTTTGATAAAGCCCATCTCGATGATGCGCTTCCGGAAACCGCCGTGTCCCTGTACCTTTACAATGACACCATGCTCACCCGTTTTCAGTTCCGATAATTTCATCGTCTGTCAGTTATTTCGTGCAAAAGTACGAATTATTCCGCATATATTCAACATCTTTCCATCGAAATACCTAAAAATGAGGATGGATTAGCTTAGGAGTATCTGTACGATGCGTTCTGCGGAACGACCGTCCCAACGGTCAGGAAGGCTTCCTGTCTTCCATTCACCGGCGACCATCTTACCCAAGGCGATGCGCAACATGTCTGCATCCTCTCCCACCAACTCGTTAGTTCCCTGTTTCACCGTCTCGATATGCTCCGTATAGCTGTTGAGGGTGATGCAGGGCACGTGGTTGAAGGTAGCCTCTTCTGCCACATTACCCGAATCCGTGATGATACCCTTTGCGTGAGAGGTCAGATAGCCGAACTCGAGATATGGGAGAGAGGTGAGAGTTAAAAGTTGAGAGTTTAGAGTTGAAAGTTGAGCGCTGACAGATGGACGTAAGGGGGCGATAACGGGGATGTCGGCAGCTACCTCACTGATGACTGCCAGCATCCGTTGCAGGTTCTCCTTGTCGGCAAGCAACGCCTTACGGTTGATGGTAAATACGAGATACTGTCCGTCCTCGATACCCTCCAGACAGGCAGGACGCTGCCACCGGTCGTGGTTAAATCGCAACGAATCCATCAGGATATTACCTACCATAAAAATCTTATGCATCTCTGCCCCTTCACGGGTTGCGATATTGTTGGAACTGGCTCCTGCCGTAAACAGCAAATCACTTAAACCGTCAATCACTAAACGATTGATTTCCTTTGGCATACGGATATCGAAGGAACGTGTTCCTGCTACCAGGTGAGCAAGTCTCAGTCCCCGTTTCTTGGTCACGATAGCAGCCGCCATCGTCGAGGCAAGGTCATCCACCACAATGACCGTATCCGTCTCGTGTTCTTCCAGATACTGCTCAAAGGCAGACATCACCTTACCGGTCAGTTCGTTCAGGTTTTCGCAATCCACTCCCAGGAAGATATCCGGACGCGGCATCTGCAGGTCGTCAAACAGCGAGTCCTCCAAAGTGGGATCATCTTCCCTGCCTGCATATATCAGATGATAACAGATACCCTCTGTCTTCTCTATAGCGCGGATGATAGGAGCCACCTTGACGAAATTCGGTCGTGCCCCAGTGAAAATACAAACTTTCTGCATAACATTAAAAATAATTGCTACAAAGTTACTAATTTTTATCAAGACGACAACAAAATAAGAAAGATTTTCTTTCTGATATTCTCATATTCCAATATTTTTTCGTACCTTTGACGACGATATGGAGAAGGTGATACTGGGCATTGACCCTGGGACGAACATCATGGGCTACGGCGTTCTGAAAGTAATGGACAACAAAGCAGAGATGGTGACGATGGGTGTCATTGACCTCAGGAAGTTTGAGGATGCCTACCTTAAACTCGGACATATTTTTGAGCGGGTGACGGGTATCATCGATGCCTACCTGCCTGACGAGATGGCTATTGAGGCACCTTTCTTCGGAAAGAACGTACAGTCGATGCTCAAACTCGGACGCGCCCAGGGGACGGCTATCGCTGCCGCCATCCATCACGGAGTACCCATCCATGAATATGCGCCGCTGAAAATCAAGATGGCGATAACCGGTAATGGCTCGGCATCCAAGGAACAGGTGGCAGGGATGTTGCAAAGACTGTTGAAGTTCGACGAGGATGTCAAAGTCAAATTCATGGATGCGACAGACGCACTGGGGGCCGCCTATTGTCATTTCATGCAGATGAACAGGCCTGAGTCGCAGGCACACTACAGAGGTTGGAAAGACTTCGTAAACAAGAACCAAGGGAAAGTCAGTAAAATATGCAAAAAGTCATAGCAGTCGTAGGACGTAACGGAAGCGGTAAGACGCAGTATATCGAAATGCTGCGCAGGAAGATGGCGAGTGACCGTCTGCGCTACATCGCTTTCAGCGACTCTTACGGACCTGCCGTGGATAAGGCATACTACCTGCAACTGAGATGGAACCAGCATGACATCGACCCGGAGACTCCCAATGTCGGGAAACTCTTGGAGAAAGCCTACAGGCTGGCTGGAGAGGATAGCGAGGAGCGCCGTCAACTGCAACGCCACCTGTATGACCTCTTCTACATGGAGCCACTCCTTGACAAATATGTCATCACCCTCTCCAGCGGGGAACTCCGGAAGTTCCAGTTGACCAAGACGTTGTTTGCCAATCCCAGTCTGCTCATCATGGATAATCCGTTTATCGGACTCGATGCGGAGACCCGTGACCAACTGAAGGAGTTGTTGCAACTGTTGTCGGAGAAGCATGCATTGGACATCATGCTGGTACTCTCGAAGACAGACGATATCCCGACTTTTGTATCAGAAGTCATTGAACTGAGAAACGGGAAAGCACTGCCGCCCTGTAGTCGTGAACAGTATTACGAAAGACAACTCCCTATCCCACCCCATGTGCTGACCAGACAACAACAGGAGGCTATCATCAACCTGCCGTATCAGGATAACGACTACCATACGGAGGAGGTCATCAAGATGCAAAACGTAACTATCCGCTATGGGGAGCGTACCATTCTGAGAGACCTCGACTGGACGGTGCGCAACGGAGAGCGGTGGGCATTATCCGGACAGAACGGCAGTGGAAAGTCAACCCTCTTGTCACTTGTCTGTGCGGACAATCCCCAGAGTTATGCCTGTGACATCACCCTCTTCGACCATCAGAGAGGTACGGGAGAGAGTATCTGGGACATCAAGAAGCATATCGGCTATGTGTCTCCTGAGATGCACCGCTCCTATCAGCGCGACCTGCCTGCCATCCGTATTGTGGCAAGCGGCCTGAAAGACTCGGTAGGACTCTATGTCAAACCTGATGCAGCAGAATACGAGACGTGTAAGTGGTGGATGGACATGTTCGGACTGGAAGAGATGTATGACCGTCCGTTCCTGAAACTCTCCAGCGGAGAACAACGACTGGTATTGCTGGCACGTGCCTTCGTCAAGGATCCGCAACTGCTGATACTCGACGAGCCCCTGCACGGACTCGACCTCAAGAACCGCCGTCGTGTGAAGGACATCATCGAGACCTTCTGTCAACGACGTAACAAGACGATGGTGATGGTAACCCATTATGAGGAGGAGTTGCCTGCCGTCATCACCCATAAGAAATATCTTACTAAACAAAAATAAAATGACAATGAAAAAAATTCTGATCGTCATCATGCTCATAGTAGGCATGAATGCACAGGCACAGGAAGTGTATAACGAACTCCGTAAGACCAATAAGGCCATTGTTGAGAATCCACAGTCACACGGTATTGTACGTACCATCAGTCAGTTCAAGTTGGATGCCCTCAACTATCTTGCCATCAAGATGCAGGAAGAGATGCCCGACTCATCGGTTTATTTCCTCGACCGTCAAGCATTGGCCATGAATGAATACGTACAGTTCTATATCCAGAAGCTCGTTGAACTGAACGATATGCCACAGGCACTGCAGGAACAGATGACCAAGATGTTCATGGAGGTCAGCAAAGACACTCCGCTCTTCAAGGACAAAGACAAGGAGATGGTACTCAGTTACTATAACAGCGGGGAAAGCCTGACGCGCTTCTCCTTGGATACCGACTGGGAGAAGGCTTTGGAGATTATCAAGAAGAAGATGGAGAAAAACCGTTAGTGCATGACTAGGAAAAAGAAACCACTGCCCCTGTTGGAGCATATCACCATCACCGATTTCGCGGCTGAGGGAAAAGCCTTGGCGCGTGTCGACGAAATGGTGGTTTTTGTCCCTTGGGCTGTTCCTGGTGACGTGTGCGACCTGCAGGTCCGTCGGAAGAAACACAGTTTCATGGAGGCGGAAATTGTCAAGTTGCATACCCCTAGTCCTTTGCGCACCCAACCGTTCTGCCAACACTTCGGCACCTGTGGCGGCTGTAAGTGGCAACAACTACCCTATGAGGAACAGTTGAAGATGAAACAGCAACAGGTATTCGACCAACTGACTCGTATCGGCAAGGTGGAACTACCTGTGTTCCGTCCCATTCTTGACAGTGTGAAGACACAGGAGTACCGTAATAAGTTGGATTTCGGATGTTCTAACCGCCGCTATCTGACGAATGAGGAGATAGCGTCTGGCAAGGAGTTTGCCCGTGATGCCATCGGTTTCCATATCACAGGTGCTTTCGACAAGATCCTGCCCATCGAGAAATGCTGGCTGATGGACGACCTGAACAACCAGATCCGTAATGAGGTACGTGACTATGCCATTGAACACGGTCTGACCTTCTTCGATCTCCGTCAACAAGTCGGACTCCTGCGGGATGTGATAATCCGCAATTCTAACACAGGAGAATGGATGGTTATTATCCAGTTCCATTATGATGAGACAGGGGGAGAGCAAGAGGCGAAAGGACTGTTACAACATCTGGCAGATACCTTCCCTCAGATTACCTCCCTGATGTATCTCGACAACCAGAAATGCAACGATACCATCGGTGACCAGGAGATTCTGACCTTCAAGGGTAACGACCATATCTTTGAGATGATGGAAGACCTGCGCTTCAAAGTTGGACCGAAGTCGTTCTACCAGACGAATACCGAACAGGCCTATCATCTGTATTCGGTGGCAAGGGAGTTTGCGTTCTCGGAGAATTCCGAGATCTCCAAGCCTTTGGTTTATGACCTCTACACCGGCACAGGAACCATTGCCAATTTCGTGGCAAAGAAAGCCCGTAAGGTGATAGGTATCGAGTATGTGCCGGAGGCCATAGAGGATGCCAAGATTAATTCGGAAGTCAATCATATCGACAATACCCTTTTCTATGCTGGTGACATGAAGGACATCCTGACTGACGATTTCATTGCGGAGCATGGTCGTCCTGATATCATCATTACGGATCCGCCCCGTGCAGGCATGCATCCTGATGTGGTCAAGACCATCCTCAGGGCTGCCCCACAGCGTATCGTCTATGTGTCGTGTAATCCTGCCACACAGGCCCGTGACCTGCAGGAACTGGATGCCGACTACAAAGTCGCAGAGGTACAGCCTGTCGATATGTTCCCCCATACGCCTCATGTAGAAAATGTCATATTATTAATTAAAAGAAAACAACTATGAAGAAACTAATGATCCTTGCCCTCTTCGTGACGGGCTTCGCATTGGCTTCCAATGCTCAAGAGAGTGGCAAGAAAAAGACTGTGATAGAACTCCCCCAATGGGTGAAGAATATCAAAATCAGCGGATATGGTATGCTGCAGTACCAGGCAGACGACAAATACAGTTCCTTGTATGACGAGCATGGTGATCCTATCAAGAATCATGAGAACTCCTTCAACATCCGTCTGATGCGTCTGATTATGGATGGTAAGATCAGTGACTTTGCCTGGCGTGTACAGCTTCAGGGAAGTTCGAATGCCGGACCAGGTAATCCCACTGTTATGCTTGTTGACCTCTATGCCGAGTGGCAGAAATATGATTTCTTCCGTGTGAAGGTCGGACAGTTCAAGCGTGCCTTTACCTTTGAGAATCCTACTCACCCTATCACACAGGGTTGGTATTCCTATGCTACTATTATTAACACCCTCTCCGGTTTTGGCGACCGTTCTGGTGAGAAACCCTCAGGTGGTCGTGATATCGGTATACAGGTACAGGGTGACTTCCTGAAGAACGCCGCAGGCCGTAACCTGATCCACTATCAGGTGGGTGTCTATAATGGTGAGGGTATCAACCAGAAAGACAAAGACAGCCGGAAGGATATCATTGGTGGTATCTGGGTGATGCCTGTCAAAGGTGTCCGTATTGGTGCCTTCGGCTGGACAGGTTCACGTGGCGACATGACATGGATTGACGAAAATGGCAAGGAATGCAAGGGCAGCGTTAGCAAGAACCGTTACTGTCTGTCTGCCGAATACGATAAAGACGAGTACACTTTCCGTGCGGAGTATATCCACAGTCAGGGATGGGGAGCTGCCAAACCGGACAGCAGGACTGTTGATGTGTCCCTGGGTGACAAGGCAGACGGTTTCTATGTTTTCGGCATCGTACCTGTCATCAAGAGCAAGTTGCATGCGAAGGCACGCTATAACATGTATCGTCCTACAAAGGAGTGGTCATCCTCCAAGACGATGTACGAGGTCGGTTTGAATTATTTCATCACCAAGAATATTCAGATCAATGCGGAATATGCCCGTGTGAATGACCGCACCCTCAGCAAGCACAACTATAATTTCGTGGATGTCCAGTTTGACTTCAGGTTCTAAGTCAAATACAGAGACTGATCCATAGAGCCGTACTGACAATAGCCAGTGCGGCTCCTATAATATATAAGGTATGCCTGGAGAGGTGATAGCCAAAGGCATGATAGGCATAGCCATGAATCATCACGAAGTCAAAGACATGGGCGACATAGATGGCGATACCAGCTCCTACCAACCCCCACTGACGATAACATCCGATGACCAAAAGGATAAAGACCAGGAAATAGGCGGTCTCCAACAACAAGTATGCGAAGGAACGGCCACGGGCCAGTGTGATATAGGCAACCGGTAAGGTCGCTGCCTTCAGCACCATCGCCGCTGCCGCTATCTGCGCCATCGTCACAATAGGCAGGAACTCACTGCTTAACAAGATTCTGACAACCCACGGCAGACAAGGAATCATCAGTGTCAACAATGGAGTGACAATCCATAGTAACACTTCCATCTGGCGGTTGACAGTCTCATTGGTCTCTTGTGTATCCTTCACAGCGGAAAGACGAGGGTAATAATCATTGTCCATAGCGGCAAAGACGATTCCTACATAGGTGACGGTTAGCAGGTAGCCGGCATTGTAAAGTCCCACCTCCGCCAGTCCCGTTTCTTTTCCCAGCCAACTGCGTATCAACAGTTCCGAACCACTTCCTGCCATCGCTGCCAACGTATAGGCTACCCCCAAGCGTAACATTCCCATTCCGTCTTTCATGACAGAGGAAGAAAAAGACAAAGCTAACGGATATAGCCGATAGGCAATATAGATGGCAGGTAACATAGAGGCGACGGCCACCAGGTTGATGACGGGTATAATGGCTTCCTGTCCGTATTTCCAATACAAAGGAACACTGATGACAACACTGACGATGGCTGTTATGACCTGTACGATGGCCAAAGAACGGAGTCGGCGGGCTCCTTTCATGACAGCCGTCTCGCCTCCGCCGATAATCGTGATGGCAACGGCAGGTGCCAACATCCAGTAGCCGGACAATGTACACAGTATGATTCCCAGGAACGCAGCCAACAGGCACCATATCCTTATCACACCCACGCAATGGAGAATTCGTTCCTGCTTACCCTCGTCAAAGTATTCTGAGATATGGCGTACGGCACTGAACGACAGCCCCAGGCCTGCTGTCTGCGTCAGGAAATTTGTCGTTGCCGTCATTAACGAAGCAAAGCCCATTCCCGCAGGACCGAGGAAGAGGGCGGCACACTTGTTACGTACAAGGGCTGTCAAGACATTCAAGCCCTGTACACCACCAAATATACTGGTGTATTTCAGTATATGCCGATAACTGTTACTGTTTCCGTCTTCCATCCCGTTGCAAAATTACTATAAAAATAACGAAATATGAAATAATTTCGTATCTTTGTAGGCGATATGAGCAAAGACAAACCTTTAATAAGCTTTATCCTTACCTACTATAACCAGCCTGTCGACATGCTGTGCGAGTGTATCGACAGTATCCTGCGGTTATCCCTGTCTCCTTCTGAACGGGAGATTATCGTGGTGGATGACGGTTCGGAAATCAGTCCTATGAACGAATTTATGAAATATGGGGATGATATCGTTTATGTGCGTCAGAAGAATGGAGGACTGAGTGTGGCCCGCAACAAGGGCATCGAGATGGCACAAGGCGAGTATCTGCAGTTTGTGGATGTTGACGACCATTTGATACAGGTACCCTATGAGCACTGTATGGACATGATAAGGTCGAATGACACGATAGACATGGTGATGTTTGACTTTGCAAACAACGACGTAACAGATACGAACTATAACGACACTGACGTAATGACGGGATCGGAGTATATGCTGAAACACAATATCCATGCAACAGCATGGGGCTATTTGTTTAAGCGTGGCACGTTAGGGAATCTTCGGTTTACACCTGGTATCTGGCACGAAGACGAGGAGTTTACGCCACAACTGCTCATCAGGGCGGAACACGTATGCGCTACGGATGCCAAGGCTTACTATTACTATAAACATAAAGGTACCATCACGACACACAAGGATGAGGAGAGCATGACAAAGCGGTTTAAGGACATCAGAGGTGTACTGGACAGACTGCAGTATCTGTGTGACCGCGTACCACAGAACGACCGGCTGGCCCTGCAACGTCGTGTGGCACAGTTGACGATGGACTATATCTATCAGGTCATCATACAACAGCATTCACAGAAGGCACTCGACGCATGTATCGACGATTTGTGCAGCAAGGGACTCTTCCCCCTTCCCGACCGCGACTACTCACAGAAATACAAATGGTTCCGCAAGATGACCAATACCCGTCTGGGACGTACGGTCCTGTTGAATACCCTGCCACTATTAAAGAAGGAGAGATGAAGATACTGTTGATAGGCGAATACAGTAATGTACATGCCACACTGGCTATAGGGCTTCGCGAGATGGGACACCAGGTGACCGTGATATCGAATGGTGACTTCTGGAAGAACTATCCCCGTGATATAGATGTTACCAGAAAGACTGGCAAATGGGGCGGTATACGGCTGATTGTGAAACTGTGGACCCTGCTTCCCAAAATGCGAGGTTACGATGTCGTACAACTGATCAATCCGATGTTCTTTGAACTGAAGGCTGAACGGTTGGAGTGGTTTTACAATTACCTGCAACGCAACAATAAGTGTATAGTCCTGGGAGGCTATGGCATGGACTACTACTGGGTGAATACCTGTTGCTCTGAGATGCCGTTGCGATATAGCGACTTCAATATCGGCAACGAGTTGCGCACCGATGAGGATGCACTCAAGGAAAGGCGTGACTGGCTTGGTACGGCTAAGGAACGATTGAACAGAAGGATTGCCGAGAGTTGTAACGGCATCGTAACAGGACTATACGAATATCATGTATGCTATGCGCCCAAATTTCCTCATAAGACATACTATATTCCCTTTCCGATCAAAATGCAGGATACTATTGAAGCAGCGAAGACCCACAATCCCGTCAAGATATTTATAGGAATCAGCAAAAACAGGTCAACCTATAAAGGTACCGACATTATGCTGAAAGCAGCCGAGGATGTGGCAAGGAACTATCCAGACAGAATGATATTGGAAAAGGTGGAGGGAGTGCCCTTCGGACAGTATCAATACTTGATGGACAATAGCGACGTGATACTGGATCAACTGTATAGCTATACTCCGTCCATGAACTCGCTGCTTGCGATGTCAAAAGGAATAGTGGTCATAGGAGGCGGTGAACCGGAGAACTATGAGATTCTTCATGAAAAGGAATTACGTCCTATCATCAATGTCGAGCCGTCTTATGAGAGCGTCTATCATCAGTTGGAATGGGTTATTCAACACCCGGAAGAGGTAGAAAGACTGAAAGCGGAAAGTATCGCCTATGTCAAGAAACACCACAATTGTCAGAAGGTGGCTAAACAGTATGAAGCGATGTACGAAGCACTGCTTCAATCTGCTGACCAATAACCCTTGGTGACGCTATTGCCGCTATTCTTGAGGATAATGCCTGCCCGTCTATCGTCCTCTTCGTCATGTCTATCATAGCTTTGGCGAAAGCATCACTGTCATCAATCGGTACAATCACACAGCCTCCCTCTATACGTAAACAATTTGGTATGCATTCTGTTGATATTACAGGAATACCAGTGCTCATTGCTTCCAATATAGACAACGGTTGTACCTCACTGCGAGTGGCAAGTACTAATGTGTCACATTGATACAATATGTTGCGCACCCCAGCCTTGTCTATTTCACCATGCACAACAACCTCTCCTTCCACACCGTAATGACGCATGAGTTTACGGCATTTCTCCGAATCTGTAGCACGCCCGGCAATATGTAGTTCTACATTCTTGCAATGACGGCGCAACTGACTATAGGCATCAAACAGGACATCATAGCCTTTGCGGTGTATAAAGATAGCCGGACAGAAGAATCTGAACGGTCTGTCCTCTAATGACGGACGTTCTTGATATTGGAAATAATCCACATCGACGATATTGGATATTGTCTCCCACCGATAGTCTGTTCCAAAATATCCGGAGATGTCATGCACCAGTTCCGAGGAAACAGGAAGGACTCTTGCGGCATGCTGAAATGCTTCCTTCAACAGTGGTATCTGCCAAGTGTCACCAGGAGGATCGCCAAACTCACTCACATAGTCAAGATATGCGAGATTCTCCGTGATAACATAAGGAATACCTGTATCACGGCTGATTTGCATGGCAGCATAACCTGCCCATTTACAACAATGCACATTCAGGATGTCCGGTCGACCATATTTCTGGACATATTCCCTAAACATACCAAGAACGATGGTCACCCAACGTTCTACATTATATTTTATAACCTTGGGAATACCACGCTGGTATGACTGATAGACCATAATCCCATCCATCTCGTGCTCATAGCGATGCCAAGGCAACGTCAGATAGTCTTTCCACCCTATCGTCATACCTAACTGCACATTACTTAAGATACGTACCTCATGCCCCAAGGCTTTCAGAGCCTTGGCTTGATCCAGACAGAATAATCCGCCGTAGGGAGGAAAGAAAGAGGGTATCTCCAGTATATGCATCACTTCTGTATTAAAAATCCTGCGAGGCTGATGCCCCGCAGGATTCTGTCTTTCTCTTAGGAATTTGTTTACTCAGCAGCGGGAGCCTCTGTGGCAGTTGCTTCCTCAGCGGGAGCCTCGGCAGCAGCCTCTTCAGCAGCCTTAGCGGCCTCAGCCTCAGCTTTGGCAGCTTCTTCTGCTGCTTTCTTCTCGGCATTCTTCTTAGCCTGTTCCTCGTTCTGAGCTTTCTCAGCCTTCAACTGGGCAGCAGCAGCATCCTTCTTAGCCTTTGCCTCTTCGGCAGCGACCTTCTCCAGACCCTTCTGCTTGTCAGCCTTCCATGCGTCGAACTTCTTCTGAGCAGCAGCCTCGTCGAAAGCGCCCTTCTTTACGCCACCCTTCAGGTGCTTCATCAGGTAAACGCCCTCACGGCTGAGGATGTTACGAACAGTGTCAGTAGGCTGTGCGCCAACCTCTACCCAGTAAAGTGCACGCTCGAAATTCAAATCTACTGTGGCAGGATTGGTGTTTGGGTTGTAAGTACCAATCTTTTCAGTAAATTTACCATCACGTGGTGCTCTTGCGTCAGCGATAACGATGCTGTAGAAAGCATAGCCTTTACGACCGCCGCGCTGTAATCTGATTTTTGTTGCCATTTTGTTGTTGTTTAATTGTTTAAATTTTGAATTTCATGCTACTATCTCGTAATAGCGGGTGCAAAGGTAGTAATTATTTAGCGATTATGCAAAAAAAAACCAAGATATTTTCTCAATGTCACTTTTATTTCGTATTTTTGCTTCTCGTATGACGAAAGGACTGTCGATATTGATTCCAACGTATAATGACTGCTGCCTGGAACTGGTGAAGGGACTGCAGTCGCAGGCCACGGAGTGCGCCATTGACTTTGAAATCCTGGTGGCTGATGACGGCTCCACGGATATGGAGGTAGTCAGGAAAAACCAAGAGGTGGCAAAACTGTCACATTGTCGACTGATCCGCAACGAGCAGAATCAGGGACGTGCCGTTATCCGCAACTTATTGGCACGGGAGGCGCAATATGCTCAGGTACTCTTTATCGACAGCGACATGCATATTGAGAGGAAAGACTTCATTGCGAGGTATCTGCAAGAAGAGGCACCTGTCGTCTATGGGGGTGTCACGATTGGAGGCACTGAAAAGGAAAGACGGCATAACCTGCGATGCCAATACGAACAGGCAGAGGCATGGAAACATACTGTAGATAAACGGAAAGAGAATCCTTATCATGATTTCCATACCGCCAATTTCATGATTAACCGTGATATCATGCTGCACCATCCCTTTGACGAGCGGTACAGAAAGTATGGCTATGAGGATGTTGCCTTTGGCAAGGTATTAAAAGCCCACGACATCCCTATCTGTCATATTGATAATCCAATGCTGTTTGATACTTTCGAGGACAATGCGGTCTTTATTAGCAAGACAGAAGAGGGATTGCGCACGTTATATCAGTTCAGGGAAGAACTGCAGGATTACTCGCGACTGATCCGGAAAGCAGACGCACTCTCCCACCCCATGCTATGGCTTCTGCGCAGTTGGCACCGCCACTTCGGAAAATGGGAACGCCGTCTCCTTGTCAATTGTCAATTGTCAATTGTCAATTCCCGACTCTTCCCACTCTATAAACTGGGTTATTACCTTGAATACGCTAAAAGACAATCGTCTTCAGCCAATCCTTGAGATAGCCTTTATACTGGTTCTGGGAGTCACTGATGAGTATCAGCACTTGTCGGCCGTCCACTAACTTCGGACCCAGACACATCCCTTCATAATTGGCAAAACTGCGTGCCGTCAGATTAAATTTCGTCTTTATGGACACCAACAGTTGCTTCTCAAGCAGTTGTCCTGCATCCTCCTGTCGTGGAGTTACTATAAAGATATCATTATTGACATACGACCCGATGTAGTTCTTGGGACGGAAGACCTCTCTCTCCATCACCAGGAGTCGTCCGTCCGGCAAGGCGGCTAAGGCAGGCACTCCCTTGGTATGATTGCCCTCCCCTGTCTTTGGTGAAGGCTTTCCCATCTTGTAGAGCCATTGACACGAGGGTTCCAAGTCATTCCCGAAACTCTGAATACGTGACACGCTGTCGCCTTTCAGCGGCTTCTCAGAGATGGTATAAAACAGACCCGTCAGCTGCTGATATGTCAACGCCTCCAGCCCTTTGTTCCCCCTCGCGTTCTTGAAAACAGCAGGCATCTGCAACTTACGACCTGTCAACTTACCATTCATGTCATACTCCAATACCTCATTGTCTTCTTCTCCAGTGATAAACAACGTACTGTCTGGCGCAAAGAAGGCGATGCCTTCCTCGTCACGATTGGCAAGACCACAGGAATAGAAACCCTGTTCGGAGGCATGACGTATCTTTCCCGTGACGGAGTCGACATCGATGATAAACAGGTGATAGCCGCTCTCCGCTGCTTTGTCATTCACCACCGCATAGCGATTATCGCCCATCCATGTGATACCACTATAGTTTCCTGCTGGTATCGTCGTATGGAACGAACGTTGCTTGTTCACCACAACAGACGTATCTTGCGCATTTATGCCAACTGCCAATAGCCAACAGCCTATCACCAACAACCACTTATTCATAGTCATCAATCACACTATTCATAAAGTCCATCATCGGCTTGGCAGCCTTGAACATCGGCACCATCTTGTCGAGCCACTGGTCTCCTTGGAAGAAACTCTCGCTTACCTGATGCCAACAGCAATAATTCTTCATGCGCAGATATTGCATATAGGGATAGTCGCGAGGAAAACCAGCAGGACAAGTCTTCAGCTTCTCCAGTCCAAAACCCTGTTTGCTGTCCCAGTCGGCATCTTCGTCTGCCCCATAATATTTCTGAAAATCATCGTTCTCCACACAGCGCAGCCACTCTTCCTCGTTCGCCATAATCTCATTACGACACGATGTCAGGATATTCGTAGGCAACCAATAGCTGCCACAAGCCAATAGACAATGGTCTGGTTCCAGATGAATATAATAGCCGCCATGCAGTGCCTTCTTACCATGTGCAGCAATATAGGCACCCAGATGATTCTTATAGGGCGACTTATCCGTCGAGAAACGTGTGTCACGATAGAAGCGATATGTACAATCTTTCACAGTAAGATGGGCAATAGAAGGGTCAAATTCGGCAATACGTCCTATCGCCTTCGCCACTCCTTCCTCGAAATCTGCCCTTACAGCCATATACTCCGCCTTATGTTCCTGAAACCAAGGCCTATTATTGTTTGCCATCAACTCCCGAAGGAACCTTACTATCTTCTTACTTTCCATATCTTATTTTTTGCAAAGATACGATTAAGTGAGTAAAAAGCAAAAGGAAAACTTGTTTTTCTTTTCAAATATAATTCAATAAAAGCTAAAGAGATGGTGAAACTCGATTTATTATTGTTACCTTTGTAGAAAAGAACGAAAAAGATGCAAGGAAAGGAAATATATACGGCTGCGCAATTGATGGAGTATATCCAGCAAATAGGTTTTTTGCCTTTGTTGGATAGTGGGATTAACGGCTATTCTGCAGAGGATATTGTGGCTGAGGATTGCCGTTATATACTGCTTCCTGATGGTGGATGGGACTGGTCGCTGTGGAAATGGAAAGGACCAATCGTCACAGAAGGCAATTGTGTCTATGGCAAGTTCTTCGCAGGAAAGGCAGGTTTCATCAGTAAACAGTGGTGGGGAGACTTCTGTAACTACCGCCGCAGTACGCATCCTGTTCCACAAGAAGGAACGATAGAGGATGCTATCCTGATGACACTCCGCGAACATGGAAGTCTGATAACAAGAGAACTACGTGCCGCCTGTGGCTTTACAGGTCCAAAGATGCGCAGCAGGTTCGACAACTATGTCACCCGATTGCAGATGGGATGCCATATTGTCACAGAGGATTTCGTCTATCCAAGAGACAAGCGCAACAGGGAATATGGCTGGGGATGGTCACTGTTAACCACCCCGGAGCGTCTTTATGGCAATATGGCTTGTCATGCAGACTATTCGCCAGAAGAATCCTTTGAGCGCCTCTTTGCTCATTTCAAGAAGATCCTTCCTGCGGCAACAGAACAACAAATACTAAAACTCATCAAGTAGTCCCTACCCTATGTAAGAGCAATATATTAAATTTCACTATAACAATATACGATTATGAAGAAGCTGTCTGTACCTTATGTGGCTCACGCTACTCCGATAATGCTGGCTTGTACATTTCTTTGTGTGATACATGCATGTGCTCAAGTTCCATCAAATGAAATCGTTGCTGAAGAGGAAACCCCTGTAAGAGTCTCTGATTCGTATAGTTTTACAGAAGGACCTGCGGCAGACGCAAAGGGTGATGTCTACTTTACAGACCAGCCCAACAACAAGATTTACCATTGGGACTGCGAATCTGGAAAGATAACACTGTTTACCGATCAGAGCGGTCGCTCTAATGGGATGTACTTTGATGCCCAAGGCAATTTGACAGCTTGCGCAGACATGGACAATCAACTATGGTCTTTCGACATGAAAGGTCATTCCAAGATACTGATAACCGACTATCGCGAAAAATTGCTGAACGGTCCTAACGATGTGTGGATATCGAAGGATGGAGGTTATTATCTGACTGACCCTTATTTCAAGAGAGACTATTGGACGCGCAGCCCAGAGCGTCAGCAGTCTGTAGAAGGCTTGTATTATCTTGCTCCGGGAGGTAAACAACTGATCATGCTTGACTCCACGCTTAACCAACCCAATGGTCTTGTCGGAACGCCCGACGGGAAACATCTGTATGTTGCAGAGGCAAAGGCCAACAGAATCCTGAGATATGACATTCAACCAAACGGCTACCTGTCTAACCGACAGGTGTTTGCCAATATGGGCTCGGACGGGATGACGATAGACGACAGAGGAAACATCTATCTTACTGGAAATGGTGTGACCGTATTCGATAAGGATGGCAATAAGATAGCCCATTTCCCCATTCCTGAGGACTGGACATCAAACGTATGTTTTGGTGGGAAAGAACGTAATATCCTGTTTATTACTGCATCAAAATCCGTTTATACCTTGAAAATGCTTGTCCATGGAGTATCATCATATTGACTCTCCTTTTCGGATATGATGTCAAGTACCAATCTCTTCTTTTTTATCGGAATAGATACTGCGCGAATTCATGCAGTGACTTACGCCATACTTGCCATTCATGGTCGCCTGGGTAGGAGTTGAACTTCACTTCCACACCGCCTTCTCGCATCTTCTTCACGATGTTGCGCGTGTATTCTATGCGTGGGTCCTGCTCGCCACAACTCACAAAGAATACGTCGAACTGCTGGTTGAACGTTTTGGTATCCGTTAGCATACCAGGCACCTCCTTCTCCAAATCGAAGTTCGAGGCTCCTTGAATACCTCCGAACATACCCGTTGAGAACACGCCTATGCTGGCAAACACCTCTGGGTCGCGCAGTCCGATATAGAACGATTGCCCGCCACCCATCGAGAGACCACACATCGCACGACTCTTACGATCCTTTTTCACACGATAAGTCTTCTCTACAAACGGGATGATATTGTCTATCATCTCTGAACGGAATGACTGCATACCCTGCCAGCTGTAACCACCGCCAAAACCACCGTTGTGTGCATGCACATTGCTGTTCGAGCTGACGACAATCATTGGCACCGCCTTGCCAGCAGCTATTAGGTTATCCATAATCTGTGCTGTACGTCCCTGTTCCATCCATCCGCGATGGTCTTCACCACCTCCATGTTGGATATATACTACTGGATACGTCTCCTTGTTCTCGTTATAACCTGCAGGCGTATAAATCAGCAAGGGACGCCAAGCCTCATCCACCTTCGAATAGTAGTGAATGGTATGCACTTCACCATGAGGCACATCATGTACTTCGAAGTCATCCATGCCCTCCTCTGGAATCTCGATGGCGCTCGACCAACGGCTACAGCCATAGAACGACTGACTGGCAGGATCAGCTACTGACACGCCGTCCACTATCAGGAAATAATAGTGGAAGCCAGGTACTTGCGGCTTTGTCGTCACTGTCCAAATGCCATCCTCGCCTTTCGTCATGTCATACTTCGTACTGCATAAGTCTATCTGCACCAATTGAGCCTGTGGTGCCTGTACACTGAACATCACACTATTATCCTTAAGAACACGTGGAAACCCATTGCGATTGATATTAGTTACTGGAGAGTACGACCCTTCTGGCATCGGTTCACTACTGAATCCCTGCGCTACCACTTGCGTGCAGCAAACGACCATCAACAGCATGGTCATCATCTTCTTCTTCATAGGATTTATTGTCTTATGTTTCTTTGTTACAAAAACACCACCACAACAAGATGTCGGAATATAACATAGAAGGCATTTCATGGCCTTGTTGATATTACTTTTTCGATAGTCAGAACATTCTTATTATCCACGTAAGCATAACGGGCGTCATCCATCTTTTTGATGACGAGAAAGATACCAAGTCCGCCGATACGACGTAGTTTCCACGACAGAGTAGTGTCTGGCTTTTTCTGTTCCAATGGATTGAAAGGTACTCCCCCATCCTCGAAACGGATGATAACGCGGCTGTTCTTCTTTTCTATTTCAACATTCAGATAGTCTACGGTCCCTTCTGGATAGGCATATGATGTCACATTCATGACTATTTCCTCACATACCAAACGGAGAAGCATGCCATCCTTCAGACTGCATGAGGAGATCTCGGGAGTCTGAAGGATGGCTTTGAGTATTTCGCGAGCCTTCCCTTTGATGGGCTGGAAGTGTAGTTCGCTCATGATTTGTTTTTTCCCACTAAGATGATGATGGAGCGTGGACCTACCAACACTTCATGCTGGTTTTCAATGACGGGCTCTTTCCCAGATTCAAAGATGTCATCGGGAGCCGCCATTCCAGTATTGGCAAAAATGTGCCAGGTCATGTCCTCAGGCAACTGAGGCAGCTCAAATCCGTGCATCTCCCAGTGCATGTTCATGGCGACATAGATGAAATCGTCATCGGCATATTGTCCGTTCAGCATAAAAGCAGCTGTGAGGTTGTTGAAACCGTTTTCGGGTTGCCAAGCCTTCACGCCGTGCCATGAGAAGTCAGGCCAACCAAGGTTACGATAGTCGCTTTGATAGAGATGTTCCTCATAGCGCAGCACCCTATGCAGTCGGCGGAATTTTATCATCTGCTTGAAATAGTGGAATATGTCGGCATTCTTCTCCAGGTTGTTCCAATCGAGCCACGCAATCTCATTATCCTGACAATAGGCGTTGTTATTGCCTTGCTGGGAGTTACCCATCTCATCACCCGAGAGTACCATAGGGATACCCTGACTGACCATTAGTAGCGTGACGGCATTCTTCACTTGTCGGTGGCGAAGGCTGTTGACGGCAGGATCGTCACAATCTCCTTCCCAGCCACAGTTCCAGCTGTTGTTGTGGTTCTCGCCATCGCGGTTGTCTTCACCATTGGCCTCATTATGCTTGTCGTTATACGACACAAGATCCATGAGCGTAAAGCCGTCATGGGCGGTGACGAAGTTGACACTCGCCTTGATGCCGCGTCCCTGCAAGGCGTAGAGGTCGGGGGAACCGATGATGCGTTCCTTCACGTCGGCGAGCACCTGTTCATCGCTTTTCAGGAAGCGTCGGATGCTGTCACGGAACTTACCGTTCCACTCTGCCCAGCGTCCCCACGAAGGAAATGAGCCCACCTGATAGAGTCCGCCTGCATCCCATGCCTCGGCTATCAATTTTGTCTTACCGAGAATCGGATCGTGTGCCAGTGATTCGAGCAACGGAGGGTTCGACATAGGATTACCGTTCTGGTCGCGACCGAGAATAGCAGCGAGATCGAAACGGAAGCCGTCTATATGGTAGTCTGTGACCCAGTAGCGCAGGCTCTCGACAATCATATCGCGCACATTGGGGTTGTTGCAGTTCAGCGTATTACCGCAGCCGCTGAAGTTGAAATACGAGCCCTCTGGGGTGAGCATGTAATAGGTCTTGTTGTCGATGCCGCGATATGATATATACGGACCACGCTGGTCGCCTTCAGCAGTGTGGTTGAACACCACATCGAGAATGACCTCGATGCCGTTGGCATGGAGTTGCTTCACCAGATTCTTCAACTCATCCACCTGCATGCTAAACCGTCCTGACGAGGCGTAGGCAGCTTTGGGTGCAAAGAATCCAACGTTGCTGTAGCCCCATAGGTTATAGAGCGGATGTCCATCTACAGGTGAAGACCTGAAGTTTTCGAACTCATCGAACTCATGGATAGGCATCAGTTCCACACAGTTAACTCCTAGTTCCAAGAGGTAGGGTATTTTCTCGACGATGCCTGCAAACGTTCCTCTGTGCTTCACGCTGGAGGCTGCACCGCATGTAAAATTTCGCACATGCATCTCATAGATGATGAGGTTATTGACTGGTGTTTCCAATGGCAGGTCATTCTCCCAGTCGAAATCGTCGAAGACCACACGTGAACGGTATTGGTAAAGACTATCCCAATTGGGCTGCTGTCCCCACACATCACGACCCACTATCAGTTTCGCATAGGGGTCGAGCAGGATTTTCGACTTATCGAAGCGATGCCCCTCTTCTGGTTGGAAGGGACCGTCCATCCTGTAGCCATATTCTATGTTCTCATAATCCAGATCGAAGACCATCATCGAGAACACATTGCCCAGTCTGAACTCCTTGAAGAAGGGAATTTCGATAAACGGTTTCTCTTCGCGGTTGTGGAAGAGCACCAACGTACAGTCGGTGGCATAGCGGGAATATACTGAAAAGTTAACCGCGTTGCCAATAAGCGTTGCCCCAAACGGATAGGGCCTGCCGGTGCGTAACTTCAATCCCTGATATTCATGGGTAGGAAACAAATCGACTCTATGCATTGCTTTTACTTTTTTACCCTTTTACCTCCTCCAGGCATTCTTCTATGGTGTTGAAAGAATCGAAGAAACCGTTAAATCCTGTGACAACCATGACGTCATTGACCTCGGCGCTCACGCCAACCAAGTAGACCTTCAGTCCCTTGGACGCTGCCACCTTCTTGGTATAAAGCAAAACGCGCAAGCCCGTACTGGAAACGTATGTACAGGCAGTCATATCAAGCACCGCACTGCAGCCTTTCTCCAGAATGGCAAGAATGCCATCCTGTACTTCCTGATAGTTGAAAGAGTCCAGCTCTTCACCTAATTTGTAACTTTCTATATTCATCGCTATTTTAATTTTACAATTCTTCAATGTATCTGATGGTCAAACATGGTGAGGTCGTCGCTTTGGGGAGCATCATATACAAACTGACACACCGCTTAGATTATCTCTTACCTGACCCTTACCATTTGCCGCTTAGACCAATCCATGCAACAGCGCACACGGAGGTCGGCATATGGTTCCGCATTGAAAATGGTGGACTTGATGGTCATCAACTGCTCCGTTCCATAGAGAAAAGAGAACGGTCTGGACAACTCCATCGTCAGATCAATGGCTTCTTGCAACAAGGTCACATCGTCATGACAGTCGAACATGAACCTGTCGGTATCGTGATTGTCCAGGAACAGGACCAGTTTGAAGTCAGCAGGATACTTGTTGAAGTGGTCTGTTATCTTACTTCGTAGATTCTGATTTCCCTTGATGCGTCCGCCTGCATGGATTTCCTCCAAGAGGATGTCGCGATAGGCAAAATCCAAGACACCATCCAGTGTACCCACATAGTCAGCCTGTAGGGCGTTCTGGTTAAACGGCTTGGTTTCTTGTGCCAGAAACTCGTCCAACCTGTCCTCTGTCTTGAAATACAACTGACCAGCCAACTGCGGACCAATACCCTGTGCCCATACCTCACCAAACACCATGATATCGTTGCGAATGGCATGCATACTTTCACGAAAACTTTTCAGAAAACTGAACGGCTGTCCCAGCGCATGGTCGATACGGAAAGCATCCACACCCATATGTGCCAGCCGCTCTGCCTTGTCAATCATGAAACGAACTACTTCGGGATTCGTCAGATTGAACTTGGGAAGGTCACCAAAGCCCAGAAACGAGACAAACTCGTCGCTACCCTCTTTTGGAAAGAAGAACCAGTCGCGGTGCTTGCCACCGTTCTTAAGTAATGACTCCTCAAAGAGCGGAGCCTGATACCAGCAATGGTTGGGCACAAAGTCGCATATAATCTTCAGTCCCTTGTCATGAGCCTGATCGAGAAGCTGCTGATAGTCCTCCCAAGTGCCGAAGTGTGGATCCACCTCATCATAATTCAAGGTATGGTATCCATGATAGTTTTGTGTCTTGTATATGGGTGAGAGCATGATAGCAGTAAAGCCAAGGTCCTTGATGTAGTCAAGTTTGTCTATGACTCCTTGCAGGTTACCCCCACAAAATTCATTCACACTGACTGGCGGAACCTGCCAACCTCCATTAAATCTGTCAATCAGCAGATGATAGATTCGGATATTATCAAACCATAGCGTTTTATTCATATTTTGAACATTATTAAATTATATTTTATATACTAAAGGGATGCGTCTTTAGAACGCATCCCTTTGATATAATCCAGACAAGACTAATTGTTGACGCTACCACCAACGATGTCAAGCAGTTCACTGGTAATCGCTTGCTGACGACTCTTGTTGTACTGCAAGTTAAGCTGGCGTAGTAACTCATCAGCATTATCCGTAGCCGTCTGCATCGCCACCATACGGGCGGCATGCTCGGAAGCGACACTATCCAACAAGGCGGTATAAAGCATCAGATGCGCCATCTTCGGAAGGAGTTCCGTGAGCACGGTATCCATGTCAGGCTCCACGATGAAGTTATCATTCAGCGGAGCAACCTCACCTTCCTTGACGACCTTCTTGCGACGGTTCTTCTTCAGGTAATCCTGCGCCTTCTTGGTGACAATATTTGTCGTAAGGTCACGCTCATGGTCACGCTCCAACTCACTCTCCAAGTCTATCGGCAGGAAAGTCTTGGTGGTGAGGATCTGTGAGCCTGCGCTTTTGAAATGATGATAGATGAGTTCTACCTTGTCCACCTCGCCATCCGCAAAGCGTCGTCCCAGATCCATGGCAAGCTCTATGCATTGCTGGACATTGGGATGATCAATCAGCTCAGCATAGTTGCCCATGACATTATATCCCAGTTTTTGTGCCTTCTCCGCCACCTTACGACCAATAGGATAAACATCAATATTCTCAAGACCTATCTCTTGAGCCAATGCATCAACGCCGTGCTGCATCAGCCTGATAATGTTAGCGTTAAAGCCACCACACAGAGATGAGTTGCTGGAGAATATCACCAAGGCCACACGCTTGACAGGACGCTCCTGGTCAAAGATAGTCTGTGCCTCTGCCTCAGCGGCAAGGAATGACTTCAGGATATGCTCCAACATGGTCTCATAGGGCAGCATATTCTGGATGGCTACCTGTGCATGATGGAGTTTTGACGAAGCCACCATCTTCATGGCACTCGTAATCTTACGGGTGCTCTGAACACTGGCTATACGTCCTTTGATTTCCTTCAGACTGGGCATAGGCTATCAAACTTTATAGGTTCCGGCTATATCGGACATCACTTCCTCAATTTTTTGAGTTGTGGCATCATCAATCTTACCTGCGCCAAGGGTCTCAATGACCTCTGGAGCCGATGAGCGCAACTTGTCAAGGAATGCTGTCTGACACTCACGAACTTTGTCGATGGGTACCTCACGCATTAATCCATGTACACCACAATACAGGATGGCGACCTGCTCGCCGACGGGCATCGGGCTATACTGTGGCTGAATCAGTAACTGGTTGTTCTTACGACCACGGTCAAGGGTCATTGCCGTCACGGCATCCATATCACTGGAGAACTTGGAGAATGCCTCCAGCTCACGATACTGTGCCTGGTCAATCTTCAAGGTACCAGCCACCTTCTTCATAGACTTGATCTGTGCCGAACCACCCACACGGGATACGGAAATACCGACGTTGATGGCAGGACGGAAGCCCTGGTTGAAGAGGTCGCTCTCCAAGAATATCTGACCATCGGTGATAGAGATCACATTGGTCGGGATATAAGCGGAAACGTCACCAGCCTGAGTCTCAATGATAGGTAAGGCGGTCAGAGAACCACCACCCTTCACATGTCCCTTCATACATTCCGGCAGGTCGTTCATCTGCTCAGCAACCTCCTGCTGCTCGTTCATCTTAGCGGCACGCTCCAACAGACGAGAGTGCAGATAGAACACATCACCAGGATATGCCTCACGTCCAGAGGGACGACGCAGGATCAGTGACACCTCACGATAGGCGACAGCCTGTTTGGAGAGGTCATCATATACGACCAGCGCAGGCAGTCCACGGTCACGGAAATACTCACCGATGGCAGCACCGGCAAATGGTGCGTAATACTGCATGGCGGCAGGATCAGCCGCGGTAGCAGCCACCACAATGGTATATGGCATCGCGCCATGCTCTTTCAGTGTCTGTACAAGAGTGGCAACGGTAGATGCTTTCTGACCGATAGCCACATAGATACAATAGACAGGTTTTCCTGCCTCATAGAAACTCTTCTGGTTGATAATGGTATCCACGGCAATAGCGGTCTTACCCGTCTGACGGTCACCGATGATCAACTCACGCTGTCCACGACCAATAGGAATCATGGAGTCGATGGCCTTAAGACCAGTCTGCAACGGCTCCTTTACAGGCTGACGGTAAATCACACCGGGAGCCTTACGGTCGAGGGGCATCTCGAAAGCGCCGGTAAGGTCGATATCACCCATGCCATCAACAGCCTGTCCCAATGGATTGATAACACGTCCGAGCATGTTGTCATTAACACGGATAGAGGCGATACGCTTCGTACGTTTCACCACTTGTCCCTCCTTGATACCTGCCGTTGGACCAAGGAGCACACAACCGACGTTATCTTCCTCCAGGTTCATCACGATAGCCATCGTGCCGTTCTCGAACTCCAGCAACTCATTGGCTTCAGCGTTACGAAGACCATAGATACGAGCCACGCCGTCGCTCACGGTGAGCACAGTGCCTACCTCGTCAAACTTCTCCTCACTGGAAATGCCATTCAGTTGGTCGAGCAATACCTGAGAAACTTCGCTTGGTTTAATTTTATCTGACATTTATTCTAAATTTAAAAATTAAATAATGTAACAATGAAACAATTGGCTGGCATAGCTATTTTTTTACATTTTTACATTTTCTCATTTTCTCAACTGGTTGAGAATGTTGTTGAGTCTGGTCTTGACACTGGCATCCATACGATAAGTGTCATATTCAAGGATGAAACCACCGATAATATCAGGATTCACCTCAGTCTCAAACTCCACAGTTCCATTAGTCTTACTCTCCACCATCTGGCGCATCTTCTGCTCAGTCTGAGCAGACACACGCGCCGCTGTGGTGAGTTTTCCACGGATGACGTTCTTCTGCTTGCGATAAAGTGTGATGTAGGAATTCGCCATGAATTGTATCACGTTCTCGCGGTCTTCCTTCAGTACAAGTTGTATGAAACTCTTAGTCAGCGCGCTGGGCTTCTCACCAGCAGCAGTCTGCAACAGAGTCTGTTTCTTGTCCTTCGAAAGCATAGGATTGTCTATCGTCTGGCGCAACTGAGGCACCTCCAGATAACTCTTGGCAACAGTCATCATCTCCTGATAGACCATATCCTCCAGTTTCTGGTCGGTAGCACTTTTCAGCAGTGCCCTTGCATATCTGACCGATATAACTCCGATATCCATAAGCAGACCCCTTGGTTAATTAGCAGAAACGTCATCCAGCATACGGTCGATCAAATCCATCTGCGCCTTGTCGCTCTGAAGGTTCTGACGAAGGACCTTCTCGGCAATCTCGACGCTGAGCGTAGCTACTTGCTTACGGATATCAGCAATGGCAGCTTTCTTCTCCTGCTCAATGGCGGCTTTCGCGTCGTCCAACAAGCGGGCTCCCTCTGCCCTTGCCTTCTCCTGTGCTTTCTCTACGATGGCATCACGAGTCTCGGCAGCTTCCTTGAGGATTTGTGCCTGTTTCTCACGAGCCTCTTGTAAGATGGATTCACCTTCTTTCTGTATATTGGCAAGTTTCTCGTTTGCCTCATG
>CACZCT010000010.1 GCA_902779745.1 uncultured Prevotellaceae bacterium
CGCACCGGGCGTTTGATAAAATTCGTAAAAGTCATATTTTCTTACTTCTTACATCTTACTTCTTACTTCTTCATCGCTCCCACGATATCACCAGCGGACATGGCCTTGGCCTGCTCGTCAATCTTCTGCTGATAGCGCTCTGGCGTAATGGGCACAATCTCCATACCGTCGCTCAGTTTCGTGATACCGTTGGTCACATACTTGTCACCAGTCTTCAGACCGTCGGTCACGATGTATGTGCTTCCGTCGTTCTGCGGGTCGACCTTGATTTCGGTATACTTCACCTTGTTGCCCTCAACCAGGGTGTAAACGAACTTCTTATTCTGCACCTCCGACACACAGCCCTGGGGAATGATGATGGCTCCCGTAGCCTGACGCGGAATGATAATGTTACCGACACCACCGCTCTTCAACTGTTTCTCAGGATTAGGGAAGGTCGCGATGAGTTGAACGGAGCCCGTAGCCTGGTCGATGACGCCACTCATACGTGTCACTCTACCCTCATGGGCATAGACAGAGCCGTCGGTCAGTTGAAGTTTCACAGAAGGCAGCGAACCCAGTCCCTGTTGTGACAAGACCATAGCATCCCTCTCCGTTACCGAGAAGTAAACATCCATCTGCGAGATATTAGCCACATTGGTCAGCGTGTTAGAGGCACTCACCAGTGCACCTTTCTTGAAAGGCAACGTACCTACGACACCAGAGGCAGGACTCTTCACATAACAGAAACTCAACTGTTCACGGGCAGATGCCAGCGATGCATGTGCCTGGGCCAACTGCGCCTGGGCACTCTCAAAAGTATTCTTCGAGGTCTGCAACTCATAGTCGCCAATCACCTTGTTAGCATGCAACTGCTGGGCATTCTCGTAAGTCAACTGGGCAGTATTCACTTGCTGCTGGGCAGTATTCACGGCAGCCTGGGCCTGACGCACCGCTGCCTGATAGGTTGCATTGTCAAGCACGAACAGCGTCTGTCCGGCACTAACCGTCTGACCTTCCTTCACATTGATTTGTATAAGGAATCCCTGTACCTTCGGGCGAATCTCCACATCCTGGACGCCCTTGATCGTTGCAGGATAGGTCAAACATCATTAACTTTTTCATTTTCATACTTATTTTCTATTTATTTTAGTTCGAACAAATATCACTTGCCAATAAAACCGACAATCTTTTGGGGGTTTCAAACTGCAAAGGTATGAAAAAAAAGGCATACCTATAAAATAGGTACGCCAGTTTTAACAAAGTTTATGCAAGATGTTATTCAAATCACGACAATCCCTCAATCTCACCATTAACAATCGTGATACGCTCTGCCTGCGGGCTTTTGGGAAGTCCCGGCATACGGAGCATGTCACCGGCGATAGCGACGATCATCTCACTGCCGCAGTTGAGGATAATATCACGGATGCGGATAGTAAAGCCCTCGGGCGAGCCGTAACGGGTGGAGTCGGCAGTGAAAGAGAACTGTGTCTTAGCAATACAGACGGGATAATGGGCTATAGCCTTGTCATCACCAAAGATATCCTTGACGGCATCCAACCGTTTCTTGCCCGTTTTGGTGAACTCTACGGCGGCAGCACCATAAATGCGTTTACATACCTTCTCAATCTTTCCTTCTATCGTGTCGTTCTCAGGATAGGTGAAATGGATGGGCAGCGGTTGGATACGGTCAATTGTATCCACGACGGTCTGAGCCAGTTCCACGGCACCTTCCCCACCCTTCAGGAACGCCTCATTGACAGCAAAGCCAACACCTAAATCTTCGCAGTTCTTTCGAACGATGTCTATCTCCTCATCCGTATCCGTATCATAACGGTTGAGGGTAACAACGACAGGCTGTCCGAAGCCTTGCATATTGTTGATATGACGGTTGAGATTCTTCAGTCCCTCACGCAGTCCTTTGAAATTAGGCTCGGTGATGAGAGAAAGGTCTACACCACCATGCATCTTCAGACCCTGTGTGGTAGCCACGATCACTACCAATCGGGGCTGCAGCCCTGCCTTACGGCACTTGATGTCGAAGAACTTCTCTGCACCTAAATCGGCACCGAAGCCAGCCTCCGTCACCACATAGTCACCGTAGGTCATCGCCATCTTGGTGGCAAGGACACTGGAACAGCCATGCGCGATATTGGCAAAGGGACCGCCATGGATAAAGGCAGGCGTATTCTCCGTCGTCTGAACAAGGTTCGGAGAGAGGGCATCACGTAACAAGACCGTAATGGCACCTGCCACCCCCAAGTCGCGAACACGGAAGGGTTTGCCGTCAGAGGTGATACCCAATAGGATGTTTTCGATACGATACTGTAAATCTTCCTCGCTGGTAGCCAGACAGAGAATTGCCATCAACTCCGATGCGGAGGTGATATCGAAACCCGTTTCCGATACGACACCGTCGCCACGCAGTCCCGTCACAATATTACGCAGGGCACGGTCGTTGACATCCAACACCCGTTTCCAATATATCTCACGTAATGAGAAACCATCTTTCCGATGCTGGTAGATATAGTTGTCGAGCATGGCACTGATGGTATTATGGGCAGAGGTGACAGCATGGAAGTCGCCTGTAAAATGGAGGTTGATCTTCTCCATCGGCAACACCTGGGCATAACCGCCGCCAGCTGCACCGCCTTTCATTCCAAAACACGGACCGAGGGATGGCTCACGCAAAGCCACAACAGCCCGTTTGCCTATCTTGTTCAATCCCAGGGTCAGCCCTATACTGACCGTCGTCTTACCAATGCCTGCCTTCGTCGGACTGATGGCCGTCACCAGTATCAGGCGACTCTTCTTCACTCTTTTCTCGTCAATCAACGAAATGGGCACTTTCGCCATATAGCGTCCATACGGCTCTATCTTCTCAGCATCGATTCCCAACTGGGAAGCAATATCACCAATCGGTTTCAACTGGCACTCACGGGCAATCTGGATATCTGTCTTCATCTTCTTTTCGTTTTTAGTCGGCTGCAAAGGTAAATATAATGGATGAAAACACCAAAAGATACGTCATATTGTCATCTATTTCTGCCAACTTGTCAGCAATGTAGACACTGGCACGTAACTTGTACTATAGTGGGTGAACGCTGAAACGCAAGCGGGGGCTTTCAAGAACAAAAACATTTACAAACAATTAAAAATAGAATTAGGAGGTATGATTATGTTACCAGTATTCAAAAACAGTTGGTTTCCAACAGTGTTCGATGACTTTATGAACAACGATATGATGGCTTGTTCCACCACTACCGCACCAGCAGTCAACGTCAAGGAAGACGAAAACGCCTACACCATGGAGGTGGCTGCCCCTGGCATCAAGAAGGAGTATTGTCGTGTAAACATCAATGACGACGGCAATCTCAGCATTGCCATCGAGAACAAGATGGAGCACAAGGAGGAGAACAAGAAGCAGCACTACCTGCGTCGTGAGTTCAGTTACACGAACTACCAGCAGAACTACTCACTGCCTGAGGATGTCAACAAAGAGCAAATCTCTGCAAAGGTCGACAACGGCATCTTGACGGTAGTACTGCCGAAGATGAAAAAGGAGGAAACGAAGGTGTCACGTATGATTGAAATTTCATAACAATTTCATCCTGACCCAGCAAAAGAAATCCAGATAAAATTTGGATTTCTTTTTTTTTCGTCGTATCTTTGTCGGCACTATGGCAAACGAACAAGAGAAACAGCGTGACGACCTCGTCACTAAGAACATGGGCTATGTGGTGACACTGGCACGACAATACAAGTCAGAACTACTCAGTACGGATGACCTCATCAGCGAAGGTACCATCGGTATCATCAAGGCCGCCGGGAAATATGACCCCAGCCGTGGCAAGCCCTTTGTCACCTTTGCCGCACCCTTTATCCGTCGTAGTATTGAAGAGGCTATCCGTCGCGTGACAGGAGAGACACCCGTCCTCTCTACGGACGAGAGCCTTCCCGTCGGTTCCAACAACAACTTCACCTTGCTCAACATTTTGGAAGACAAGGACGCTCCCAAGGCTGACCAAGAACTGGAACAAAGGACTATTTCCGACGACCTTGCGGATGCCATCGATGTGCTCAACGAACGTGAACAGGCAGTTATCAAGGCTTTTTTCGGAATAGGAACGGAACGCCAGACAATGGCGGAAATCGGGGATTCATTAGGTTTGAAACGGGAACGTATACGGCAAATAAGAGACAAAGCCCTGCGCAAACTGCACAAAGCTTCAAACAAGACCCATTGATTTCGCCTTCTCCATCAACAGGCGCATGAGGGGCTCGCGTTCGTTCTCCACCTTATTGTCGAGAACGGCATCTTTCAAGTATTGTTTCAGCGTACCCACTTCCCGTGAAGGCTGTAAGTGAAAGAGTTCCATAATCTCATTACCGTCGATGACAGGTTGAAGCATCCGTTTATAGTCTTTCTCCTTCAGGTCGGCAAGTTTTTCACGCACCATGCGGAAATTCTCTAGAAACATGTGTTTACGCACCTCATTTTTAGAGGTGATATCCGCCTCACAGAGACACATCAAATCATCGATATCATCACCGGCATCATTCAACAGACGGCGCACGGCACTGTCTGTCACCTCTTCATCAGCGATGGCAATGGGACGCATGTGGAGGTCGACGAGTTTCTGCACATAACGCATCTCTGCCCCCATCGGCAGTTTCAGACGACGGAAGATTTCCGGAACCATCTTAGCCCCGATAAAGTTATGATTATGGAATGTCCATCCTGCCTTCGGTTCCCATCGTTTCGACTTCGTTTTGCCGATATCATGGAGCAAGGCAGACCAACGGAGATAAAGGGAAGAGTGACCTTTGGCTATTACGTTTTCCAGGACTTCAAGAGTATGGTAAAAATTATTCTTATGCGCCCTGCCGTCTTTCTTCTCCACAATGTCAAGAGCGGCGAGTTCAGGTAAGATGATCTGCAAGAGACCGCTACACTGCAGGTACTCAAAACCTATACTGGGATGAGGAGCCATGATGATTTTGTTCAGCTCCACCTCGATACGCTCCCCACTGACAATCTTGATACGGTCAGCCATGTTCTCCAATGCCCTGAACGTCTCTTCCTCTATCTGGAAATTCAACTGGGTGGCGAAACGAATACAGCGCATCATGCGCAAGGGGTCGTCGGAGAAAGTCACCTCCGGATCAAGAGGGGTGGCAATGATGCCGTCTTGTAAGTCACCAATACCATTAAAGGGGTCTATAAGTTCTCCGAAACGACTCTTATTCAGACGAATAGCCATCGCATTGATGGTGAAGTCACGACGGTTCTGGTCATCCTCTAGTGTCCCATCCTCTACTATCGGTTTACGGGAGTCATGACTGTAACTCTCGCGGCGGGCACCTACAAATTCCACCTCCATATCACGAATCTTCACCTGCGCCGTGCCGAAATTCCTAAATACGGAAAGGTTTGCCCTACGACCCAACACCTTTTTCAGTTCAGAAGCCACTTCGATACCACTGCCTACCACGACGACATCAATATCGTCGGAAGGGCGTTCCAGGAAGATATCACGCACATAGCCTCCCACCACATAGCACTCTACGCCCAATCGGTCGGCAACAGCACTAATCTGATGGAATATTTCCTTGTCTAATATCTTCGCCAATGCGGCATCAGAGTAGAGTTTCATTCAGATTTTCACTTTTTCGACTGCAAAAGTACAAAAAAAGTCTAAATTCATAAGGTTAAAGTTAAAAAAATTGTGTACCTTTGCAGTCAGTAAAATAAAAATAAAGAATTATGAGACAATTTCTAATTACCATGCTACTGGGTGTATCCTCCCTCGCGTTGGCAAATAATGACAACTATAAGGACATGGAGCCCATGAAACTGACAGTTCCTGAGATGAAAGCCGAACTGGGAACCGTCACTTACGAGAACTACGAAATGAATACCTTGACTATGAAGGCACCAACCCCCAAGATGGATTTCGATTTCTTTAAATCAAAAACCAATCCTGGCTTAAAGCCCTATAAGTTCATGGACGACATGACTTTTGCCGGTGTGCCCCTCTTCATTGCTGGTATCATTGCCAAGAGCGAGAAGAACGCTTTTAAGCAGCAGACAAAGCACTCTTTGGTGACTAATTTTAAGACTGGCATAGACGATTACACTCAGTTCTTTGGTCCTGCCGCTGTCGTGGGTCTGAAGTTAGGCGGCTACGAGGGGCGCAGCGATTGGCCTCGCCTACTGGCAAGTGCCGGCATGGGTTATGGTATCATGGCACTCCTTGTCAACACCATCAAGCATACGGCTAAGGAAATGCGTCCTGACGGAAGTTCTGCCAACTCATGGCCCTCAGGACATACTGCCACAGCTTTCGTAGGTGCTACGCTGTTACACAAGGAATATGGCCTCACCCGCTCACCTTGGTGGTCAGTAGCCGGCTATGGTGTGGCTACAGCAACAGGTGTGATGCGTGTACTCAACAACCGTCACTGGATTAGCGACGTGCTCTCAGGTGCCGGCATCGGTATGCTCTCCGGTGAGTTAGGCTACGCTCTCTGCGACCTGCTCTTCAAGGGTAAGGGTCTGCTACGCAACGATATCATCGGTACTCCCAATGTTATCGACCACCCCTCGTTCTTTTCTATCTCGATGGGTATCGGACTAGGAACCCGTGACCTTGATTTCGGCATGAAAGAATACGGATGGTCCGACGACCTCCACCTGAAATTCCAGGCAGCCACAGCCGTAGGTGCTGAAGGTGCTTACTTCTTCAACCCCTACTTCGGTATTGGTGGTCGTCTGCGTGTAAAGAGTTCCCCTATTAAGGGATGGGATAAGATTGTGGATTTTGCATGGGAGGACGTAGCTTATTTGTATGATGAAATAAGCCAATTAGCTGATGAAGATCTGGTTGATATCGAGTCTACCATTGACGACATCGATTTCATCATCGAGAGCGATCACCTCACTGAGTTTGCCGGAGATTTAGGTCTCTATTTTAATTTCCCGCTGTCTAACCGTTTTGCATTGGGTTCGAAGTTGTTGGTAGGTCGTAGTATCATGCAGGAACTGAATTTGGATGCCAAGGTTGCAGGTAAGGAATATAAAGAAGGCGACGATCCTTTGAAACCAACTGGTGATGATTACGACGTAGAATGGGACTACTTCACTCTTGGTGGTAACAAGACTTGGAAGTTCGGTACAGGTATCTCCCTGACTTATGCCTACAAACAGAATTTCTCATGGAAAGTGTTCCTGGACTACGACGTCTCCCGCAAGACCTACACGATGGATTACAACTACGGAGGCTTTCTTTACACCATGTTCCCTTCTGCTTTCGAAAACATGTCCGAGCAAGATTATAAAGATTATTTCATAGCTACCAAGAGCATCAAGAAAACCATGCACTCCTTCGTTCTGGGTGCCTCCTTCTCCATTAATTTCTAAAATACACATGTTAAAGGAAAACGAGAAGACCAACGCACAGTTTGAGCAGGTGATGCAGGAATGCCGCAGCCTGTTCGAGAAGAAACTCCACGACTATGGGGCTTCCTGGCGAATCCTGCGCCCTCAGTCACTCACCGACCAGTTGTTCATCAAGGCGAAGCGCATCCGTTCCCTGGAGATCAAGAAGGAGTCGCTGGTGGGCGAAGGCATCCGTCCTGAGTTCATCGCATTGATTAACTATGGTATTGTGGGACTCATCCAACTGGCACAGGGTTTCTCTGATACTGTTGACATGCAGCCTAAAGAGGCGATGGCACTCTATGACCGTTATGCCTTGGAGGCTTTGGAACTGATGAAGCGCAAGAATCATGACTACGACGAAGCATGGCGTGGTATGCGCGTCAGCAGTTATACGGATTTCATCCTCACCAAGATAGAACGCATCAAGGAGATAGAGAATCTCGGAGGTGACACCCTCGTCAGCGAGGGTATCGATGCCAACTATATGGACATCATCAACTATGCGGTCTTCGGAGCGATCAAGTTGAGTGAGTGATGACGAGAAAGATATTAGTGAATATTGCCCGACTGGTTGTCGCGCTGGCGTTTATCCTGTCAGGATTCGTCAAGGCAGTAGACCCGCTGGGCACACAATACAAGATAGCCGACTATCTGGAGGCGATGCATCTGGGAGCCTATATCCCCGATGGCGTGACACTCCTCTTGTCAGTCCTCCTGTCGGCTGCCGAGTTCTGGCTCGGCATCTGTCTGTTATTTGCCATCCGCCGACGTGTGGTGACACGTATCATCTTGGGATGGCTGATTGTCATAACACCGCTGACACTGTGGCTGGCGCTCGCCAATCCCATCAGTAACTGCGGGTGTTTTGGGGATGCCATCGTGCTCACCAACTGGCAGACATTCTGGAAGAACATCATTCTACTTGCTTGTGCCATACTGCTAGCCTGGTATCCGCTGGAGATGATGCGCTTCATATCAAGGACGAACCAATGGATCGTGATGAATTTCACGACCTTGTTCATTCTGATAGTGGCAGGACAGTCGCTCTACGACTTGCCGTATTTCGACTTCCGCCCTTATCATATAGGGACGGACTTGCGGAAAGGATGGCAACAGATGATGGAGGGAGAGGAATCGCCCTACAGTGAGTTCTTCTTAGAGCGTATGGACGACGGAGAAGACATTACTGACTCGCTGCTTAACTTGAAAGGTTATGCATTCTTGTTGGTGTCTCCACATTTGGAACAAGCTGACGAGAGTCAGTTCGACCAGATTAACCAAGTGTTCGAATATGCCCAAGAGAAAGGTTACCCCTTTTACGGCTTGACGGCAAGTGGGGAGAAGGCAATCACAAAATGGCGAGACGGTACAGGTGCGGAATATGCGTTCTGCCAGACGGACGACATCGTCCTGAAGACCATGATCCGAAGCAATCCGGGACTAATACTGTTCAAGGACGGTACCATCATCCATAAGTGGAGCCATAACAACCTGCCAAAGGAGGATGAGTTGAACGGACCGCTGGAAAACACGGAGATTGGAAAGATGCCAGGAAACTCCGTACCGAAGAAAATCCTGATAATACTCCTGTGGTATGTCTTGCCATTGGTACTGCTGACTATTGCCGATCGTCTGTGGGCTTGGTCAAATTGGATTAAAAAGGAAGAAAAATCAATTAAATTATATCACATTTTAAAACGTAAAAACATGAGAAAGAAAATTGTTGCAGGAAACTGGAAGATGAACATGAATCTCCAGGATGGTATCGCTCTGGCAAAAGAGCTCAATGAAACTTTAAAGGCAGACAAGCCTAACTGTGGTGTAGTCATCTGCACTCCGTTTATTCACCTCGCTTCTATTGCACAGTTCCTCGACCAAGACATCATCGGTCTGGGTGCAGAGAACTGCGCCGACAAGGAGAAGGGTGCTTTCACGGGTGAAGTATCTGCCGAGATGGTTAAGAGCACTGGTGCCCAGTATGTCATCTTGGGTCACTCAGAGCGTCGTGAGTATTACAAGGAGACTCCCGAAATCCTGAAGGAGAAGGTTTTGCTCGCCCAGAAGAACGACCTGAAGGTGATCTTCTGTATCGGTGAGAGCCTGGAAGAGCGCGAAGCTGGCAAGCAGAACGAAGTCGTAAAGTCAGAACTCGAGGGCAGTGTATTCAATCTCTCTGAGGAAGACTTCCGCAAGATCGTCATCGCCTATGAGCCAATCTGGGCTATCGGTACCGGCAAGACTGCTACCGCAGAGCAGGCTGAGGAGATCCACGCTTACATCCGTTCCATCATCGCCGAGAAGTATGGCAAGGCTGTTGCCGACGACACTACCATCCTCTATGGTGGTTCTTGCAAGGCATCCAATGCTCCTGAGCTGTTTGCCAAGCCTGACATCGACGGTGGTCTGATTGGTGGCGCTTCACTGAAAGCTGCTGACTTCAAGGGAATCATCGACGCTTGGAAATAATCCACATCATGAAGTATATATCCCTTCGTCGTGACCGTTGGACAGTCACATTATTCCTGTGTGTTGGCATGATATTTCATGCCAATGCACAGACTTTTACTGAACGCGTTCAGAAGAAGGTGGAGGGAAAAGGCACACTAACCATTCACCAAAGTAAAGACATCGAGCAACTGGTGAACGACCCTCAGGCAACGGAAGTGCAACAACCCCAGAAGCCGAACGACAACAAGAACAAGCCAAACGATAACAAAAAACAGACGGAGCATTCGAAGGACAAAGGGCAGACCAATAAGGAAATTGCCCAGACTGGAGAGACAAAAACGGAGGATGATGCCCTCAATACGACAACCACTACGGTAGCCAACACGCATAAAGTCATGGGCTACCGCGTTCAGGCATTTGCAGGAGGCAACTCCCGCAAAGACCGCCAGATGGCTGAGCAGATCCGTAATGATATCAAGTCACACTTTGCCAACGTTCCCGTCTATGTCCATTTCTATTCGCCACGCTGGATCTGTCGTGTCGGCAACTACCGTACTTATGAGGAAGCCCACCAGATGATGGTGAATCTCCAGAAACTGGGCTACAAACAGGCATCTATCGTCAAGGGGAAAATAACCGTACAATATTAATGAATCCAGAAATAGAATACAGAGAAGGGCTTGACGAACTCGCTGCCCATTATAAAGATATCCTGAAACTGCTCGGCGAAGATGTTGACAGGGAAGGACTGCTAAAGACTCCCATACGTGTCGCCAAGGCCATGCAGGTACTGACCCGTGGCTATGCGATGGATGCGCATCAAGTTCTGAAGGATGCCCTCTTTAAAGAAGACTATAGCCAGATGGTCATCGTCAAGGACATCGATTTCTTCTCGCTGTGTGAACATCACATGATACCTTTCTATGGGAAGGCGCATGTGGCCTATATCCCCAACGGCTATATCACCGGCCTGTCGAAGATTGCCCGTGTGGTTGACATCTACTCTCATCGCCTACAGGTGCAAGAGCGCATGACACTGCAGATCAAGGAATGTATTGAACAGACACTGCACCCGTTGGGCGTCATGGTCGTCGTGGAGGCCCGTCATATGTGTATGCAAATGCGTGGTGTCGAGAAGCAGAATGCCATTACTACGACCAGTGATTTCAGCGGTGCCTTCAACCAAGCCAAGACCAGACAGGAATTTATGAATCTGATACATAATAAATCATAAAACAACCATTAAATTTTGAAATCATGGAACAGGACTCAAGAAACTCATACCGTACAAAACAATCACTCCCCCAGGAGTTCTATCACAGTTGCCTGGGAAAGATCATTATTCTCCTTGTGTTCTTCGCCGTTCTCTTCGTGATTGCCGTTATCACAGTACCTTCTGACAAGAAGATGGAGCTAAAAATAATGGATGATATCCGTGAGTGCATCCAGGACAACGACAGCATCAAGGGCGATGCCATCGACGATGCTGTGGCAAATGTCTCCCGCATCTTCACGGAGGCTGACACTACCATCAACGACAAAGAGGCGATGGAGGCATTCGACAAGTACAACAAACTGGAGATCTACCGTCACAGTTTCTATTCTACGGCCCGCCTTCGCAACAATTTAAGTGCTGAGGGTATCCGGGTGGGTGTCGGCATCTTCAACACCGTCATCCCTACCGTGAAATACAGTGACATTATTATGTTCGTCAGCACCTTCAAGAACTATAACAAGAAACGCCTCATCGACCCCACACCACAGGATGAGTATGTCGGTGAGAACCCCAATGTTACGGAGTATCACTACTTAGGTGATCCAGATAATTAATCTGTCACCAAAGGATTTGTGTCAATGGCACAAAGTACTTAAATCGTATCTTGCTGGCACACAAAGGATTGTATGATTCTTTGTGTGTCAATTGCCAAAAGGGTCTTGACAAAGGCTCTTTTGTTTTGTATCTTTGCAGCGACGTACTAATCAACAAAGTGTTAATCCAACATGAACGGGGTCGCCAGTTGGTGTCAAGGGGCGCAATGACAGGCAACTGACGACCCTGTTATTTTTTTTGGTCGTGTTAGAAAATAATCGTATCTTTAACTTAGTTGAAAATACTCACATTCTGAAAATTGCAAATAAATTTGCATTTTCGCTCACTTAATCGTATCTTTGTCACCGGATATGAGTTATTGGATAATCATACCACTTAGCTTCGCCTATCTGCTGACAGGATGTAAGAACGACGGAGTGACATCTTCTCCCTCTCCGGCGAGGACCGACAGTGCGTCTGTCTATCAGGACATGGCATACCGTGCCATGTTTGCCGACTCCCTAGTCCTGGCGGAGAGCTACGCCTATCGTTCCTTTATGCTGAGTCCGGACTCAACACTTGAACGCGATGCCTTGTCGTTGCTATGCTATATCTATTACCGCGAGGGAAAAAAGGAGGAGCTGCAGATGATGATGCAGACCCTCTCACCGGATGTCTACATCAACGTGATGGATGTCCAGATGCAGGTCGAACAGCAAAAAGCAGACCGGCGACTGCAGTATTACGCAGGAGTCATCATCATCCTTCTGTTGCTATCTGGCGGTGCCGCCCTATGGTATCTCCACAAGATAAGGTGTCTCCGACACCTCTACCAACAGCGTATCAACCGTACCCGTCAATTGATGGAGCAAGAGCCGATATCCGACAACCGCCTGATGACCAGTCAGGAGATTGCAGAGACGAAACTGGGCTTTGACGTGCTCTGTGCCATCATCAACGGACAGAACATCAGTCAGATGGGGAAACGGGAGGAACAGGCACTACTCAAGACCCTACCTGTGGTTGATGCCAGTCTGTGTGCCACACTCGCCAAGGCTTCATCACCCCTCACCCCCAAGGAGACTTTCTTCTGTCTGATGGAGTACTACGGCAAGAGCGATCACCAGAAAGCCCTCTCCTTCTGCTGCTCCGACCAGGCCATCCGCAGCACCAAGAGCCGCCTCAACAAGAAACTGGATATTATGTCATTGACCTAAAACGCTCTTCATGAACGTTTATGAATTAAGGGACTGGTGCCGCCTGTCTCATTGCAACAGCAAGATAGCCTGACTGAGAATCAATCAGTCAGGCTATCTTGCTGTCGGGATTACTGGACTCGAACCAGCGACCTCGCGCCCCCCAGACGTGTGCGCTACCAACTGCGCTAAATCCCGATCCTATTCGACTGCAAAGATGGTGCAAACCGAACGCAGAAAACTTGTTTTTTGCTGAGGTGTAGCCCATTTTCGCACGGCAATCATTCTGAATTGCCGTGCAAAGGTACTGCTTTATTTCTGGATTTGCAAATTTTTAACGGACTTTTTTTGTTATATCCAGCAATTTGCAGTACCTTCGCCTCGTTATATCATAAACTAAGGTACGTGAGAATGACACAATATACGATTACGGCACCAAACCGTATCCAACATACTGCAAAACTGCCAGCATCCAAAAGTATTTCCAACAGGGCGTTGATTATCCATGCCTTGTCGGGTGGTCGTATTCTGCCGGAGAATCTCTCCAACTGTGACGACACGGAGGTGATTGTCTCGGCATTGAAAGAAAATCCTTATGAGATCAATATCAAGGCGGCAGGAACTGCCATGCGTTTTATGACCGCCTATCTGTCCGTCAAGGAAGGTGAAGAACATGTACTGACAGGAACGGAACGTATGAAACACCGCCCGATTGGTATTCTTGTGGATGCTCTGCGGTTCCTTGGTGCGGATATCACATATCTAGAAGAGGAAGGCTATCCCCCACTCCGTATCTGTGGCAGACGACTGGATGGCGGCATCCTGGAAGTGCCTGGCAATATCAGTTCACAATACATCTCCGCGCTGTTGATGATAGGTCCTGTCCTCAACAATGGCTTGACCCTCCAACTGACTGGTGATGTCATCTCACGGCCCTATATCGACCTCACCCTGTGGACGATGCGTGAGTTCGGAGCCGATGCGGAATGGAGCGATTATAATACAATAGAGGTGCATTCACAGCCCTATCACGAACGTTCCTACTATATCGAAAATGACTGGAGCGGTGCTTCTTATTGGTATGAAATTGTGGCACTCTCGAAAGACCCAGAGGCCACCGTACGGTTGGAAGGATTGATGGACGGCTCCAAACAAGGTGACTCTTCCGTACGTTATATCTTCAGCCTGCTGGGAGTGAAGAGTATCTTTGAGACTACTGAACAAGGAAAACCTACCACTGTCACACTCCAGCATACAGGACGATGTGTGCCCAGACTGGAATACGACTTCGTCAACTCACCCGACCTTGCCCAGACCTTTGTAGTAACCTGTGCTCTACTGAATATTCCCTTCCATTTCCGGGGATTATCTACCTTGAAAATCAAGGAGACCGACCGTATTGAGGCACTCAAGAAAGAAATGAGGAAACTAGGCTATGTCTTACGTGACGTGAACAGCAGTGAACTAATCTGGGATGGAGAACAGTGCAGACCTGGCCTCCAGCATGGCATCGACACCTATGAGGACCATCGTATGGCGTTGTCGTTCGCACCTGTATCTCTTAGACAGGATTCCCTTTCAATCAATAACCCACAGGTCGTGACAAAGTCATATCCTTATTTCTGGGAAGACTTGCGCAAGGCACAATTTAAAGTTGAGAGTTTAGAGTTTAGAGTGTAGAATTGTGAGTTTCCTGCTGATAGTCATCATATCGCTTGTTGCCTTAGGTGCCGTCGCCGCCATCTTCTCGATAGGGGGTAAAGACGAGCCTATCATCAAGGACGAGGGCGACTGTGGGGCATGTAGCAGCAGGAGTGAGTGTAAACTCGCCGAACTGAAGGAAGAAGGAAGAAAGAAGAAGAAGGAAGAAAGGTGCCACCTTTCAAATACCAATTCATCTCTTACCTCTTACCTCTTACTTCTTACCTCTTTGTTTGTCATAACTTCCTGCTCTACCAAGAAAAACACGGCAAGCACCCGTTGGTGGCATTCATTCAATGCCCGTTACAACACCTATTTCAATGGCTCACAGGCCTTCATTGAAGGCAGTCTGGAGAAAGAAAACGGTAACCATGACGACCACACGCAACTAATTCCTCTCTATACCGTCACCAACAAAAACAGCAAGACACTTGGCAGTGGTCAGTTCGACCGTGCCATCGAGAAATCGGAGAAGACCATCCACCAACATAGCATCAAGGCACGTCCTGTATGGAACAAGTCACGACGGAAGACCCAGAAAGACATTGAATGGTTGAATCGCCGGGAGTACAATCCCTTCCTCTGGCATGCCTGGCTGCTGTTGGGTAAGTCGCAGTTCCAGAAAGGCGAGTTCGAAGAGGCATCCGCCACTTTCGGCTATATGGCACGGCTATATCAGACCCAGCCTGTCATCCTAGCACGTGCCAGAGCGTGGCAGGCAAAATGCTATGCGGAAATGGGCTGGCTCTATGAGGCAGAAGACCTAATTACCAAACAGCGGCGCGACTCCATTCCGTATAAAGCAGTGGCTGACTGGGATTACACCCTTGCCGACTATCATATCCGCAGTGAGCACTGGCCCGAGGCGGTCACCTACCTGCGTAAGGCTATCAAGCATGAACGGCGAAGGAAGCAACGTGCCCGTATGTGGTTTCTCATGGGACAGATTGAGGCGCTGCAGGGACACCGTCAGAATGCTTACGATGCCTTCCGTCATGTCATCCGCCTCAGTCCACCTTATGAATTGGAATTCAATGCCAGAATCGCCCAAAGTGAAGTGATGGCAACCATGGATGTCCGGAAAACCATCAAAAAACTACGCCGCATGGCAGCATCCGACAACAACAAAGACTATCTCGATCAGGTCTACTATGCCATCGGTAATGTATACTTGACACAAAAAGATACTGCCAGGGCCATTGCCGCCTATGAGGAAGGCAACAAAAAGGCAACACGCAGTGGTACGGAGAAAGGCGTCCTGCTGCTTCAACTGGGTAATCTCTATTGGCAACAGGAGAAATACAGTGACGCACGGAGATGCTATGGAGAGGCCATCGGACTGCTCGACCGTGACCGTCCAGGCTATAAGGAACTGGCAGAACGCTCGAAAGTGCTAGACGAATTAGTACCTTATACAGATGCCATTCATCTCCAGGACTCCTTGCAGCAACTTGCTGCCATGCCGGAGGCAGAGCGAAACAAGGCAATTGACCGTGTCATAGAAGAACTAATCCGAAAAGAAAAAGAGGAAAAACGTGCCCAACAAGAGGCTGAGGCGGAACAGCAATTACAACAGAACGGTGGGGTGAATACCCCAACATCACAACCACTAACTCCCCAGCGTCCAACGACCAATCAGCAAGAGAATGCCATCTGGTATTTCTACAATCCACAAGCTGTCAGCCAGGGAAAGCAGCGTTTCGAACAGCAGTGGGGACGACGACCTAATGCCGATAACTGGCAACGTTCCAATTTGACGGTCGTTAAGTTAGACTCGGAAAACTCAGAAAACTCGGAGGACTCGGAGAACTCTAACCAAGACACTGTGGCTGGCGATTCTCTCGCTAGCGACACCACTGCCCCTGACAGCATTTCCTCCGACCCTCATACCCGGGAGTACTACCTCGCCCAGATACCTTTTACGGAGGAACAGAAAGCTGCCAGCGATGCCATCATCATGGAGTCACTATTACGGGCTGGCATCATTCTCAAGGACAAGTTGGACAATCTAACACTCAGTCACCAGATGCTCTACCGACTAGTCAATCAATATCCTGACTATGAGCACAACGACGAGGCATGGTATCACCTCTACCTTATCTATGCTCGTCAAGGAAGATGGGCAGAAGCAGACATGGCACTCGCCCAGATGAAACAGCGACATGCGGAAAGCCAGTGGACCATCCTATTGTCTGACCCATATTATGCCGAAAATCAGCGTTTCGGACAACATATCGAAGACTCTATCTATGCAGCCACCTATAATGCTTTCCGTGAAGAACGCTATCAGGAAGTGGCAAGTAACGTCAGACTCTCAGCAGAGCGGTTCCCGAAAGGACAAAACCGTGCTAAGTTCCTGTTTATCGAAGGACTGAGTCTGCTCAACAATAATCAGGCTGATAGTTGTGTGGCACGAATGCGTCAGATTGTGGAACAATACCCAGAAAGTGAGGTCAGTGAGATGGCTGGACAGATTGTCAAGGGCGTACAACAAGGCAGACGACTGCAAGGTGGCAGAATGACGGCAGCGGACATCTGGAGACAACGACAGAACCTGGAGCACCCCAACGATTCCACTAACATAGACACGCTCAGTACACAACGGGACACTCGCTATACCTTCATCTTGGCCTACTCGCCTGACAGTGTCGACCAGAACCAATTGCTCTACGATATTGCGAAATATAACTTCACCAGCTATCTCGTCCGTAACTTCGACATCAACATCGACACCGACGGGTCCATCAGCAGGATGATGGTCAGTGGTTTCCGCAGTTATGACGAGGCACTACAGTACGCCCACCAACTTACGGCAAACCTGCAGATGAAGCAACGGCTTGCCGGATGTCGACAGATCATCATCAGTGACCAGAACCTGCCCCTGCTGGGTACGGTCTTCAGTTACGACGACTACGACATCTTCTTCCATGAAGAACTGGCACCCGTAGAGGTTACCAAGCAACAACTGCTCCTCCAGCCTGACACTATTGTGGAAGAGCCTGACGAAGAGGAGGCACCACCGCAGCAACAACAGAACGACGATGACGACCTCTTCAACTCTAACACGCCACCACAGAATGTGGAGACGATTGACTTTGACGATGATTTCTATTACTAATATAACAAACTGAATTATGACAAACGGACTGTTACTTTGGGCTGACGATGAGATGGAACTGCTCCGTCCGCACCTCCTGTTCTTGGAGAAGAAAGGCTATGAGGTCGTCACAGTGACCAATGGTATTGATGCGATAGAGGAGTGTCGTAAACAGACTTTCGATCTAATATTGCTGGACGAGATGATGCCTGGATTGACGGGGCTTGAGACACTTCAGCGCGTCAAGGAACTGCAGCCTACAGTACCAATCGTCATGGTGACGAAAAGTGAGGAGGAAGACATCATGAATCAGGCGGTAGGACAGAATATCGCCGACTACCTCATCAAACCAGTCAACCCCAACCAAATATTGCTCACCCTGAAGAAACTCATCCACAAACGGGAGATAGTCGCAGAAGTGACCCAAACCGCCTACCAGCAACAGTTCCAGCAACTCAGTATGCAGATGATGGACTGCAGGACCTGGGACGACTGGACAGAACTGTACCGCCAACTTGTCAGATGGGAACTGCAACTCTCTGCCACAGACTCAGCCATGGCGGACATGTTGCGGATGCAGAAAGAAGAGGCGAACATCGGATTCGCTAAGTTTGTAAAGAAGAACTATATAAACTGGCTGGGACAGCGTGAGATGATGATGAGCCCCGATGTTTTCAAACAGAAAGTTTTCCCTACCCTCTCCGCTGGCAAGAAAGTTTTTCTCATCGTTCTTGATAACTTCCGCTACGACCAGTGGAAGACGATAGAGACGGAACTCTCCGACTTTGAAATTGACGAGCAACTCTACTGCAGTATTCTCCCTACCGCCACACAATATGCACGAAACGCCATTTTCTCAGGTCTGATGCCTGACCAGATAGCCCATATGTTTCCTAACCTCTGGGTAGACGAGGATGAGGAAGAGGGGAAGAATCTCAACGAGGCACCGCTCATCCAGACACAAATCGACCGATATAGGCGGCACGATACATTCTCGTACTACAAGATCAATACTACAGACGATGCAGAACGCTATATGAATCTATTTCCTTCTTTGGAGAAGAACAATCTCAACGTGCTGGTCGTCAACTTCATCGACATGCTGTCACATGCCCGTACGGAGTCCAAGATGGTGCGTGAACTTGCCCACGACGAAGCAGCCTACCGTTCACTGACTCTGTCATGGTTCCGTCATTCCATCATTTCACAACTGTTACGACAACTAGCCCAGACGGATTATCAGGTTATCATCACCACAGATCATGGCTCTATCCGTACGGACTCACCTGTCAAGATTATCGGTGACCGTAATACCAATACCAACCTGCGTTATAAACTCGGAAAGAATCTTGCCTACGATGACAAGGATCTCTTCGTCATCAAGGAGCCCCAAAAGGCATTCCTACCTTCTCCCAATCTCTCTACGAGTTATGTCTTCGCCACAGGAGACAAGTTCTTCGCTTATCCCAACAACTATAACTATTACGTCACCTACTACCGGAATACCTTCCAGCATGGAGGTATCTCAATGGAGGAGATGATCATACCATTCATTACACTTAAAGGGAAAAACAGGTAATCATGGAAATCAAAATAAACAGCTTAAACAGCATCCGAGAGGCTGCCCGTGAGTTTATCCAGCATATAGGAGAAGCACGTGTCTTCGCCTTCTACGGGAAGATGGGAGCTGGTAAGACGACTTTCGTCAAGGCCATCTGTGAAGAATTAGGCTGTACGGATGTCATTACCAGCCCTACTTTCGCCATCGTCAACGAATACACTAGTAGTAACAACACCCCCATCTACCACTTCGACTTCTATCGCATCAAAAAACTGGACGAAGTCTACGACATGGGCTATGAGGAGTATTTCTACAGTGGAGCACTCTGTCTGATAGAATGGCCTGAGTTAATAGAAGAAATCCTGCCCGATGATGCCATACGTGTCAGCATCACCGAGCAGAAAGATGGAAGTAGGATTGTCAGCTTTTAGCCTATGCCAACAACCAATCGCTAATAGCCAACAGCAAAATTACAAAAGGGCTTCGAATTTCTCTTGTATCTTCGCTCTAGGCTGTGCTCCTACAATTTTGTCCACAATCTGACCGCCCTTGAAGAACAGAATCGTCGGAATGTTACGGATACCGAACTCAACAGCCAGATCCTCGTATTCCTCGATGTCACACTTACCAACGGTAATACGACCGTCATACTCCTCAGCAAGTTCTGAGATGACAGGACCTACCATACGGCAGGGTCCGCACCATGTTGCCCAGAAGTCAACCACTAAAGGCTGCTCACCATTCTTCAGGCTCTCTAAATTCTCTGATGTGATAGTTACTTCCATTGTCTGTAATTTTTAAAAATTAATACTATATGTTTTCTATTCTTATTCCAGCAAATATCATGCCACACATTAGTTAATCTTATAGTCAAGAGCCGGGGTATGGTCAATGAAATTAACCAGCGTACTCTTGACATCTACCTTTTTCGTCGTACTTCGCATAAGCACATGGTTTTTCCCCGTACTATCCACCATCTGAAGGAACAACTTCGTATTCCCTGGATTTGAATTAATCAGTTCACCCAGTTCCATCACAATCTGTTCGTCCAGCATATCCGTAGTCAGCGTAATGGTTATACGGTCAATGGCACGTTCTTTGACAGACTGTAATAGTTCGACATTGGTCACTTTCAGTTCCTTCTGCTCACTATACTGAAAACGGGGAGCCATCTTGCCCGTGACATAGACAGCGGCTCCATTCAGGAATTTACCATTGAGGTTGAGCCAGTCGTCACCAAAGAGCATCAACTCACCGGAGCCTTCAAAATCCTCGAGCGTTATGATGCCCCACGGTTTATTGTTCTTTCCGATACGTGTCTGAACACTCGTAACAATACCGCCCATCGTGATGTCGTCACGGTCGGTGATAGCGGCGCAACGGTCTGCCAACTCGGCACAACGGGTATTGCACAGGTTATTCAGAACGATTTTGTATTCGTCCAACGGATGGGCAGAGAGATAGATTCCCACATACTCACGTTCACGGTTCAGGCGTTCAATATCGCTCCATTTCGTACCCGTCGGTATCGGTGGGGTGGCAATATCCACCTCGTTCTCTCCTCCAAAAAGGGAGTTGCGCATCTCTTGCTGCTCCATCTGGTATAACTGTCCATAACGTAACAGGGTGTCCAAAAACACCTCCCCCTTGCTATTCTCCGCGAAGAAGTCCTCCCGGGCAATGCCAAAACTATCGAAACCTCCACTCAGGGCAAGGCTCTCGAAAGCCTTACGGTTGACATTCGAGTAATTGACACGTTGTGCGAAATCAAAGATATCCTTATACAATCCGTTCTTCTCACGTTCCATAATTATGGACTCTGCCACTCCATCACCGATGCCCTTGATGGCTGCCAGTCCAAAACGAATCTCGCCCTTCTTATTCACACCGAACTTCAGGTATGACTCGTTGACATCAGGACCTAACGTAGCAATCCCCATTATCTTACATTCATCCATCAGTTTGGTGATCTCCGTTATCTGGTCACGACGGCGACTCATAATCGCTGCCATGAACTCTGCCGGATAATTAGCTTTCAGATAAGCCGTCTGGTAGGCGACCCAAGAATAACATGCCGCATGCGACTTGTTGAACGCATAGGAGGCGAAAGCTTCCCAGTCTGCCCATATCTTCTCCAGGACCTTGGGGTCGTGGCCGTTCTTCTTTCCACCCTCAATGAATTTGGGTTTCATGGCATCGACAATGTCTTTCTTCTTCTTACCCATCGCCTTACGCAAGGCATCACTCTCTCCACGGGTGAAGTCAGCCAACAGACGAGAAAGCAACATCACCTGCTCCTGATAGACCGTAATACCATAGGTATCCTTCAGATATTTCTCCATGACAGGAATATCATAGGTAATCGGCTCGTCACCATGCTTACGACGTATGAACTGCGGGATATAACCCATCGGTCCTGGACGATAAAGCGCATTCATAGCTATAAGATCCTCAAAAACGGTGGGCTTCAATTCACGCAGGTATTTCTGCATACCATTCGACTCAAACTGGAATGTACCAATGGTACGTCCCTGCTGATAGAGTTCGAAAGTTTTCGGGTCATCAATGGGGATATGATCGAGGTCAACGTCAATACCCCTGTGTATCTTGATATTCTCACAAGCTTCCTTCAACTCCGAAAGTGTCTTCAAGCCTAAGAAGTCCATCTTGATGAGTCCCGTCGACTCAATGACATGTCCATCATATTGGGTACAGTTAGTCTTGGTATCCTTGAAATCCGGATCATCCGCCGTAGACACAGGCACCCAGTCACTAATCGGGTCCCTACAGATGATGAAGCCACAAGCATGGATACCTGTTCCACGGATGGTACCTTCCAGCATCTTTGCATACTTAATAGTATTGGCGAGTTTGGGGTCATTCGAGCTCTCTGCATCACGGAGTTCCTGTACACAGGAAATGGCATTCGACAAATTCATCTTCTTTCCCTCTGGAAGACGATCTGGAATCGCCTTACAAAGCGCATTCGACTGTGCCAAGGGCAGTTTCTCCACACGTGCCACATCCTTGATGGAGTTCTTCGTTGCCATGGATGCATAGGTAATGATATGCGCGCAGTTCTCATGACCATATTTTTCTTCCACCCATTTCAATACCCTTCCACGACCGTCGTCATCGAAGTCTGTGTCAATATCAGGCAGGGAGATACGGTCAGGATTCAGGAAACGCTCAAACAGCAAGTCGTATTTCAGAGGGTCAATCTTCGTGATACCCAAGCAATAGGCTACCACAGAACCTGCCGCAGAACCACGTCCAGGTCCCACCATCACCCCCAGTTCATCACGGGCGGAGTTGATAAAGTCCTGCACGATAAGGAAGTACCCCGGGAAACCCATTGTCTTCATGATATGTAATTCAAAACGGATACGGTCGTCCACTTCTTTCGACAAAGGCATGGGATAACGCTTAGCAGCTCCTTCATACGCCAGTTTCGCCAGATAGTCTGCCTCAAACTTGATACGATAGAGTTTGTCATAGCCACCCAATTTCTTGATTTTCTTCTCTCCTTCCTCCTGAAACAACTTGTTCTCACCGTTCTCGTCACTGGTAAACTCATCAAAGAGTTGTTGTTCAGTGAATTTCTGTCTCCACTCCTCTTCCGTTCCAAATTCCTCAGGAATGGGAAAAAATGGCATGATAGGGTCATGGTCAAGACTATAGATCTCTACCTTGTCCAATATCTCCAGCGTATTAGCAAGCGCCTCTGGGACATCCGAAAAAATGGCATTCATCTCCTCCTTGGTCTTGAACCACTCCTGCTTGGAATACAACATGCGAGTGGGGTCGTCCAGATCCTTTCCTGTCGACAGGCAAAGCAAATGGTCATGAGCCTCCGCATTTTCCTTGTCCACGAAATGAGCATCATTGGTACAAATCAGTTTGACACCATATTCCCGAGCCAGTTCTATGAGAACCTTATTAGCTTTCTGCTGTAAGGGAAAGGTTTCCCTATTGGCACGGATGGTAGGGTCGGTCACCTCATGGCGCTGTAGTTCCAAGTAATAATCATCACCAAACAGGTTATGATACCATTCTATAGTCTCACGGGCTCCAACGATATCCCCTTCCAGAATCTTATGAGGTACCTCACCGGCAATACATGCCGAGCAGACAATCAGTCCTTCATGGTATTTCTCCAACTCAGTACGGTCTGTACGGGGACGCATATAATAGCCGTCTATCCACGAATTACTCACCAGTTTTATCAGATTCTTATAACCCTGATAATTTTTCGCAAGGACAATCAGGTGATAGCCGCTCATATCCTCCTTGCCACGCTTCAACTCCTTGGCACCATGACGTGCCACATACATCTCACAGCCGAAAATGGGTTTGAAAGGCTCCAATCCCTCTTTCTTACGTCCCTTGTTGACACCTCCCACATAATCATGAAATTCCTTGATACCAAACATATCACCATGGTCTGTGATTGCCATTCCGCGCATTCCATTGCCCACGGCTTTGTCTACTAATTTCTTAATACTTGACTGTCCGTCAAGTATCGAGTAATAAGTATGTACATGTAGATGGATAAAATCTTCCATAAGAGGTTTTTTCTGCTTTTGAGCCGTAAAGTTACATCAAAAAGCCGAAATAACCAAAAAAATATGAATTAAGAATTAAGAATTAAGAATTATTTTATACCTTTGCATATTGAACAGCAAACAATTGACTTTACCACTCATGGGAGAAAGAATACAAAGAATCAAGAAATTAAAAAAAATCAGAATACACCGTGAAGGTACTTCAGAATTACTCTATAGTGCCATTCTCATCATTGTCATCTGTATAGCCCTATGGTATGGATTTTATTCTCTTCATCCACTCACATGCCATATCGTCATGCCAATTATTTGCGGAATCCTTATCGCAGCATGGTTGATGACTCTTAATTTCTACCGTTGTCCTATCCGCTATTTCAATGGCGACACCGAGAAACTGGTTGTTGCTCCTGCCGATGGAAAGATTGTGGTCATCGAGGAAGCAGAGGAAAACGAGTATTTCCATGACAAGCGATTGATGATTAGTATCTTTATGAGTCCATTGAATGTCCATGCCAACTGGTTTCCTGTCGACGGCAAGGTAAAATTTGTCAAGCATTTCGACGGCAACTACCATAAGGCATGGCTGCCAAAGGCGAGTGAGGAGAACGAGCATGCCGACATCATGATTACGACCCCTGACGGTGAAGATATCCTAGTGCGCCAGATTGCCGGTGCTATGGCACGTCGCATAGTCACCTATGCCAAGCCCGACGAGGAATGCTTTATTGACGAACACTTAGGATTCATCAAGTTAGGCTCCCGTGTGGATGTCTATCTGCCCTTGGATGCTAAACCATGTGTCATTATGAATCAGCCGACAACAGGTGACCAAACCGTCATCGCAAAACTGAAATAAATGAATATAAAGAAGCACATCCCTAATACTATCACCTGTTGCAACCTCATCTCTGGTTGCATTGCCACTTACTGGGCTTTTGGCGGTCTGTATATTATGGCATTGCTGTTCATTATTATCGGAGCAGTCTTCGACTTTTTCGATGGCATGTCAGCACGACTATTAAGTGTATCTTCCCCCATCGGTAAGGAACTGGACTCTCTAGCAGATAACATCACCTTCGGTTTTGCACCGTCTGCCATCGTGTTCTGCAAGCTTAAGGAATTATTTCCGCTATCCTATAGTTCCCCTATTGAGTGGATACCATTCCTTGCTTTTGTCATGGCAGCTTTCTCAGCCCTACGTTTGGCTAAGTTTAATCTTGATGAGCGACAGGCAATGGGTTTTATCGGATTGCCGACTCCTGCCAATGCGTTGTTCTGGGCTTCACTCATCGTAGGTTGTAGCGATTGGATTGATACGTTGCCCTATGCCTTTTGGATAATTCTGGTTGGCACATTCGTGAGCAGTTACCTGCTAGTCTCAGAAATTCCCATGTTTGCTTTGAAGTTCAAGCACTGGGAATGGAAGGGCAATGAAATCAAATACATCTTCCTACTCACCTGTATTCCACTCTTGGCATTCCTTGGCATCAGCGGACTGGCTGCCATTATCGCATGGTATATTCTCTTATCGATAGCTACTCACCGTCATTCTACCAGCACCAACTAATACCTTCAGAACTATGAAAGAAAACATGGGATTCCTGATTTTTATCCTTTTTATCATTATTTTCATCCTCCTGTTGACAGGTGGTAAAATCATCAAATCCATCAAAAAAGCGAAACTGAAGGCTAAGAAGGCTGTTGATGATAAAAGCCAAAAATACCGTGACGAGACAGGACGCCAACAGCAGCAATATCATTATAACGGGCACATTGAGACACCTAAGGAAGAGGCCAAACCTCGTGCTGAACAAGAAAAAGCACAAGAACCCCAGGTAGAAGAGCCCGTAGAGGTATATACCAAGACAGCCACAGGTGAGACCATCATCGATCGCCGTACCGAACGCGAAAGCAAGAAAATCTACGACAATGCCGATGGCGAATATGTAGAGTTTGAAGAAGCATAATAAGAAAGCCTCTTTGGGAGGCTTTCTTATTTTATCATGGATGTACAAGTGTTCCTATCTCCTCACCGTCCATCACTTTCTTCAGGTTACCAATGATATCCATGTTGAAGACATAGATGGGAAGGTTGTTGTCCTGACACATGCAGATGGCCGTCAGATCCATCACCTTCAAACCACGGGCAAGAACTTCCTTGTAGGTAATCTCATCAAATTTCGTGGCAGTGGGATCCTTTTCCGGATCTGCCGTATAGACACCGTCAACACGGGTACCTTTTAGCATCACATCCGCCTCAATCTCAATACCACGCAGACTGGAGCCGGTATCTGTAGTGAAATAAGGATTACCTGTGCCTGCGGAGAAAATGCAAACACAGCCCTGCTCCATCGCTTCTATCGCCTTCCATTTGGTATAGAACTCACCAATCGGTTCCATACGGATAGCTGTCATCACCTTGTTTCTCACACCGATAGCCCCTAAGGCAGAACTCAAGGCGAGCGAGTTAATCACCGTAGCACACATACCCATCTGATCACCCTTCACACGGTCGAACCCTTTCTGACTGCCACTTAGTCCACGGAAGATGTTACCGCCACCGATAACGATACCAATCTGAACTCCCATCTCACTCACTTCTTTGATCTGGCGAGCATAGTCACTCAAACGTTCGGGGTCGATACCGTAGCCCTGCTTCCCCATCAAACTCTCACCTGAAAGCTTTAACAGAATTCTTTTAAATCTTGCCATAGTTCTCTATTTTTCGTTATTAGGTTATATCGTTATTACAACTTTACAAAATAAAACTCACTTCCTTGAAGGCATAGCGACGTTTCTTACCACTTTCATCACCAAGCAGCAGATGTCCGTCATCCTCCACATCCTTCAGTTCAGCCATAAAGGCACCCTCTTTGTCACAATAGGGATGGAAGCCTTTACGGCGATATAGCTTGGCAACATACCGCTCTTTGACTTCCTGGTTGACATATTCAGAAAACTTATTAAGAATGGTGTGCAACAACCCTTCCCGATCCGTCACATAACCATGAATTTGCCATAGTGAGACGGGGTTAGGGGCATCACTATGAAAATGTTGCTGGTTGACATTAATACCCACCCCTATAATCGATTCCTTGATAATCTGCCCCGACAGTCGATTTTCAATCAAGATACCCCCTATTTTCCCATTGCGCCAATATATATCATTAGGCCATTTGATACTGACATCACCAATTTGTTCACCCAACGCATCTGCTATTGCCAATGAAATCGCCCTGGAAATGGAAAACTGCTGGTTGGCAAGAATCTGATGGGGGTGATAAAGGATAGAAAACAACAGGTTCTTGCCTCGCTCCGATTCCCAGGAATTGAATCCCTGTCCACGTCCTGCAGTCTGATAGTCAGTTACGACTACCTGGTCCTCATCTCCACCATATTCCCGCAACCAATGGTTGGTGGAGTCCGTCTCAGCGATATGAACGATTTTCCATTCCATGTTGCAAAGATACGAAAAAAAATCGTATCTTTGCAACATGACAACGGAAGAACAGCAAAAAAAAGATGAACAGTATATGCGAAAAGCTCTTGTCGAGGCACAGCTGGCACTGGTCGAGGGAGAAATACCCATTGGTGCCATTGTGGTTTGTCAGGACAGGGTTATCGCCCGTGCTCATAACCTTACAGAAACCCTAAACGACGTAACGGCACATGCGGAGATGCAGGCCATCACTGCTGCTGCTAATGAGTTAGGAGGCAAGTATCTCACAGACTGTACGCTATATGTCACCATTGAGCCCTGTACAATGTGTGCAGGTGCCCTTGGCTGGTCACAAATTTCCCGTATCGTCTATGGGGCAGAAGACGAAAAACGGGGCTACTATCAGTATGCCCCGCATGCACTTCACCCTAAGACTATTGTCACCAAAGGTGTATTAGAAGAGGAATGTCGCCGCTTGATACAGGACTTTTTCAAGAACAAGCGTTGACATTCATATTATTCTCATATATACTTGGCAATCGTATTCAGACAATTCTGATTTCCGATTGGTTTTGACAAATAGTCGCAGCAACCTACCTTCTCTGCTTCGACACGGTCTTTGTCAAAGGCACTTGCCGTCACAGCTATAATCGGCAGAGAAGGATTCGTTGCCTTAATCCTCGACACAGCCTCAATACCGTTCATCACGGGCATCTTCAAATCCATCAAGATAAGGTCAGGCTTTTCCGACTCTGCCAGTTCAACAGCTTCCTGACCGTTACGAGCACGGATGCACTCGTAACGGTTTTTCAGAATATAACTCATCAGCATGTAGTTGCTGTCATTGTCCTCTGCTACAAGGATTCGCTTCATCATAATTCTTTTAATTGATTACTCCTTACCACCACGATCTGAATAGACCGTACCTTCATGAACACCCTCACCAGGCACATAACCCTTCCAACGCCACAGTTTGGTCATATCTTCCAGTGTTTTTCCCTTGGTCTCCGGAACAAGTCTCCATACGAAGATGGCAGCAATAACACAGATAACACCGTAGAGTCCATAAGTAAACCAGTGACCGAAGTCATCACCCTCTGTCAGGTGCATATTGAACATCGGCACGAAGGTAGAGCTGACGATGAAATTGAAGATCCACTGGAAGGCAACGGCGATAGCCACAGCAGCACCACGGATGGTGTTGGGGAATATCTCGGCGATGAGTACCCAGCAGATGGGTCCCCAAGAGAACATAAACGATGCGGAGTAGATCAGCAGTGAAGCGGCAGTGATAAGCTCCAAGCCTGCATGTCCGAATGTCACGGCAACACCGAAGGCACCGAAGGCCATTCCCAAAGAACCGGAGATCAGCAACGGCTTACGACCCCATTTCTCAACGGTGAAGATGGCAACGAGCGTGAAGAGAATATTGATGACACCCATGAAGACGGTGATGACCATCGGATTCTCCATACCCATATCACCGAAGATACGTGGTGCGTAGTAAAGTACGGCATTGATACCTACTGCCTGCTGGAAGACAGAGAGCATAATACCGATGAAGATACACAAAGCACCATAGGTCATCAACTTCTCGGTCTTCTGCACCAGTGTCTCCTTGATGGCCTTCAGGATAAACTCGGCACGTTCGGAACCGTTGATTCTTGCAAGAATCTCCAGGGCGCGCTGGTCCTTACCCACAGAGACGAGGTAACGCGGTGTCTCGGGTACCATGCAGATGAGCAGGGCGAAGAGTCCTGCCGGCACAGCCTCACTTCCGAACATATAACGCCATCCTGTCGTCACCGTCCATTGTGCGGCGGGATTAATGGCAGCAATACCCTTGCCCATCTCCTCCACAAGAGGCTGGATGTGTTCACCAAGGATGAAGAAGTTAACGAAATACACCACCAACTGACCGAAGATGATGGCAAACTGGTTACAACTCACTAACATACCACGGATGTTCGAGGGAGCCACCTCACTGATGTACATCGGGCAGATGGCAGAAGCTAGTCCTACACCGATACCGCCAATCACACGGTAGAAGTTGAACATGATAAGCAGGGAATAGGTGGGCTCTCCGTAGGTAAAGAACAAGAACTCCGGATCCATCGAGCCTAAGGCGGAGATAAAGAACAAGAGTCCTGCAATAACCAACGATTTCTTACGACCGAAGTTGGTGGCAAGGTATCCGGAAAGTGCCGAACCGATGATACAACCGATCAGTGCGGAAGCAGACGTGAAGCCATGCCAGCCGTCGGTGTAGGTAAAGTCCTTTGCATTGGAGAAGAATGCCTGAAGACCCTTCTCGGCTCCAGAGATCACTGCGGTATCATAACCGAAAAGCAGACCGCCTAAGACAGCGACCAGCACAATAGAAAACAAGTAGGCAGAACTACCTCTCTTTTGATATTCCATATAAATGTTTTATGTTAGTGGTTTCTTAATTAAATACAAAAGTAATGCTTTTTTCTTAGAATGCTTTGCGAATACGGCATTTTTTAACTAATTTTGTCGGAAGAAACATATAACTACAAAAATACTATACAAATGAACAAAAAACTACTAATCTGTGCTTATGCCTTATCAATAGCATTGGCATCTGTTGCCCAAACCAACGTGATGGAGGTAAATACCAAGAAATCAGGTGCACCCATCCAGCCAACCATGTACGGTATTTTCTTCGAGGACATCAACTATGCCGCTGATGGCGGCTTGTATGGTGAGTTGATTAAGAACCGTTCGTTTGAGTTTCCACAGCACCTGATGGGATGGCAGGCTTTCGGTTGTGTCGACGTGGAAGACGACAATGCCCCTTTCGAGCGTTGTCCGCATTATGTCGTCCTCTCTGCCCCGGGACACAAAGACCGTCGTACAGGACTGGTCAACGAGGGCTATTTCGGTATCGGTGTGGAGAAGGATGAGACTTACCGTTTCTCCGTATGGGCGAAGGCTCCGAAGGGTGATGCCGCCATCCGTGTACAACTTATTGACGAGAGCTCGATGGAGGAACAACAGGAGTTTGTTGAGCAGGAGATAGCCATTACCTCTTCCGACTGGAAGAAGTATACCGTTATGCTGACATCCCCCAAGACAGACAAGCATGCCAAACTGCGCATCTTCCTCAAAGGCACCAACAGTGTCGCCTTGGAACATATCTCCCTTTTCCCTGTAAATACCTTCAAGGATCGTGAGAACGGTATGCGTCGCGACCTCGCCCAGGCACTTGCAGACTTAAAGCCTGGCATCTTCCGTTTCCCCGGCGGTTGTATCGTAGAGGGTACCGACCTCGCCACCCGCTACCAATGGAAAAACACTATCGGTCCCGTCGAGAATCGCCCGTTGAACGGCAACCGTTGGGAACATACCTTTGACTACCGCTACTATCCCGACTACTACCAAAGTTACGGCTTGGGCTTTTTTGAATTTTTCCAACTTTCTGAGGATATCGGTGCAGAACCATTGCCTATCCTCAGTGTCGGTCTTGCCTGCCAGTACCAAAACTGGAACGATGAGTCTGCCCATGTGAAGATGGAAGACTTACAACCCTATATTGACGACTGCCTCGACCTCATTGAGTTTGCTAACGGTCCTGTCACAAGCAAGTGGGGAAAGGTTCGTGCTGACATGGGGCACCCGGCACCCTTTAATATGAAGTATATCGGAGTGGGCAACGAACAGTGGGGCGAGTTCTACTATGAACGACTGAAACCCTTTGTGGCTGCTATCCGCACGAAATATCCCAACATCAAAATTGTGGGTACCAGCGGTCCTGTCCCAGAGGATGTGCCCGACAACACTTATCGTTTTGAAGACGGATGGAAGGCTATGAAGGAACAGAAGGCTGACCTTGTCGACGAGCATTACTATCGTGACGAGGAGTGGTTCCTGACCCATGGACTCCGTTACGACACCTATGACCGCAAAGGTCCGAAGGTATTCGCAGGGGAGTATGCCTGTCATGGCAAGGGTAAGAAATGGAATCATTATGAAGCAGCTATCTTGGAGGCTGCTTTCATGACAGGTTTCGAGCGCAATGCGGATATCGTCCATATGACGACCCCTGCTCCTCTCTTCGCTCATGTGAACGGATGGCAGTGGCGTCCTGACCAGATATGGTACGACAATACGGAGATGTTTAAGACGGTGAGCTACTACGTGCAGCAGATGTATGCCACCAATGCAGGCACCAATGTGCTCTCGCTGACAATGGACAAGAAACCTGTTGCCAACCAAGCAGGGCAGAACGGACTCTTTGCCTCTGCAGCCTTCGACAGCAAGACGGATGAGGTCATCATCAAGATTGCCAATACCACCAAAGTCCAACAACCAGTCTCTTTCATCCTCACAGGTATGAAGGGAACACGCACGGCACAGACACTCACCCTCTGTCATGACGGCATGAATGATGAGAACTCTATCAGTAAGCCAGAACTCATCACCCCTCAAAAGAGTACCATCCAAGTAGACGAAGGCAAAGGCTCGTCCCTCCTCCTCGACGACCTACCCCCTATGTCCTTCCGTATCTACCGTATTAAAAAGTAAAGTTCTTGTTTGAATAAAAAGTATACGATGCGGTATAGAATATGAGGAAAGTTTGTCTGGTACTTTGCATCATCTTCACATTCTGTCTGTCAGCGCAGGAAGCGCTGATAGAACGGTATCGCATGGATGCCATTGATCTGTCGGCAGGATTGCCTCATAACCACGTCAATCAGATATTCTCGGACAGCCGTGGTTTCATATGGATTTCCACTTATGGCGGAGGTATCGTACGCTATGACGGGTTTTCTTTCCTTTCACCCACACTAAGTGATTCACAGGGTTTGCGCAGTAATTCCTGTAAAAGTATCACTGAAGACGGTTTTCAACGCCTATGGATAGCCTTCGATGAAGGGACGAGAGTGTTGGATTTGCGAACTATGAATCGCATTATTCCACGCTATAACACACAGGACATCCGTCGCCTGCTCGATATTCCTTCTGTCAAAACCTATTGTGACGCGAAGGGAGCCTTATGGCAAGTAACACGTGACAGCGTGTTCCGCTATACCTTCAAGGAAGATGGTACGGTGAGCCATATCAGCAGTTACCACTATGTAGGGAATACTCCTGACGTGACAGTCTGTGATGTCGACCATAACGGAACAGTATGGATTTGTATGGACGGAGGTCTTTACCGGCTGGCAGAGATTGGTGGTGAACTTGTCCGTGAGGAGATATCCCCTGTACTCCGTCAATTATATGGATTTTTTGTGACAAGTCTCATGAAACGAGGCAATAAGATATGGATATCTACCAACCAAGGACTCTATGCTTATGACCAGTATACCCATACTGTCCAGTCCTGGCGACATACAGGTGATTTATTACATGGACTCTCCCATGACCATGTCACAGCCCTGGCATCGGCGTCAGACGGACGGTTGTTGATAGGAACCCTGAAGGGCGTGGATGTTTTGGACGAACATACAGGAACTTTTGTCCACTGGAACAGTGCGAGCAGTCGCCCACTCTCCAGTGACTTTGTATTATGTATGATGGCACACGACGGCCAATTATGGATCGGTACGGAGACATCAGGTATCGTAAAACTATCGCCTCTCCCCTTGTTGGTACGTAACTATCAGCATCATCCGACGGATGCCACATCCTTGTCTCCCCACCCCGTCAATGCGATATATGTAGAGCCTAATGGTACCCTCTGGGCAGGAACGGTAGAGGGAGGTCTTAACCGAAAGGCTGTAGGAAACAATGCGTTCACTCATTTCACCACCCAAAATTCTCCGCTCTCTCACAATTCTGTATCAGTAATAGAGCCTGATGCCCATGGCCATCTATGGGTTGGAACATGGGGGGGCGGTCTTAATATTGTCACCTTATCAGACCAGACTCTTCGACATGTCAGTCTACCAGATAGTATGGTAACCCAAACCAACTATATCGGCTCCTTGGCATACGACAAATACAATGATGCACTTTGGATAGGGTCAAACGATGGCGTGTTCTATCTAGACCTCAAAACAGGACAGTTGAGTGATCCTTTTGTTGAAAACCGCTTCATCAGAGGATGCATCGGTACCCATATTGATAAGGATGGACAACTGTGGATGGGCTGTCTTAGCGGTGTTGTCACCATAAACTTGAAGGCACCACGAACTGAGGGAAAGTTTCAATATAGACATTTTCGTAATAAACTCGACCATCCAGAGTCGTCAATTATCGATAAAATCACATGTTTCTGTGAGTCTAAGGATGGCACCCTCTGGTTAGGCTCCAACGGTTACGGTATATATCATCGTGTAATTGACAAGGCGGGCAAGGAAATTTTTGAAGCCTTCACTACAGATGACGGACTGGCTAACAATGCCGTCAAGGGAATAGTAGAGGACACACAGGGACGTTTGTGGATTACGACGGACAACGGTCTGTCCGTCTATGATATACGCGCGCGTTCTTTTATTAATTATACAGAGCGAGAAGGATTGGGATGTCAGCGTTATTACTTTAACTCTGCTGTTATTGGTTCTGACGGTACCATCTATCTAGGAAGTCTGAATGGTCTGACAGAGATACATGGAGAAAATACAGAGACTCATTATCCTATCCACCTCACCTTTACCCGTCTGACTGTTGACAACCAAGTGGTAACTGCCTTGAACAATAATTTTCTAGATGCAGACATCTCACAGGCTAAACGTATCAACCTGCATGAGTCCAATAAGTCATTTGCCATTGATTTCTCTGCACTGACCTATGCAGGAGAAGTCTTAGGACATTATAGTTATCGACTCAAAGGCTTTGAAGATGACTGGATCCGTCTGAAACCGGGAGAGCATTCCGCACGCTACACCAGTCTGAAACCTGGTAACTATACTTTTGAAGTGAAATATTCCACCGAAATGAATGAGATAGAGGAACATGTCATCTCTATTGCCATAGAGGTGATGCCCTATTTTTGGCGCAGTTGGTGGTTCAACCTACTCCTCATGGCTGCCCTAGTGGCATCCACTGTTTGGTTCTATCGTTACAAAGAAAGGGAATGGAAACGACTGGAGGCCGAAAAGTTGTTAACCCCCATCCGTAAGGTGTTGGAAGAAGCCGAAGAACCCCAACAGTTGCAGTCGCGCATCCAGAACATACTTGATAATCACGAAAAACTGAAAGTCAGTTTCCATAAGAGTGTAGAAGCTGATAAACAGGAGGTGATGCTGCATAGTAAATCGTTTATGGACCATGCCATGGAGATTCTGGAGCAGGACTATATGAAAAGCGAGTTTGGCGTAAGTGAGTTTGCTGAGGCAATGGGTATGAGCAAGCCCCTTTTATCAAAGCGACTGAATGCAGAAGCAGGAATGAGTACAGGACAGTTTATCCGCAACTATCGTCTTACTATTGCCAAACGACTATTGTTGGAAAACTATGCCAACCGCAATATTACGGAAATCGCCTATAAGGTCGGCTTTAATGACCCTAAGTATTTCACCCGTTGTTTTACCAATCAATACGGGTGTAGTCCTAGTAATTATATAGGTGATATTTAACCCGCTATTACGTTTTATCCTCCTTTTATATCGTTTTGTCCACCCGCAAGGGTGGTTTTTTATTTACTTTTGCCACCGAAAAGATTAATGCTAACAATATTAACCTAAAAACAATTAACAAATGAGAAAACAGTTATTATTCTCTTTGATGCTGTCTTTCGGTATCACGGGTGGACTTTCTGTCAGCCCTGTATCCGTAAAGGCGGCAGTGACCCAGCAGACTATCAAGGTCAAGGGTCAGGTTGTTGACCAAGACGGGGAGCCCCTGATTGGCGCAACAATTAGAGTGAAAGGTGCTACGTCTGGAAGTGTTACCGACATTGACGGAAACTTCCAAATTGACGCTCCGGCCAATGCAACGCTTTTGATAAGCTATGTTGGTTTCAAGGACCGTGAGATTGCCGTACGCGGGCGTGCCATCATCGAATCAATTCAATTAGAGCCCGACTCACATGTGCTCGACCAGGTAGTCGTTGTGGGTTACGGTACACAAAAGAAGGCTGATCTGACTGGTTCTGTGTCTATCGTTAACGCCGATGAGTTGAAGCGTGTTTCTAACTCCAACATCTCCACGATGCTGGAAGGTAAGGTGGCAGGTGTGCAGATTACTTCTGACGGTCAGCCCGGTGCCGACCCAGCCGTACGCATCCGTGGCTTGGGTACCTTTGGTAGCACCGCTCCTCTGTATGTCATTGACGGTGTGCCCATGGGTACGACAATCCGTGACTTCTCTCCAAACGACATTGAGACCATCCAAGTGTTAAAGGACGCATCCGCAGGTGCAATCTACGGTTCGCGTGCCGCCAATGGCGTGGTAATCATCACTACCAAAAATGGTAAGAAAGACCAACCTTTAAAAGTGGACTATAAAGGTTACTTCGGTGTTGACTGGATTCCCAGCAGTACATACGATTTGATGAATGCCGATCAGTACAGCCAGTATTTGGGTCAGGCCGCCGCCAACTCCAACACACCGTTGCCCAGTGGCTATAGTCTTGGAGCAGATGGTAAATACCACTTCATGGATGCGACCAATACCGATTGGTTCAAGGAGGTCTTCAAGACCGGTAGCCGTCAGAACCACAACATCAACCTCAGTGGCGGCGGTGCACACAATACATATAATATAGGTCTCGACTATTTCCAGCAGAAGGGTACCTTAGAGGGAGCCGGACCTAATTACCAGCGTTTCACTGCCCGTGTGAACAACATGATGGAGACGAAGTTTATCACTTTCCGCACGAGTTTGGTATACTCTCACTCCAATCAGGACGGTATGGGACTCTCCAATGCCAACGAGTATGTACAGGGACTGTATGGTGACGTGACCAACGTCTTGCGCGGTACCTTGCTGATGCAACCTACGATCAAGGCATACGATGAGTCTACCTGGTATTTGGACGATGTTGTTCCTGCCGCCAAGAACTATAAGTATGACGCATACGGCTATGGCGTATATTACAATGATATCCATGGAGATATCTCTGCTTCCAACCCCTTATTGGTGAACAACAAACTGACCCGTAACACGATTGTCGACCGCGTCGTCGCCACCGGTTCTGCTGACGTTGACCTCTTCAAGATGATTGGTAAGGAGATTAAGAACCATAAATTGAACTACAAGCTGAACCTCTCTTACAGTAAGACACATGCAAAGGACAAGACCTGGATTAGTGCTTGGATCCAGAGTAACCGTGTCTACCTCGACAAGTCGAACGAGACACTGACAGAGAACAAGCGTACCTATTCCGACTTCCTGGTAGAGAATACGATTACCTATGACGGAACATTTGGTCTGCACCACTTCAACCTGTTGGGCGGTATCACCTACGAGGAGGAGAATACCCATCTGTTGAATGCCTGGGCAAAAAATCTTCCTGAGCCTTATTACCTGCAGATTGGCAATGGTGAGACCAGGGATGCAGACTCCTATGAGTCAAAGCATGCACTGACTTCATTCATCGGTCGTTTGAATTATGACTACGACGGCAAGTACCTGCTCTCATTCGTACTTCGTCGTGATGGCAGTTCTCGTCTGACCAAAGATATCCGTTGGGGTACATTCCCCTCTATCTCTGCCGGTTGGCGTTTCGACAAGGAGAAGTTTTTCCCCATCAATCGTGACATTGTAAACATGTTCAAGATTCGTGCCAGTTATGGTGAACTTGGTAATGAGAATATTGGCGAGTATGCTTATCTGGCAACCTACCGTGCCGGATACATGACCTATAGTTTTGGCAATAATGTCGTATCAGGTACTTCTATTGAGGACTTCGTCAATGGAAAACTTGCCTGGGAGAAGAAGTCTACGACCAATATCGGTATCGATCTCGCGATGTTCAACAACCGTTTGGAATTTACTGCAGAGTGGTATAAGAACAAATCTACAGACCTGTTGTATGATGTTCCCGTTCCTGCCAATGCTGGTGTGAGAAACGAGACAGTGACGATGAATGCCGCCACAATGGAGAACAGTGGTTTTGAGTTCTCTGTTACATACCGTAACAACGACCATCCTTTGAAGTGGCAGGTCAGTGCCAACCTGAGTACGTTAAAGAACAAGGTAAAGTCACTCGGTGTTGGTGACAAGCCTTTTATCACAGGAGACTATATCACCATGGTAGGTGAAGAGGTAGGTCAGTTCTATGGCTATGTCTATGAGGGTATTGCCCGTACACAGGCTGACTTGGACGACCATGCCACACAAACAGGTGCCCAGGTCGGTGACTGTCTTTACAAAGATGTCAGTGGTCCGAAAGGAGTGCCTGACGGTATCATCGACACCTACGACCGTGTTATTCTCGGCAGCGGTCTGCCCAAGGTGAACTTCGGAATCAGTGCCCATCTGGAATACAAGAATTTCGATTTGAGTATCTCTACCTTCGGTGCTTTGAACTATCATGTAGCGGACGGTATCTATAACAGTCTGAACTCCTGTTACGGTTGGGCAAACAAGGATGTTGCCATATTGGATGCCAACCGTTACTCTGACGATGGACTGACCTATATCTCCAGTGTACCACGCACCTATATCACAGCCAACGGTGAAGGTTGGAATGACTATTTCAGTGACCGTAAGATTCAGAATGCCGCCTATTGGAAGATTGCTAATATCGAATTAGGTTACAACTTCCCCGACAAATGGTTCAAGGGTATCATATCCGGTGCCCGTGTCTATGTGTCGGCACAGAATCTCTACACCTTTACGAAATACAAAGGATACAACGTGGACTATGCCGGTGGTACGTTTACCCCAGGTTTTAACTGGTGTTCATACCCCAGTGCACGTACTTTCATGGCAGGTCTCCTCTTCTCGTTCTAAACAATTGAAAGATATAAAAATTGAAAAACTGAAGTTTAAATATGAAACTATATAAAATTTCATTAGCCCTGATGTTGGGCATCGGCACACTGACATCATGCAGTGACAAGTTGGAGTTAAGCAACCCCAACCAGCCGACGACAGGTACTTTCGGTAACACGATTGAGGATTTGGAGGAAGCCGTTATTGCCTGCTATCACCATACCCGTATGGAGGGAACATACGCCCGTGTGGGTTATACCCTTGACTGTTGCCGTGGTGATGAAGTGTGGAATGTTGCCCAGTCATGGGGACATCTTGGTGCGGACAATCTGAACGCATCAACGATAGATGATGTAGTAGACATGTGGATATGGCGTGACTGGTACTATGTAATCAACATCAGCAACTTCGTGATTACCAAGTGTGACGAGAAAGAGGGCGAAACTACGCAGACATTGAAGCGTATCAAGGGACAGGCTCTCTTTACCCGTGCCCTTGCATACTACAATCTTGCCAACTACTATCAGAACCCCGCATTGATTTTGGACTATAAAGAGTATTCTACGCTCGACGGTCTTTATGCTTCTAACTGGGAAGAAGAGGGCGAGCCATCGTATGAGCAGTATGACAGGGTCATGGATCAGGTGGAGGCCGATTTCTCAGAGGCCATGTCATTACTTCCTTCTCGTGATGAAGGTGGTGAATGGGCAAAAGGCCGTTATACCAAGGGTGCTGCCGCTGGTTTCTATGCCCGCTCTCTGATGCAGCGTCATAAGTACGATGAGGCATTGACCGTATTGAAAGACATCATCAAGGGTACATACGGCAGGTATGAACTCACAAAGAACTATGGTGATAACTTCCGTGAGGGTTCTGCCTACGAGAACAATGCCGAGAGTCTCTTCGAGGTACAATTCCTGGATTACGGTACACAAGGTTCTGACGATGAGTGGACACCCGTGAATATCAGTAAGAATGCCTCTCAGGGACATGCCGTGGAGAGTAACTACGGTCCTGAGAACGTTGGCAGTTGGCAGGACCTTTCCGCTGCCCCCTGGCTCTATCATCTCTTTTTGGGAGAAAAGACCACAGAAGGAAAACTGGATCCCCGCCTCTATTGGACGATAGGTACCTATGAGGATGACTGGGAAGGCTTTGAATATGGTAACATGTGTTATCAGGAGAAGATGACAGCTGATATCCCTATTGTAACCAATAATGTGAACAAGGGACTGCCGATTGCCAAATGGACCAATTTCCGTACTGGTCTTTACAACTCGATTATTGTAGGTCTGAAGTGCGGTATCAACCTGCGTATCATGCGTTACTCAGACGTGCTGCTTCGTGCTGCAGAGTGTGAGAACGAGGTGAATGGTCCTACACAGCAGGCTATTGACTGGATCAATGAGGTACGCCATCGTGCCAAACTTGCAGACTTGGAACTTGCCGACTTTAACACCAAGGACAAACTATTTGAACAGATTGCCAATGTGGAACGTCCGAAAGAGTTCGGTTGTGAGACAGGACGTGGCTTTGACCTCATCCGTTGGGGTTTCTTCTATGACAGTGGACGCATGGATCAGTTGAAGATGCATGGTGCCTATAAACTTGCTGCAGATATCAAGGATGACATTCAATACGGACAACCAGGAGTTTCAAGCACTTATACCAAATATGAGGATGGTCATGAATACTTCCCGATATATCAGAACTACTTGGACAACAATACCAACCTTAGAGGCAACTCTGCGAATAAAAATACTAACAACAGTACCTACTTTGTAAAAAAAGGCTGGACTGTTCACCCTGTTGTAGATCTGAGTAAAAAATAAAATGAAGAATTGATAAATTGAAATGAATATGAAATATCTCAATAAATTAGCATCCGTCTTATTCATTGCTACCCTTGGCGTAATGACGATGACGAGTTGTGAGGGTGGTGACCTTTACAATATAAATGCACCCGACTGGCTCTCTGAAATGGGAGGCAATGAGGGCGAAGACGATGAATTCATCTCCGTCACGCCAAACCCGACTACTCTGGGTTCTGCCGACAATACTACTCCTTGGTGGACTGTGTTTACTGACGATATCCAGGCTGAAGCAGGTAAGAGTTATCAGATTAAATTCCTCAACTTTGGCGGTTCCAGTAACTGGAATAACTTCGTGCTCATTCTGCGTAATGAAGCAAAGGACTTTGAGTATGCTGTGCTTCGTGCTGATAACTGGGGCTGGGGAACAGGCTATACAGGTGAGGAGAGTGATGCCCATTTCGTAAAGAAAATGGAGAGTGCAGACCGTGACTGGGCTACATGGCTGAAAGCAATGAATCTGGCTAAATGTACGATGAATATTTATAATTATGGTGACGGAACCGCTGACGTGAAGATTGTCATGCTAGGATCAGACGGTAACACCTATACACAGGAGTATACAGGAATTTCTGTAGATAAAGATAACCTGTATTTCGCCTTCACAGTGGATAACAGCCACATCGAATTCGGTGATATTGATGTTGAGGACAGTGAGCCCACTGCCTTAACACTGAATGGTGTTCCTGGTGAAGTAGTGGCTGGCACAGAGTTTAGCGAGTTTATCGCCAATGTTTCTGCTACGGTGACTTTCGCAGAGGGCGTTACTAAGGATGTTACTGCTGAGGAACTGCAGTTCGAAGTCATTCCCGATTTTGAGGAGATAGGACAGAAGACGCTTGTCGCCATTTATAATAAGACATACATGGGCAATAATTGTAGCAAGCCTGTTATTGCCAGCAAGACTTTCAGTATTGTGAAGGAACTCTCTGCATACACGCAGACCGTGGTTGTTCCTACTCCACTCATCTTGGGCGCTGAAGATAACTCTACGCCATTCTGGGGCGCTCATACCGAGAATATCAAGATTGCTCCGAAGGAGACAAAGGTGGCTACCTTCACCAACTATAGCTCATGCGCCAATAACTGGAATAACTTCTGTATCGTTCTCTGTAAGGCTGACAATTCTGAAAATGCAGTAGTTCGTGCTGACAACTACGGATGGGGTGACGGCTATGCCGCATGTACACCGACTATGGAGGAAGGAAGAGACTGGGATGTCTGGCGGCCTGCCATGAATGGTGCCAAAGTGACCACCTATGTTACTAACAACGGTGATGGAACTGCTGATGTGAAGGCTGTGATGGTTGGCAATAATAATACTACCTATACACAGGAGTATAAAGGTATCAACACTATTGATCCGGATAACTTCTATTTCCGATTCACCGTGGATGGATGCCATCTCGTATTCGACAATACGGTAGGAGCCCCTGACTGTTCTACCGCCTTCTGGGGAGCACACTCTCCTAACATCCAGGTAATCGGCCATCAGGTATGTACCGTCAACTTCACGAATTACTCTTCATGTGCGAACAACTGGAACAACTTCGTTCTTGTTCTCTGTTCTGCTGACGGTGCGAGAGAGTATGCTGTCGTCCGTGCTGACAACTATGGATGGGGCGATGGCTATGCCGCATGTACGCCAGTAATGGAAACAGGAAGAGACTGGGATGCATGGCGTCCTGCGATGAATGGTGCCAAAGTTTCTGCACAGATAGTCAATAATGGCGACGGTACCGCTGATATCAAGATTGTGATGCATGGTACAGATGGGAAAGAATACACCCAGGATTATATCGGCATCAACACCATTGACCCGGATAACTTCTATTTCAATTTAACTGTTGACGGTAGTTACTTGGTTTTTGAATAATCACTAAAATGAAGAATATTATGAAATATATATCTAAACTATTAGTGCTGTTTGCCATCGGAATGATGGCAACAGCCTGTAGCAACGACATCAATGAGGTCAACTATCCGTTGACAGTCACTACACCTATGGTGTCTTCCGTCAATGCCACCTCTGCCGTTGTAACGGCAACGGCCACTGGCTCACACATCACTTATCGTGGTATATGCTATTCCACGTCACCAAATCCGACCATCAATGATAATAAGGTGTTGTCAACCGGTAAGAATATGATTCTGACGATTTCCGGACTTGCCAAGAACACTACTTATTATGCACGTGGCTTCGCACAGACAATGAATGAGGTGAAATACTCTGAGGAGGTGTCTTTTACGACTCTGGAAAATGCCTCTGACGAAGACGATGTTCAGATATACTGGCCTTCTGACTTAAAACGTGTCAGTGTTCACGACCCAAGTGTAGTATGGGATCCTGCTACAAGCAATTATTATGTATTTGGTTCACATCGCGCTGCAGCTAAGGCAAACAACCTGATGTCATGGGAAGCATTCACTGCTCCTTGGGCTACTGCTACCAGCAACAATGCCGATAATACCGATGCCTTCACCACTCCTCAAGTAACGAAGGTAAAGAAGGGTGACGTAGAGTACGACTTTAACTTCAATGCTTTAGCTTGGTCTGCCCGTGGCAGTGACGCTTATGATATTAATGGCAATATGTGGGCACCTGATGTCATCTATAACAAGAAGATAGGTAAATGGTGCATGTACCTCAGCATCAATGGTGACGGCTGGTATTCAAGTATCATTATGCTGACGGCTGATAAGATCGAAGGTCCATACCGCTATCAGGCTCCTATCGTGATAAGCGGCTTCAAGTCTGGTGATTCCTATAAGGCTACTGACTTGGAGATTGTTCTGGGTGAGCAGACTTCATTGCCCAGCCGTTACTCCCCCAGCGACAACTACGGCAACCACTGGCCAAACTGCATTGACCCCTGTGTGTTCTACGACGAACAGGGAAAACTGTGGATGTCATACGGCTCATGGAGCGGTGGTATCTTCATGCTGGAACTCGACGAGGAGACCGGTCTGCGTGACTATAACGTGACTTATGCAGAGAGCGATACTTCAGATCCTTACTTCGGTAAGAAGATTGCCGGTGGTCATTATGTGTCTGGTGAGGCTTCTTATATTGAATACATCGGTGGTTACTACTTCCTGTTCATGACATACGGTGGTTTGGAAGCTGCCGGTGGTTACCAGATGCGCGTGTTCCGCTCACTGAATCCCGACGGTCCGTTTATTGACAGCAAGGGTACTTCTGCAGTCTACAACGAGTATCAGATGAACTACGGACCTACGGAGAATGATGGTAACCGTGGCGTGAACATCTTCGGGGCTTATGATGACTGGGGCTTCCAGACTGTGGGAACCTGGGGCGAGCGTGCCCAGGGACACAACAGTATCATTGCTGCTGAGGACGGTCGTACATATCTGGTATACCACACTCGTTTCCAGGATCAGGGTGAGGGACATCAGGTACGTGTTCATCAGGTCTATCAGAATGAGGATGGTTGGCTGGTTGCTTGTCCATTTGAGTATACCGGTGAGGGCATTAAGAGTGGCGGTATTGCCGTAGCCCAGAAGGTTGCAACCGCAGACATCCCAGGCAACTACAAATTGCTAATCCATAACTACGGACTGGATCATGTAGCTAAGGCATACGCTTCTCCTGTGGATATTACACTGAATGCTGACGGTACAATCGCTGGTGACAAGACGGGTACGTGGTCAATAAAGACGGGTACTTCGTACATCACGATCAACATCGGACAGAACTACAAGGGCGTGATGGTTCCACAAACCATGGAGCCTACGAATACTGTGACACCAAGTTTTACCGCACTGGACAGCACGACAGGTGTTACTATCTGGGGTTATAAGAATCCTGAAAAATAGCATCAGAATAGGTATTATAGATTGATTGGATTTGCCTGCGGACTGCAAGTCCGCATGTCCGCAGGCTTTTCTTTTTTACTGCTATGGGAAAAATTATATGGATGATAGTAGTGCTCATTATGAGTACTACACTATACGCTCAGTCTCCAATGGTACACGATCCCGTGATGGCATATGAGAGACTACAGGCAGGCGACGACACGTCGGGAATGGATAGTACTTATTATATCTTCGCTACTGGACATGGTATCCAGCAGATGAGCTCTAAGGACGGTAAGAACTGGACTGTGCTCAAACATCCCGTAATGACGGTGATGCCCCAGTGGACACGAGACTCCGTACCAGGTTTCACCAACCATGTATGGGCTCCGGACATCATCCGGTGGCACGGCAAGTGGTGGATGGCTTATAGTTGTTCGACCTTCGGTAAGAACGGATCTGCCATCGGTTTGTTGAGCAGTCCTTCACTGAAATTCCCGATATGGAATGATGAGGGATGTATCGTGACTTCCCAGGAAAATCGTGACAACTGGAATGCCATCGATCCAAATTTCGTAATCGACGAGAATGACCAGCCATGGCTGGTGTGGGGGTCTTTCTGGGATGGCATTCAGTTGGTTCGGCTGGATACGACAATGCATGTCGCCAAGGGTGAGAAGCCCTGTACGATAGCCCGCCGCTATTCACCAAAAGCCACAAACCGCATTCCCAATCCTACCAGTAAGTATGCAGGGACGAATGCCATTGAGGCACCGTTCATCATGAAACATGGGGGATATTACTATCTCTTTGTGTCATGGGACTACTGCTGCATGGGCAGCAAAAGCACCTACCGTGTAGTAGTGGGACGTAGCAAGACGGTGGACGGTCCCTATGTAGACCGTGACGGTAATGATATGCGAGAGGGAGGCGGTACTCCCGTCATCTCAGGTGACAAGAAGGAGTTTGAGGCTATCGGCCATTGTGCTGCCTATCATCTGAATGGGAAGGATATCTATATCAGTCATGGTTATAGTGTCGCCCAGAATGGTGCCGCCGTGCTAGTACAGCGAAACATCAAATGGACTGATGACGAATGGCCGAACTTGGAAAAATAACTTCTTTTTTTCATGACTCTGAGTGTATTTGGCAGATGAACACGGTATTCTGACCATACATATACTTGTAGGTGATGTCGGGGATGATGCTGGTGACCAGTCGCAGACCCATGTGCTCGTTGCCCTCGGTGCCTATGTTCGGGGCAGCCATCTTGCCTACCCTGACGGGGTCAAAGGGCTTGCCCGCATCCTTAAGTGTGACGAAGATGCCATCGGCATTGATTTGGATGTGCACGTCGAAGGTATGCGAGGTAACCTTGCCCCGTGTGTGAGTGACAATGTTGTTCATCAATTCCTCGCAGCAGATGTTTATCTTGAAGGCCTCAGCGGCAGGCACCCTGCTTTCTCTGAGGAAGGAGTCTATGTCGGCAAGGGTGCTGCCCACATCATTGATGTCATAGCACACGGAGCGGTCAAAAGTGGGACCACCGGTGTCGCGGGGTATCATCGTGAGGGGCGAGATGCGCGCCTTGATGAGACGGCTGCGCACGGTGGTGAATCCCACCTGGAAGAGCAGCACCAATACGCAGGCCAGCACGAAGCCCCACCACAGTTCAACACCCTCCACCTCAGCTACGGTCCACACGCCGATGACGAGCATCACCGTCTGTGCGGTGGCGGTGATCACACTGGTCATGTCGTGACCCAGTATCTGGTAGGTGCTGAGCAGTATCTGCGTGACGGCAAACGGAATGAGCATCAGCGCAAAGATGCGGAGCACACGGTCGAGTTCAACGGACAATTCGGTACCCGGCTCTACGCCGAAGAGCTGACCCACGACGCCCGGTACATACATGATGAAGATAACCAGCGCCACCAGCACGGCAATGATGATGAGCGCCTGCTTGACGAGTATCTCAAGACCGCGGAGGTCGCGCTCACCGACGAGGACGCCGCCGATGGCAAACATCGACTCTATAACGCCGTCGATGAACACATACGACAGCAGCAACATCTGCAGACAGACAGACCAGATGAAGAGGCCGTCGCTGCCTAGATAACGCAGCACGATGTCATTGATGAGCATGATGGTGACGGCCATGAGAGAGTTGCTCACAGTGATGGGAGCACCCTCCCTGACATTCTCCCTGAAAATGCCCACGATGCTCTTGCCGGGCCACTTGAGACGGTATGAACTGCTTGACTGGCGCAGATAGGCGACAAGGATGATAATATTGACGGCGAACATTGACAGCGAACCAAGGGCAGCACCGTCGACACCCATGCCCAGCACCGAGATGGTCACGAAATCAATCAGGATATTGACCACGGCACCCATCACCACGGCAATGGT
>CACZCT010000011.1 GCA_902779745.1 uncultured Prevotellaceae bacterium
TGGAGGCATACAGCCGTCCGCGTACCAATGGTGTGATCGCCATCAATATCAACGAGGGCGATAAGGTGGTAGGCGTCCGTCTGACTAACGGTAAGAATGAATTACTGCTTGCTAACCGTAATGGTCGTGCCGTCCGTTTCCATGAAAATCAGGTTCGTGCCATGGGACGTGTTTCAACCGGAGTCATCGGTATGCGTCTTGACGGTGGTGACGATGAGGTCATCGGCATGGTCTGCGTAAACGATCCGCAACAGGAGACCATCATGGTCGTATCAGAAAACGGCTATGGTAAGCGCTCAGAGGTGGAGGACTACCGTAAGACAGCGCGTGGCACGAAGGGCGTGAAGACCCTTGCCGTGACGGAGAAGACTGGTCGCCTGGTTGCTATCAAGGTGGTGACTGACGAGAACGACCTTATGATTATCAATAAGAGTGGAATCCTGATTCGTCTGAAGGTGGCTGATGTCCGTGTCATGGGACGTGCCACACAGGGTGTCCGCCTCATCAATCTCATGAAGAAGAACGATGTCATCGCCAGCGTCTGCAAGGTGATGAGCAGTCAGGACGAGGATGTGGAATACTCTGATAACTCCGAGGTCTCCGAGGTCTCCGAGAACTCCGAGGTCTCCGATAACTCTGAGAATAAAGAATAAAACGTTTAACCAATATTAAAAGCTTATGAAAAAAGTAATGATGATGGCATTGGCACTGATAGCAAGTGCTACAGCCTTTGCCGGTGACAGTGACGCCTTGAAGGCAATCAAGAAGGCAAAGACCTATGCCGAGGCAGCACAGATGATTAAGACTGCTCAACTTGCCAATGATGAGGAGCGTGCCGCTGCATACAATAAACTGGTAGACCTTGCCATGGATAAGGTGAGCAAGGAGACGGGTACAATTGCTGAGAACCAGGCTGCTGCTCAATTGGGTACTGGTAAGGTATCGCCTGTTGACACCCTCGGACTGGCTGACGCTATCTGCAATGCTATCGATGCCGCTATTGAGTGTAACAAGTACGACCAGCTTCCCAATGCCAAGGGTAAGGTGAAGCCGCAGTTTGCTGAGAAGAATGCCCAGCGTCTATGGTCCATCCGTGCCCATTTGGTGAACATCGGACAGGATGAGGCTCAGAAGGGTAATAGCGCTGCTGTCCTGAAGTACTGGGGTGCTTTCCTCGATTCTGCAACTGATCCTTTATTTGCTTCACAGAATCACGAGGCAGAGAAGGGATATATCGGACAGGTGGCTTATTACACTGGACGCTATGCCTTTGATGCTAAGGACTTGGATCGTGCCAATAAGTATTTCGATATTGCCATGCAGGATCCTGAGCAGAAGAAAGATGCTTTGAACTTCAAGATTTTTGCCGCAGGCAGCAACTTGAAGAGCAAGGCGGACTCCCTGCAGTTTATCGATCAGTTGAAGGGACTCTATGCCAACGATCCTGAGAACGATGTCATCCTCGACAAGCTGTTCTCTATGTATGACGGTTTGAAGGACAAGGCTGCCCAGACAGCTCTGCTTGACAACCACCTCGCCAAGTATCCTAACAGCTTCGCTGCTCTTGCCAACAAGGGTATGATGGCGATTGCCGAGAATAACGCAGAGGAGGGTGCAGCATGGCTCCGTAAGGCTGCTGCCGCAAATCCTGAGAACGCCGTTATCCAGACTTATCTTGGAACCTGTCTGAGTGTACAGGCTGGTACTGTTGACGATGCTGCCAAGCGTAAAGAACTCTATCGTGAGGCTGTCGAGGCTCTCGACAAGGCAAAGGAACTTGACCCCACCAAGACTCAGGCTAACTGGGGCTACAACCGCTATCAGGCATACTACGGACTCTATGGTGCTGATGCTCCTGAGACCAAGGCAGCCGAGGCTGACAGTCATTAATCTGTCGGACGAATAAAAATAGTCCTGTGAGTCGTTATGATTCACAGGACTATTTTTATTTGCCATGGGGGTAAAAAGAACAAAGAAAAGCGTAAATATTTGATAGTCTCATTTATTATTAGTAACTTTGCAGACGATTTAAACTTAAACATATATTGTAGATATGATTCAGATTACTTTTCCGGACGGTTCTGTTCGCTCGTATGAGCAGGGTGTTACCGGACTTCAGATTGCTGAGAGTATCTCACCGGCTCTGGCACGCAGCGTGATTGCCTGTGGTGTGAATGGTGAGACCGTAGAGTTGAATCGTCCTATCAACGAGAATGCGACGATTGAACTTTACAAGTTTGACGACGAGCAGGGTAAGCATACCTTCTGGCACACATCGGCACACTTGTTGGCTGAAGCACTGCAGGAGTTGTATCCTGGCATCCAGTTTGGTTTCGGACCTGCCGTTGAGAATGGTTTCTTCTATGACGTCTTGCTGCCTAACGGTGAGATGATCAAGGAGAGCGATTTCCCGAAGATTGAGGATAAGATGCGTGAACTCGCCTCGAAGAAAGAGCCTGTTGTTCGCAAAGAGGTGGCTAAGGCAGATGCACTAAAGGAGTTTGCTGCCGACGGTCAGACGTATAAATGCGAGCATATTGACCAGGACTTGGAGGATGGCAGTATCACAACCTATACACAAGGTAACTTTACCGACCTTTGCCGTGGTCCGCACTTGATGGATACAGGTGAGATCAAGGCTGTGAAGTTGACGAGTGTCGCTGGTGCTTTCTGGCGTGGTGACGCTACTCGTGAGCAGATGCAGCGTCTGTATGGTATCTCCTTCCCGAAGAAGAAGATGCTGGACGAGTATCTGGTGATGTTGGAAGAGGCGAAGAAACGCGACCATCGTAAGATTGGTAAAGAGATGGAGTTGTTTATGTTTTCCGACAAAGTAGGCAAGGGTCTGCCTATCTGGTTGCCGAAAGGTACCGAGTTGCGTCTCCGTCTGCAAGACCACTTGCGTAAAGTGCAGAAAAGGTTTGGATATCAAGAGGTTATCACACCGCATATCGGTTCGAAGAATCTCTATATTACCAGCGGACACTATGCCCACTATGGCAAAGATTCTTTCCAGCCTATCCATACCCCTGAGGAGGACGAAGAGTACATGCTGAAGCCGATGAACTGTCCTCACCACTGTGAGATATTCGCATGGAAGCCCCGTTCATACCGTGACCTGCCCTTGCGTATCGCTGAGTTCGGAACGGTTTATCGCTATGAGCAGAGTGGTGAGTTACATGGATTGACTCGTGTTCGTTCATTTACGCAGGACGATGCCCATCTGTTCTGTCGTCCAGACCAGGTAAAGCAGGAGTTCCTGAATGTGATGGATATCATCGGAATCGTGCTGAGTGCTTTCGGTTTCAACTTTGAAGCACAGATTTCTCTTCGTGATCCTAACGACCACGAGAAATATGTTGGTACGGATGAAGACTGGGCATTGGCTGAGAAGGCTATCGTTGAGGCCTGTGAAGAAAAAGGTTTGCCTGCTAAGGTAGAATATGGTGAGGCTGCCTTCTATGGTCCTAAGCTCGACTTCATGATCAAGGACGCTATTGGCCGCCGTTGGCAGTTGGGTACCATTCAGGTAGACTACAACCTGCCGAAGCGTTTCCAACTCGAATATACCGACGAGGACAACCAGAAGAAGACGCCTGTGATGATTCACCGTGCACCGTTTGGAAGTATGGAGCGTTTCTGTGCTGTGCTTATCGAGCATACCAGTGGACACTTCCCCTTGTGGCTCACACCTGATCAGGTTGCCATCCTTCCGCTGTCGGAGAAGTATAACGACTATGCCAAAGAGGTGGCTAAGAAGTTCGACCTTGGAGGCGTTCGTCCTACTATTGACCTGCGTAATGAGAAACTCGGTCGTAAGATTCGCGATAATGAGTTGAAGCGTATTCCTTATATGGTGATTGTAGGTGAGAAAGAACAGGTAGACGGTACTGTTGCCGTTCGTCCACAGGGTGGTGGTGAGCAGAAGGTGATGACTATCCAGGAGTTCATCGACCATATCAATGCCGAAGTAGCAGAAATGACAAAAGAATTTTAGATATGAAACCAACATTATTTCTCCTTGCTGCTGGTATGGGAAGCCGCTATGGCGGTTTGAAGCAGCTTGACGGACTGGGTCCCAATGGTGAGACCATCATGGACTATAGTATCTACGATGCCATTCAGGCAGGTTTTGGTAAGATTGTCTGGGTCATCCGTAAGGACTTCGAGGAGCAGTTCCGTACACAGATTCTTGCGAAATATGAGGGACATATCCCCTGTGAACTGTGCTTCCAAGGTATCGATGCACTGCCCGAAGGTTTCAAAGTACCTGAGGGACGTGTAAAACCTTGGGGTACTAACCACGCTGTACTGATGGGTAAGGACGTTATCAAGGAACCGTTCTGCGTCATCAACTGCGACGATTTCTACAACCGTGATGCCTTTATGGTCATTGGCAAGTACTTGTCAGAACTGCCCGAAGGAGCCAAGAACAAGTATGCAATGGTTGGTTTCCGCGTAGGTAACACCCTGAGTGAGAACGGTACCGTGGCTCGTGGTATCTGTACGAAGAACGACAAAGGACATCTGACAGACGTCGTAGAGCGCACGGAAATCGTACGTTGTGCCGAGGACGGCTCCAATGCAGGTGCTTCTAATGAGCCTATCCGCTATAAGGACGAGACAGGCAAATGGGTAGTGGTAGACGACAACACCCCTGTCTCCATGAATATGTGGGGCTTCACGCCAGACTATTTCGAATATTCCGAGGCATACTTCAAGGAGTTCTTGAGTGACCCGAAGAATATGGAGAACCTAAAGGCGGAGTTCTTTATCCCGTTGATGGTCAACAAACTCATTACAGAGGGTACGGCTACTTGTGAGGTACTCGATACCACCTCTAAGTGGTTTGGTGTGACTTATGCCGCAGATCGTGAGGATACCGTGAAGCGTATCCAACAGTTGGTGGATGAGGGCGTCTATCCGAATAAGTTATTCTGATGCTGGAAGATATTATGACAGAAGGGGAGTGCAGTCAACTGCGCTCCCTTATCAATACCGCAGAGACCATTGTGTTGTGTTGCCATGTGAATGCAGATGGTGATGCACTGGGTTCGATGCTGGGCCTTGCCGATGTGTTGAAGGGAATGGGAAAGGAACCGTTGGTAGTAGCCCCGGACCAATATCCCGACTACCTGAAATGGTTGCCTAACTCTGAAAAGATTGTGCGTTATGACAAACGCAGGGATTATGTCAATATGGTATTGAAGATTGCTGATCTGATATTCTGTCTTGATTTCAATATCCTGTCCCGGACGGATGCGATGGCTAAAGTTATTGAAGATTCGCCAGCGAAGAAAATTCTTATCGACCATCATCTGGATCCCAGTGTGGATGCAATACTGACCATCTCACATCCAGAGATGTCATCCACTTGTGAACTTCTGTTCCGTATTGTCTGGCAGATGGGACTATTCCCCAGTCAGACTAGTCATTTTGCAGTACCTGTCTATTGTGGTATGATGACAGATACAGGCGGTTTCACATATAATTCCTCTGCCCCTGATATCTATTTCATCATCAGCCAGTTACTGACCAAGCGAATCGACAAGGACAAGATATACCGTAACGTATACCATAATTATAGTGAGCACCGTATCCGTATGGTGGGCTATGTGCTCTGCCATAAACTTGTGGTCGATGAGAAGCGGCATGCCGCCTTCTATACACTGACCCGTGAGGACCTCCAACGTTTCCATTTCATCAAGGGAGATGCTGAGGGACTGGTCAATATGCCTTTACAGATTAAGGGACTGAAACTGAGTATCTCACTGCGTGAGGATACGGAGCGTGATAGGATGATATGGGTAAGTCTGCGGTCTGTAGACGACTTCCCCTGCAACAAGATGGCAGAGGAATTCTTCAATGGTGGCGGACATTTGAATGCCTCAGGCGGTAAGCTCCAATGTACGATGGAGGAGGCTATAGAGATAGTCAAACAAGCCATCCTTCATTTTGAAGACACGTTAAAGTAGCCTAATATTGCAGATAATTGGTAATTTATTTGTAAATTTGCGCCCGAAATCAAAAGGAAGAGTAATATGAAGAAAATATATAGTCTGCTATTATTGCTTTGCGCCATCTTGTTTCTGACCAGTTGTAATAAAGGTGAGACTTATTCTGACTTGAAAGAAGCGGAGCGTGATGCCATCAACCGTTTTATTTCTAAGAAAGGCATCACGGTGATTGATGAGGAAAAGTTTGCTTCTCAAAATGAAACGACTGATCTCGATAAGAATGAGTTTGTCTACCTGAATAAGAGTGGCGTTTACATGCAGATTGTCCGTAAGGGCTGTGGTGAGAAAGTGAAGGATGGAGAATCTTTGGAGATTCTCTGTCGTTTCTCGGAATATAATATCAAGGAGGATGTGCTGTTGGTAAGAAATGATATTCCGTATTATGTGGTTGTTTCAAATACGCTCTATGATTATTCCAGTGCTCCTGATAAGATGAGCGTTGAGCGTATGGGTAGCAGTTTTACAGGGTCTTTTGTTAGTGGTGCTATGAGTTTATATCATACTTCCGCTGCTGTTCCTGCCGGATGGCTGGTACCATTACTGTATGTGAATGTGGGTCGTTATGTCAACGATGGTGACGAGATAGCAAAGGTACGTCTGATCGTTCCCCATTCTCAGGGCTCGGCAGATGCCTCAGCCAGTGTCTATCCCTGTTATTATGAGCTTACATACGAAAGAGATTATTAAAAAAGATAACATGACACTTATTAAATCAATTTCCGGTATCCGTGGAACGATAGGAGGTTCTACGGGCGATACCTTGAATCCACTTGATATCGTCAAGTTCACAACGGCATACGCCCAGTTTATCCGTCGTGAGCGTAAAGGTTCCTCCAATAAGATTGTGGTAGGACGTGATGCCCGTATCTCTGGTGAGATGGTGAAGAACGTTGTTTGCGGTACGTTGATGGGAGTGGGGTATGATGTGATTGACATCGGACTTGCCACCACACCGACGACAGAACTTGCTGTACGGATGGCAGGTGCTGATGGCGGTATCATCATTACGGCTTCTCATAACCCCCGTCAGTGGAATGCCCTGAAACTGCTGAACAGTGAGGGTGAGTTCCTGACAGCTGCTGATGGTGCCATCGTGCTTGCCATAGCAGAGCGCGAGAAATTTGAATATGCCGATGTGGATCATCTGGGACATTATATTGAAGACAACACCTTTGATGCCCGTCATATCGAGAGTGTCCTGCAACTGAAACTGGTTGATGTAGAGGCTGTTAAGAAGGCTGGTTTCAAAGTCTGTGTCGATACCATCAATAGTGTGGGCGGTATCATCCTGCCTAAGCTCTTGGAGCAGTTAGGTGTGGAGTACACTATCCTGAACGGGGAGGCTACAGGCGACTTCGCTCATAACCCGGAGCCCTTGGAGAAGAACCTACAGGGGATCATGGACGAGATGAAGACGGGAAAGTATGATCTGGGTATCGTTGTTGACCCGGATGTTGACCGCCTTGCTTTTATCTGTGAAAATGGAAAAATGTTCGGCGAGGAATATACTCTGGTCAGCGTAGCTGATTATGTGTTGAGTGCTCAGAGTACTCAGAGTCCTCGGAGTTCTCTGAATACTGTCAGTAACCTGAGCAGTACCCGTGCTTTGCGCGACATCACCGAGAAACATGGTGGAACGTATGCCGCTGCCGCTGTTGGTGAGGTGAATGTCACGACGAAGATGAAAGAGGTGAATGCTGTCATCGGTGGTGAGGGAAATGGTGGAGTAATCTATCCTGAGAGCCATTACGGACGTGATGCCTTGGTAGGTATCGCCCTGTTCCTGACATCTCTGGCAAAGAAAGGTTGTAAGGTCAGTGAGTTACGTGCTACCTTCCCCGACTATCAGATAGCCAAGAATCGTATTGACCTGACTCCTGAAACTGATGTGGATGCCATCCTCGTGAAGGTGAAAGAGATGTTTGCCGCTGATGCTTCTGCACAGGTGAATGACATCGACGGTGTAAAGATAGACTTCCCCGACAAGTGGGTACACTTACGTAAGTCGAATACGGAACCGATTATCCGTGTCTATAGCGAGGCTGCCACGATGGAAGAGGCTGATGCTATCGGCAAGAAACTCATGCAAGTGGTTTACGACATGCAATAAAACAAGAAGTGCTTCCGAATTTGGAAGCACTTTTCTTTTCTCCTTATTTACTCGTTTCTAACGAACTGCGCTTATCCCTTCGGTAGGAACGGTAGTCATCAAGTGGTATCTCGATATCCGGCTCTTCCAGTTCTCCCTCATGGGGTAGGTGGAACTTCATATATTTGATGTTCAAGCCTCGGTCTATCCACATCTGTTCGTAGTAGGTCTGGATGGAGGCAGCCTCTGAGTACTCAGAGTTCTCCGAGTTCTCTGAGCTCTCCGAGTATAAATCCCTGGTGCTCAGCACCAGGGGCAGTTTATTCTTCTCCACCATATAAGTGGTATAGGTGAAGAGAAAGTTGGAGTCAGTCTTCAGATGGATGATGCCTTTGTCAATGAGGAAACGGCGGTAGCGGTTCATGAAGTAGGTAGAGGTCAGTCGCTTGCGCGGATTCTTCATCTGCGGGTCACTGAATGTCAACCAGATTTCCTGTACCTCATCAGGTGCAAAGAAACGGTCGATGATCTCGATATTCGTTCTTAGGAAAGCAACATTCTTCAGTCCCTCCTTGATAGCCTGTGTGGCTCCTGTCCACATTCTCGCCCCCTTGATATCCACCCCGATGAAATTCATGTGGGGATAGCGCTTGGCAAGTCCTACCGTGTATTCTCCCTTGCCACAGCCCAGTTCAAGAACGATGGGGTTGTCATTATGAAAATACTGCTCATGCCAGTGTCCTTGCATCTCAAACGGAACGTGTTCCACTACCGAATAGGGGTATTGGAACACGTTCTCATAAGTTTCCATGTCGGCGAACTTCGCCAGTTTTCCTTTTCCCATTAAGCCTGTTCTGCTTTTATGTCCTCATAGTAATGGGCCATTGTGCTATGGAAATAAGGAAGAAGGAAAATAAAGCCGAAGCCCAGTGTGATGATGCACAGGATAGCCCAGCCGATGAAACTCAGCATCAGCCAGAACAGCTCCATTTTGTGTCCCTTCATCATTTCCGCACTCTTCTTCATGGCGTCAGCAGCATTAATCTGCTTGTCATCCTTTAGGATATATTCGGTCTGTGAGAACATGAGCGCAAGGATGATGCCAGGGATAATCAGCAAAATTAAGCCGATAACAATACAGATGGATATCAGGAACTCAGCGAGGAAGATACGTACGAAGTCCTTGAAACCATCGAACAGCCGCTCGTAGGCAATGTCCTCGTTACGGATAAGGTTCAGGAAGTAAACTGTAATACCCCATTCCAAGGGTAGACAGAGGATATACCAGAAACCTGAGATTCCATACCCTGTAGCTACGTCAAAGAACATCGTAGCTCCCTGACCTACACATCCGCTGATCAGCAGATAGATAATAGCAGCAATAATACCATTCGACCACTTACCTTCCAAAGAGGCAAGAGCACGATTCTTGTAACCTTGATAGTTGTCCATAATGAATTGTATTTACCTATTATTCAATCACCACAGTCGTCCAACCGTGCTTGTCCTCAATCTCACCGTACTGAATACCACGGAGCGTATCGAAGAGCTTCTTGGAGATAGGACCTGGCTTCTCACCGAAGTCATAACGCTTACCTGTCTCCAAGTCGTCGATATAGGAGATAGGACTGATGACGGCAGCTGTTCCGCAGGCACCAGCCTCTTCGAATGTCTCCAGTTCCTCCTCGGGGATAGGACGACGCTCTACCTTCAGACCTAAGTCCTCAGCCACCTGCATCAGACTCTTGTTGGTGATAGAGGGCAGGATAGAGGTTGACTTCGGAGTGACATAGGTATTGTTCTTAATACCGAAGAAGTTGGCAGCACCGCATTCGTCAATGTATTTCTTCTCCTTGGCATCGAGGTAGAACTCACAGGCATAACCCTTCTCATGTGCCAGGTTATTGGCATAGAGACTGGCGGCGTAGTTACCACCTACCTTATACTTACCAGTACCGAGAGGAGCACTGCGGTCGTAGTCACGTACAATCACATAAGGATTGCTGGAGAAGCCGCCTTTGAAGTATGGACCTACTGGGGTCACGAAAATCAAGAAGCAATATTCTTTGGCAGGATGAACACCTACCTGTGCACTCGTTCCAATGAGCAATGGACGGATATAGAGGGTAGCACCGCTCTCGTAGGTAGGAATCCACTCCTGATTAAGGCGTACCACCTTCTTCACCATCTCCACGAAACGCTCGGTGGGAAGTTCAGGCATCAGGATGCCGCGACAGGTGGACTGCAGACGGGCTGCATTCTCTTCCACACGGAAGATACGCACCTTTCCGTCCTTGCAGCGATAAGCCTTCAGTCCTTCGAAAGCCTCCTGTCCGTAGTGCAGACAGGTAGCTGCCATGTGCAGATTCAGATACTCGTCGGAGCAGACTTCTATCTCGCCCCATTTGCCGTCACGGTAGTAACAGCGTACGTTGTAGTCGGTCTTCATATAACCGAACGACAGGTTTCCCCAGTCTAAGTCTTTCATATCGTAATAATTTTAGTTCTTTTCGTTATAAATTGCTGCAAAAGTACATAATTTGCAGCACACTTGCAAATGAAATGTGCATTATTTCTCCTCTTCAAGTATCTTTTTGATGTCCTCGTCCGTTTTTGTCAACTTATCTTTACACTCTTTAATGAGTTCTTTTGCCTTCTTCAGCTGCGTTGTCAACTCATCAATCCCATATTCGTTGCGCTCCATCTTCTGCACAATCTGGTCCAATTCCTTTAATGCTTCTTCGTATTTCATAACCTTTAACCTTTAACCACAGAAATAATCTTTCCTTTCTCTACTCTCGTCTCTATCTCGTTTCCCGCTTTCAACTGTTGAGGGTCACGAACAATCTTCCCGTTAAACAGCGTGATACTATAACCTCGTTGAAGCAACAGGGTGGGGTCGAGTAGTTCTACTCGCTGGGCGGCAAGTTCCAAATGATGCCGTTCTTGTACGATACGCTGTTGGATAGCATGACAGATACGCTCATATTGTTGATCTAACTGGTGTTCAAAGTTTGTCTTGAACATGGTTAGCATGAATGACAACCGTTGTTGCAGGTCATAGACATGCTGGAGGGTATCTGCCAGATGAGCAATCAGGAAGGTAGCAGCAGCCGTGGGAGTCTTCACCCTTGTATTCGACACCATGTCCAGTATGCACTCGTCTCTGTCATGTCCGATACCAGTGATGATAGGCAAGGGGAAGTTCGCCACGTTCTCTGCCAGAGGCAGGGTGTCGAAACCGCTCATGTCACTCGTCGAGCCGCCCCCTCGGATGATCACTACCACGTCGAAGTCATCTATCCGTTCATGAATACTGTTGAGGGCTGCTATCACGCTCTGCTCCACCTGTTCGCCTTGCATGATGGCAGGGAAGAGGGTAGGGAAGAACTGCAGTCCGTATTCATTCTCTGTGAGTTGACGACAGAAATCACCATAGCCTGCCGCTGTCTCTGCGGAGATGACGGCGATACGCTGGCAGAAACGGGGGATGGTGAGTTCACGTTGCAGGTCGTAGACACCTTCCTCTTTCAGTTTTCGGATAATCTCCTGTCGCCGTTGTGCCATGTCTCCCAACGTATAGGTGGGGTCGATATCTGTGACAATCCACGAGAAACCGAAAGCCTCATGGAACTGGGCATAGACCTTCAGCAATACTTTCATGCCAGCATGCAGTGACTGTTCCGTGGTACGCTCAAAATAGGGCTGTAGCATCGCCCATGTCTGTTTCCAGCATTTGGCGGAAGCACGTGCAACAGGTGTGTTTGATTTCTCGTCCTTCTCCACGAGTTCCATATAACAGTGTCCGCGGCTCTCCCTGCATTCCGACAGTTCCGCCTCTACCCAATACTCATCAGGCAGTTCTATCTCTATCGCCTCACGGACGAGAGCATTCAGCAGTCGCAGGGTATAACGCTTCTCACTTTCCATGATTCACTCTCCATTCTCCACTGTCTACGTTTCCTATCATATATGCTCGCCAGAAGTTAGGTACACCATAGCCGGTGATATTGTCGGGATGTTGCTTGTTACTGCCCGTCTCACGGACTAGTTCCATGATTTCCAAGGCTGTCTTGTCTGGCAATGCCTGCCACAGACAAGCCGTCAGTCCGCAGATGATGGGGGCGGCAAACGATGTCCCCATATCCTGAGCAACAGTCCCTCTGCCTGTGACGATGGTGGCAGGACTTCCAATGGCGACGATATCAGGTTTTACGCGTCCGTCCTGTGTGGGACCGATAGAACTGAAGGGTGCATGGGTCAGTAAATCCGTCACGGCACCTACTGTCAGACAGTCTTCTGCATCTGCAGGGAAGGTCAGCTTCTTCCAGGGACCCATTCCCGAATTGCCTGCGGAGTTGATAAGTATCATCCCTTTCTTTGCCACCAGGGAGGCAGAGCGGCTGATGAAGGTGGAGTGTCCGTCCAGTTGCCATAATTGGTGCGACTCATGTCCCTTGTCGAAGTTGTTATATCCTAACGACGAGTTGATGAGGTCGCAGCCTACGGAGTCGGCAAACTCCGCTGCCATCGCCCAGTAGTCTTCTTCCACCTCCTGTTCCGAGTGGGCATCCTCGCAACGCAGCAGCCAATAACTTGCCTTTGGTGCTGTGCCGATGTAATAGTGGGTCTCTTGGATAGCCATGGTCGACAATACCTTCGTGCCGTGGTCAATCTCATAGTAGATGGAGGGTGAGGCTGGATAGACGAAGTCACGAGTTCCCCTGATGTCCACCTTCTCAAAGGCAGGGATGCGGTTGACATTCTTAAAGCCTCCGTCCAATACGGCAATCATCATCCCTTCTCCCATGCAGTTGATGTCGTGCAGCCGCTGTCCGTTCAGTGTTCTGATTTGTGAGTCGGCACGTCCATAGGGAGTCGTCGCCACAGAATCCCATTCTTTGAAATGCTCTTCATACTTCGTCTTGAGGGCGGTAGGCTCAATGGAGTCTGGGGCTTGCCATACCTTCCGACAGTTCCGTACACAGCCTATCTGACGGATACGGCTCAGTTCGTTGGTGTCCTTCATCTGTACCAGCACGGTATTATTCCACCTGCTTGTCCCGAGGATATTCACATTCAGGGACTCTATCTGCCGGACGTATTTCGGAGTGACGGGCAGGTCCGTGGAGTCCAAGGGCAGTCCCTGTCGCTTCCGTCGTTCCACTGATCGTTTTGAGAGGAAACGGGTAGGACGCTCAAGAGAGTAGGGCGAGTTCTGCTTATCAGTCAGTGTCACCCGATAGATATACGACGGACACTCCTTATTGCGTACCTTCAGGGCACGCTCCTGAGCCTGGCTGTTACCTGTCAGCACAAATAAAGTCAGTAAGAAAAACAATCTCCACATTCCCTTTTTCTTTTTAATGGTGCAAAATTACAAATAAAATTTGGTTTTCTTCTCACTTATTCGTAAATTTGCAAAATATTATGGATAATAAGCAAGCGGCACTGGAATTAGGGACGAAACCCGTGGGGCGACTGTTAGCGCAGTATGCCTTGCCTGCCATTGTCGCCATGTCGGCAGCGAGTCTCTATAACATTATTGACCGTGCTTTTATCGGACAGATCGTGGGACCTGAGGCGATAGCAGGTCTTGGCATCACCTTCCCCTTTATGAATCTCAGTGCTGCCTTTGGAGCAGCAGTGGGTGTGGGTGCCTCGACATGTATCTCCGTGAAATTGGGACAGCGTGACTACAAGCGTGCACAGCGGTTGCTGGGTAATACGGTGACGTTGAACCTGATTATCGGTTTCCTCTTCATGGTGGTGTGTCTCATCTTCCTTGACCCCATCCTGCGTTTTTTCGGAGCATCGGATGCGACGTTGCCATACGCCCGTGAGTTCATGATAGTGATATTGTTGGGTAACATGGTGACCCACATGTATTTCGGAATGAATGCGGTATTGAGGGCGGCAGGCAAGCCCCGTCATGCGATGTATGCGACACTCTTCACGGTTGTCATGAATGTCATCTTGCTCATCACCTTTGTATGGTGGTTCCGTTGGGGTATCCGAGGCGCAGCCCTTGCCACCATCACTTCCCAGACGATGGCGATGTGCTGGCAGATGTGGATATTCTCCGACAAGAAAGAACTGTTGCATCTGGAGAAAGGTATCTACAGACTTAGGATGGCTTTGGTGCGTAATATCATCTCCATCGGTATCTCACCCTTCCTGATGAATGTGACCTCTTGTATCATCGTCATCTTTATGAATAACCAGTTTGTACGCTATGGCGGTGACATGGCAGTGGGAGCCTATTCCATTGCCAATTCAGTGGTGATGATGTTCTTTATGTTTGTGATGGGTATGATCCAGGGTATGCAGCCCATTGTGGGCTATAACTTCGGAGCGGAGAACTACAATCGTATGTTCCGTTGTCTGTTTCTGACCATAGCCTCAGCGACCACTATCCTGTTGATAGGCTGGGGACTCTCCATGCTCTTCCCCAGGGAGATTTCCCGTATCTTCACCACAGACCAGACCTTAATATCTTTGGCAGCACGAGGCATCAAGATAGATATGATGGTATTCTTCGTCGTAGGCTCTCAGGCTATCATCACTAATTTCTTCCAGTGTATCGGCAGGGTGAAGATAGCCATTTTCCTCTCGTTGTCACGCCAGTTGATCCTGTTGTTGCCGATGGCATACGTGTTCCCGCTGTTCTGGGACTTGGACGGTGTGTGGTATGCGATGCCGGCAAGTGACTTCGGCTCCTTTGCGATGACGATTCCGTTATTAATTTGGTATATGAACAAACTCAAGAGAAATGGAAAATAAGCATATTATCATCAATGTCGGAAGACAGTTAGGCAGTGGTGGACATGACATCGCCCGTATGCTTGCCATGGACTTCAACGCCAAGTATTACGACAAGGAAATCCTTAACCTTGCCGCGAAGGAGAGTGGTTTCAGTGAGAAGGTCTTTGAACAGAATGACGAGAAGAAAGGTTTCATCAGGGGACTGTTCAGCATGAGTTCTCCTCATATGAGTGGTGTCTATGCGGCAGGCTTTTCACAGGAGAATCTGTTTAAGTTTCAGAGCGATGCCATCCGTAAGGCTGCCCAGAAGGGCTCCTGTGTCTTTGTAGGACGTTGTGCCGACTATGTGTTGCGTGACTTCGACAATGTGGTGAATGTCTTCATCACGGCATCAATGTGGTATCGCGTGGAACAGATACTTGCCAAGCAGAATGTCACCCCCCAGGAGGCGAAGCAGATCATCCTGCAGGCAGAAGGGAAACGTGCTTCATACTATAACTATTATACAGGAAAGAAATGGGGACATGCAGAGTCGTACGACCTCTGTGTGGACTCCAGTGTGTTAGGTATGGTGGAGACGGAGAAATTGATTGCTGATTTTGTCAGGAAGAAATTCGGACTATGAAGAAGATAGGTATTATCAGTGATACCCACAGTTTCTGGGACGAGAAGTACTTGCATTACTTCGAACCTTGTGACGAGATATGGCATGCGGGAGATATCGGTAGTGTGGAGGTCGCAGAGAAACTGGCGGCATTCCGTCCGTTCAGGGCCGTTTGTGGCAATTGCGACGGGGGTGACCTGAGGCTGATGTATCGTGAGTTGAACCGTTTTAAGATAGAAGATGTCGATGTGCTCATCAAACATATTGGCGGTTATCCTGGCAATTACGATTTCTCTGTCCGTTCGACGCTCCTTGCTAATCCGCCACAGTTGTTCGTGGCCGGGCACTCGCATATCCTGAAGGTGAAGTATGACAAGACTTTAGGCTTGTTGCATATTAACCCAGGTGCTGCCGGCATTCAGGGATGGCATAAGGAACGTACCCTCGTCCGACTGACTATCGATGGCAAGGAATTCAAGGATTTGGAAGTTATTACATTAGGAAATCATTAAAATGAAAAAGATATATGAAACGAACAATTGTAATTACAGGTGGTGCAGGCTTTATCGGAAGCCATGTAGTGCGCCTTTTCGTGAACAAGTATCCTGATTACCACATCATCAACCTCGACAAACTGACGTATGCGGGAAACCTCGCCAACCTCAAGGATATAGAGGACAAGCCCAACTACGAGTTTGTGAAGATGGATATCTGTGACTTCGATGCCTTTTACAAACTGATGCAGGAGAAGAAGGTGGATGGTATCATCCACTTGGCTGCCGAGAGTCATGTGGATAGAAGTATCAAGGATCCGTTTACATTTGCCAAGACGAACGTGATGGGAACGCTGTCACTCTTGCAGGCAGCAAAACTCTACTGGGAGTCACTGCCTGAGCGTTATGAGGGCAAGCGCTTTTACCACATCTCCACGGATGAGGTATATGGTGCCTTGGAGTTGACACACCCGGAGGGTATCGAGCCTCCATTCACCACTACCGCAAGTAGTTCAGAGCATCATCTTGCCTACGGTGACAAGTTCTTTTTGGAGACCACCAAGTATAATCCGCACTCTCCCTATAGTGCCGCCAAAGCATCCAGCGACCACTTCGTCCGTGCCTACCACGACACCTATGGCATGCCTGTCATTGTGACGAACTGCTCGAATAACTATGGACCCTATCAGTTCCCAGAGAAACTGATTCCGCTGTTCATCAACAATATCCGTCATCGTAAGCCATTGCCCGTCTATGGCAAGGGCGAGAACGTACGCGACTGGTTATTTGTGGAAGACCACGCCCGTGCCATCGACCTCATCTTTCATCAGGGTATGATAGCCGAGACGTATAACATCGGAGGCTTCAACGAGTGGAAGAATATCGATATCATCAAGGTGGTCATCAATACAGTAGACCGTCTGTTAGGTCGTCCTGAAGGTGCTGATATGGACTTGATAACCTTCGTGACAGACCGTGCCGGACATGACCTGCGCTATGCCATCGACTCATCGAAGTTGCAGAAGGAACTCGGCTGGGAACCTTCGTTGCAGTTTGAGGAAGGTATCGAGAAGACCGTCCGCTGGTACCTCGACAACCAGGAGTGGCTTGACAACGTGACCTCTGGCGACTACCAGAAGTATTATGATAATATGTATGCTAACCGATAAATCAAAAACGATATGAAGAAGATCTTATTACTGGGAAGTGGAGAGTTAGGTAAGGAGTTCGTCATTGCCGCCAAACGCGCTGGTGCCTATGTGGTAGCTTGTGACCGATACAATGATGCGCCTGCCATGCAGGTGGCTGACGAGCGTGAGGTATTCTCGATGCTCGACGGTGATGCGCTGACGGCTGCCGTTAAGAAGCATAATCCTGATATCATCGTGCCTGAGATCGAGGCTATCCGTACGGAGCGTCTCTTCGATTTTGAGAAAGAGGGGATACAAGTGGTGCCTTCTGCCCGTGCCGTCAACTTCACGATGAACCGTCGTGCCATCCGTGACCTTGCCTCTCGCGATTTAGGATTGCGTACCGCCAAGTATTTCTATGCCAAGACTTTCGATGAGTTCAAGAAGGCTGCCGATGAGATTGGTTTCCCCTGTGTGGTGAAGCCTCTGATGTCGTCCTCTGGTCATGGACAGAGTTATGTGCATAACGATGACGAGTTGGAGCAGGCTTTCAAGGAGGCTATGGAAGGCAGCCGTGGTGACGTGAAAGAAGTCATCATCGAGGAGTTCATCGACTTTGAGTCGGAGTTTACCTTGCTGACGGTGACACAGAAGAATGCACCCACCATCTTCTGTCCTCCTATCGGACACGTACAGAAGGGCGGTGACTACCGTGAGTCATGGCAGCCGTATAAGATCAGTGATGAGGCACTCAAACGGGCGCAGAACATGGCAGACCAGGTGACGAAGGCACTTACTGGTTATGGTATCTGGGGCGTCGAGTTTTTCCTGACACGTCAGGGTGAGGTCATCTTCTCAGAACTGAGTCCCCGTCCGCACGATACAGGTATGGTGACGCTGGGTCATACCACCAACCTCTCTGAGTTTGAGTTGCATTTCCGTGCTGTAATGGGTCTGCCGATTGCAGGTATCCATCTGGAGCATGCAGGAGCCAGTGCCGTTATCCTCTCACCAGAGGAGAAAGTAGGTCCGCTGGATTATAACTTTGTAGAAGCACTGAAGGAAGACCGTACCCGTATCCGTATCTTCGGTAAGCCGGAGGCTCACAAGGGTCGCCGTATGGGTGTGATACTCTGCTATGGTGAGTTGGGTGATGATGTCAATGCCCTGCGTGACAAGGCAAAGCGCCTTGCCAAGACCGTATTGGGAACCGATCCTTATATGAAGAAATAAGTTCTTATGATAGCGACGCTACAATCACTGCGCTTCGTCTTTGTGATGATGATATTCATGTCGCACTTTGCCTATCGGGATATGGGTGCTTTTGACGCAGGTGGTGATTGTGGTGTCGTTTTTTTCTTTCTGTTGAGTGGCTTTGTCCTTTCACTTCGCTATGAAAATGAGATACGTGGAGGTACATTCCAGTATGGCAAATTCTTGAAGCGCCGTTTCAGAAAACTCTATCCGTTACATCTTCTATGTCTGTCGTTCTTCTTGGTGGTGAGCAAGTCGGGTATAGACTTGCCTTTTCTTTTGAATATTTTCCTGCTTCAGTCATGGATTCCTGATCCTGACATCTATTTCTCTTGCAATAGCGTGTCATGGTTTTTGTCTAGCCTTTTCTTCTGTTACCTAGTATTCCCCTTTGCTTTCAGGCGTGTGTCTGTAAGGTGGGTATTGTTTGTTATTGGGGCATATATAGTGGTGCTGCTATTAACTCCATACGACAAGGTGAATGCCATTCTCTATGTGAATCCGTTGGTACGTTTTACAGACTTTTACATAGGTATCATCCTTTGTCGTATCTATGAACGGGGTTATGAAGTTCCTGCACAGAAGTGGCTGGAATTACTACTGATAGTGGTCTTAATAGTTGTATTGACGATCTATCCTTATATGGATGCGAAATTCCGCAATGCTCCCATATTTTGGCTGGTATTGATTCCCTTTATTCTTGTTTTTGCGAAAGGAAAGGGTGTCGTCTCTAAGTGGTTATGCCAAAAACCGATGATGATGCTCGCCTCGTTGAGTATGCCGTTGTTTATGACCCATCAGATACTGATAGGCATTCTTCTTCATCGTCTTCCCCAGATTCCTGTTGTCGCGATGTTGTTTGCATGTGTTTTAGTAACACTGGCAGTGAGTTGGTGTATAGACCGTTATTTCCTACGACAATTGGAAAGACTATAATATTATCTGTCAAAGATCGTTTATTAGATATGAATCAGAATAAAGTAAGATTGTTGAATCTCCCGAAGATTGTTGACCCGCGTGGCAATTTGACTGTAGCGGAGCAGATGAAAAATATTCCGTTTGATATTGCCCGTGTCTATTGGACATATGATGTCCCTTCAGGAGAAAGACGTGGTGGTCATGCCCACCGCACTTGTGAGGAAATCATCATTGCTGTCAGTGGGTCTTTTGATGTGGTACTTGAAGACGGACGGGGTGGTAAGGAGACATTCCACCTGAATCATCCGTATCAAGGACTTTATGTAGGAACGTGGGTTTGGCGTACCTTGGAGGATTTCTCCAGTGGTGCTGTCTGTCTTGTCTTGGCCTCTGAGTTATTCGACGAGGATGAGTATATTTACGATTATAATGAGTTTCTTTCCAAGGCTTTATTGTAATCAATGGTTCCCATCAGCATTCGTTTTCGTCCGCTGTTATAGTGTGGACTGATTAGGTTGTCTTCCTCCCGGTAATAAGGTGTGGAGATACCTGCCAGATAGAGTAATAACTGGCTGATATTATCCGTCATGAACGGACGGTCTTTTGCCGTGAGAATCTGTTGGACGATATCCGGATGGTTCTTCTGGAAGTCTGGCGAGGTCCATATCCAGAAAGGAATCTCAAACTGCTGATAGACCTCATTGGGTGTGTTTACCTCGAGGGTCCGTCCATAAGTCAGACTTCCGTCAAAACACATTTCCCCATGGTCTGGCATGTAGATGACAATGGCCTCACGGTTCTTGAAGCGACGAATAATCTCTGCGACGACATAGTCGTTATACAGACATGCATTGTCATAGTGTGCCAGTTCGTAGATGTCTTCTTTGCTAAGTTCTGGACGTTGGTAGTCGCGTGGCTTGAAATGGTCATACTCCTCTGGATGGCGGTCGGCATAGCTGGTATGTTGTCCTAATAAATGGAAAATGGTCAGGTTATGTTTTTGTCGATAGGCTGTCAGGGAGTCGTAGTCTTCCAAGATTCCGATGTCATACGAATGGGAGTGGCTGTTGCGATGCGTGAACATCGATTGGCTCAACTTGGGGTTGTTGACAAGCGAGCTTCCGCTGAAGTCAAAGATGTCAAGGGTGGGTGAGGGTACAAACTGGTTGGTGAGGAACGATACCTGATATCCTGCTTTCTTGAAAAGTTGCGGGAATAGGGGATAGTCCGTCCAGTCACCTTGTTGTCCGTAGGCATAGAGGGAGAAGGCAAGTCGGAATACCATACTGGTTTGGTGATAGGGGGCCACTACATCTGTAAAGGCAATCAGTGTACTGTCACGCATCATTTGCATCTGCAGAGGGGTTGTCGTCTTCTTGTAGCCGTAGAGTTGGGAGTGGTGCTTGCTATAGGCCTCCCCGATAATCAGGACGATATCTGGTGAGCGGAAGGAACAACTGTTCACTTGTACATGCGCCATGTTTTGTTCCAGTTTTCGATAAGCGTCTTGTTCCAACGACACTCCTTTCCAGGCGTAGAGCAGTCGGTAGAAAGGCAGGTAGAATCCGCCGCTGTGAGGTATGTCAGAGGCATACTCATACTCTAGTCCAGTCTTCGGTTCAGTCAGGTTGCGTATGATAAATACCTTGTTCTTTGCGCAGTCAATGATGGAGAACAGGAGGACGCAGACCCCAATCCATCCGAAAGTCCTGATGCGGATATTGACTTTTCTCCATGACACATATATATGGACTACCATCAATAGGAGAATCAGAATGACTGGGAAGGAGATGGAGGAGAGCGTCACATAGGAGGTGAGTGCCTCTGTGGCTTCTCGCTGGTTGGTCTCTAGACAGACTCGTAGAAGGGCGGCACTGATAGGAGCCCCTAAGCGGCAGTAGCAGAACATATCCACGAGGGCAAGGCTGTAGGCGATGACATAGAAGAGTCTTTTCGCCCATAAGGCAATCTTGGATGGGAGAAGCCAGAGAATGAGGCATAGGATATAGATGTCTACAAGTAACTCGAATACGGACACATGGCGACCTCCCTGATGGATAATCATCAGGCTGATCAGTCCCAGCAGATACATAAACAGGACAAAACAAGGGAAGGTCCGCAGAGGTGCCAGTATCTTTTCTTTCATCTTATAAATAACGTATAAACCTACATAATATTATGTATTCTTTGTCGTTATTATTATTGAATTCAGTAATTAAGGAAACATGTTTGACATTATCAGATATACACCAGACAGACATGATGAGTGGAATCTTTTTGTGGCGCAGTCGAAGAATGGCACGTTCCTTCTCGATCGTCGTTACATGGATTACCATCAGGACCGTTTTGAGGATTATTCTCTGATGTTTTATCTAGATGGAAAACTCTATGCACTGCTGCCTGCTAATTCAGAGGATACGGTGCTGTGGTCTCATCGTGGTCTGACCTATGGTGGGCTTATCACAGACGAACATGTGACGGCAGCCCGTACTAGACAGCTTTTTATTGAACTGAATGACTTTCTGAAACAGCAAGGCTTCCTGCGTGTTATTTACAAATCAGTCCCACATATCTTCCATCGTTTGCCGTCGGAAGAAGACCTGTATGTGTTGACGAGCGTGTGTAATGCTCGGATTATTGACCGTAGCATATCTTCCACTGTTGTCTTGTCACAGCCAGTGAAGTGGCATCGTGACCGTAAGTATGGCATTAACAAGGCTTTCCGTCATGGGGTCAGAGTGAGTGAGAGTGGCGATTGGCAAGGGTTTTGGAGGGTCTTGGAGTTTAACCTGAAACATAAATATGATGCTCGCCCCGTTCATACGTTTCAGGAAATAACGTTGCTGCACTCACGTTTCCCCGATCATATCCGTTTGTTTACGGCAACGAAAGACGGACAGGTGTTGGGAGGAACTGTCATCTATGTCACCTCAGAGGTGATTCATACACAGTATATATCGGCTGGCATGGAGGGAAAGCAGTTGCGTGTCATCGATGCGCTCTTTGATTATCTTCTGCATGATTGTGAGTGGAACGCACACTATTTTGATTTCGGAACATCCAACGAGGATGACGGGCGTGTATTGGTAGAACCACTGATTTATCAGAAGGAGGGTTTTGGCGGTCGTGGTATTTGTTATGACTGGTACGAATGGAGGTTATGAAGTATCTGGAGTTAAAACGGGTGAATGCTCCCTATGAGGAAGAGATGCGGCAGGCCATTGATGGCGTTCTGCAAAGGGGCTGGTATCTTCGTGGCGAGGCAACACGGTTGTTTGAGCGGCATTATGCGGAGTATATTGGAATGAAATACTGTGTGGGCTGTGCCAATGGACTCGACGCACTTACCTTGGTACTCCGTGCCTATAAGGAGATGGGGGTGCTGCAGGAGGGTGACGAGGTCATCGTGCCAGCCAATACGTATATCGCCTCTATTCTCTCCATCACGGAAAACGGACTGAAACCTGTCCTTGTGGAGCCGGACATCCATACCCTCCAGATAGACGATACCTTGATAGAGGAAGCTATCACCTCTCGTACCCGTGCCGTCATGATTGTCCATCTCTATGGTCGTTGTGCATATACCGATAGGATAGGGGATATTTGCCGCCAACATGGCTTAAAACTCATCGAAGACAATGCCCAAGCACATGGTTGCACTTTTCATGTCTCAATTTGTAATTCTCAATTAAAAAGAACTGGTTCGCTTGGAGATGTCGCCGCCCATAGCTTCTATCCAACGAAGAATCTGGGTGCCTTAGGTGATGCAGGTGCTGTAACCACCAACGATGAGGAACTGGCTGATGTCATACGTGTTCTAGGCAATTACGGATCAGCCCGTCACTATGTATTTGACTATATCGGTCGTAATTCCCGTATCGATGAGATACAGGCTGCTATTCTTGATGTCAAGTTGAAATATCTAGATAAGGCAAATCAGCGACGCAAGGAGATAGCTTCTCAGTATATTAGCGAAGTACACAATCCTTTGATAGTGATGCCCCAGTCTGACAGGGATTGCGTATGGCATATTTTTCCCGTCCTTTGCGAATATCGTGACGAGTTACAGGCATACTTGAAGGTGAATGATGTAGAGACACAGATTCATTATCCTGTCCCTCCTCACAAGCAGAAGTGCTATGACGAGTGGAGAGGGGTATCATTCCCTATTACCGAGCGCGTTCATCGCGAGGAACTCAGCATACCCTGCCATCCATCTATGACCAATGAGGAAACAGACACCGTTATCCGCCTCCTCAATGCCTTCTCTCATCGGGTGTCACTTTGAGAGTGACTTTACACAAGCTAAGTTACATCTTTTTTCGACATAATATAGAATCTTCAAGGTAGTATTCTCATGTTTCCAATAAATGTTGTATCTTTGCATCCGAAATGAGATATAATCCATATAATCAGCAGGGTGACTATGAACATCTGGTGGTCACGAAGGAACAGCCGTTATTGGAGTTCCTTATGGAAAACGTACAGCAGAGTCGTAATAAGATCAAGCTAACGCTACAGGGACGTGGTATCCGTGTGGACGGCAAAACTGTAAGTCAGTTTGACTTTCCTTTGAAGCCGGGTATGAAAGTGGCGGTCAGTAAGACAAAACGTAATCAGATGCAGTATAAAAGCCGTTGGTTGAAGATTGTGTATGAGGACCGTTGGCTTATCGTTGTAGAGAAACAGACTGGTATTCTCTCGATGGCAGCAGGTCATTCTTCTCTGAATGTGAAGACCGTGCTGGACGACTATTTTAAGAAATCACGTCAGAAATGTACGGCACATGTGGTGCATCGTTTGGACCGTGACACTTCCGGCCTGATGGTATATGCGAAGGATATGGAGACGGAACAAGTCATGGAGCACTACTGGCATGACATCGTATATGACCGCCGCTATGTAGCCATATTAAGTGGCGAGATGGAACAGGATGAGGGAACAATAGCCAATTGGTTGAAAGATAACAAGGCGTATGTGACTTACTCGTCGCCAGTCGATAATGGGGGAAAGTATGCGGTGACGCATTTCCACGTACTGGATCGTACTACCGACCATTCATTGGTGGAGTTTAAGTTAGAGACAGGGCGTAAGAACCAGATTCGTGTGCATGCTGCTGATTTGGGGCATCCTGTCTGTGGCGACGTGAAATACGGTGACGGTAACGACCCACTGCATCGTCTTTGTCTGCATGCCTTCCTGCTTTGTATGGAACATCCTGTAACTCATGAGCGTATGGAGTTTGAGACTCCTATTCCCACTGCGTTTAGACAGATGTTTAAGTAGAATTGAAGTATTGAAGAATTGAAGTTATGGAGAATTTGACCTATTATATAGCGTTATTGCTTGTTGTCATTATCGGTTTCTATGTGGTGAAGAAGATAGCAGGATGTCTGTTGAAGAGTATTGTGACTATCATACTCATTATAGTGATGATAGCCCTGTGGTATTTCTTTCTCAGAGAAGGAGCAACCCCACCGACACTGTAAGTCCGTAGATGAGAATGTTGCGTGCCGTCTCACCCAAGCACTCGTTGAGTTGCTTGCCATGATGGATATGCTGCATTTTCAGCCATGTGAAGACATGTAACAACAGGTAGATGAATGGCAGAATGAAGGCAAGGACGTGAGCGTTCATCCAGAAGACACTTCCCATCAGGCAGGCTGCTATGCCGATTCCTAAATATAGATATTCTGTCGCTTTTTCTCCAATATGGATGACAAGCGTCATCTTCCCGTCACGGCGGTCATTGTCACGGTCACGGTAGTTGTTGACAATCAATAAAGCATCTATTACTAATCCGCAGGCAACAGAAGCAACGAATACCTGAAAGGTGACAGTATGTAGTTGTACGTAATACGTGATACAAACGGGGACAATACCGAAGAACAGCAAAACAAGTAGGTCACCCATACCGATATAGGAGAGATGAGTGGTATAGAGGAAACAGAATACAACACAGAGAATGCCGATGAGAATCATCTCCAATCCTCCGTAATATACCAAAGGAAGACCGATGACACAAGCGCCACATGTAGTGGTGGCTATGGCACGTTTCATTGTCTCAATACTGACCCAGCCCTGTGTACAGGCACGCAATGGCCCTAGGCGGGTCGCTGAATCATCATTGCCACGGGCATAGTCAAAGAAGTCGTTGACGAAATTGGCATCTATCTGCATGACTAAAGCAAAGAGGATACACAAGATAGCTGCCGTCCAACTGAAGATATCGTCTCCATAGTATGAAGCGTCTGTATAAGCTAGTGACAAACCAATCAATACGGGTACGGCAGCACCTGAAAGCGTCTTTGGACGTGCGGCAAGCAGCCAGGCACGAAAGGAGTTTTGCTTAATCGTAGTATCACTCATGTTGCTTTTTGCTTGAAACTTCTTGCAAAAGTAAGGATAATTGTGTATATTTGCAAAAATTTTCAGCATTTTCTGATGATCAACAATACGGCAAGTCTTGATTTGGTGGAATTTGTGGAGACACAGATTCTCCCTCGTTATGCGGAATTTGACAAGGCTCACAACATGAGTCATGTCACTCGTGTGATTCGCAGTTCCATAGAATTAGCCAAACAGACAGGTGCTGATATGAATATGGTGTATGTCGTGGCTGCCTATCATGATTTAGGATTGAGTGGTCCACGTGCTATTCATCATCTGACCAGTGGAAAGATACTGATACAAGATGCAAGACTGAAACGTTGGTTTTCTCCTGAGCAGATGAAAATCATGAAGGAAGCGGTAGAGGATCATCGTGCCTCTGCCTCTCATGTACCACGTAGTATCTATGGAAAGATTGTTGCCGAAGCCGATCGTGATCTTTATCCGGAAACAGTTATCCGTCGTACTATTCAATACGGGCTTGCTAACTATCCGGAGATGGATATAGAAGGACAATGGAAACGGTTCTGTCAACACATGACAGAGAAATACTCTGTGAACGGATATATTCGTCTATGGATTCAAGGATCAGAAAACGAACGTAACCTGAAAGAGTTACGCTCGCTGATTACTCATCCAACAGAGATGCGAAAAGTCTTTGATCGTATCCTGTCTGAAGAACTTCCTTAGTTATAAAAATTCCACGAAACTCCAAAGCGTAGCACATTGCCGTTGACGGGGTAATGGGGAGTCAGGAACATCATTTTATTTCCTGAGCCATTATTGACATGACTCATCATGACAAAGAAACGTGCCCGTTTCAGATGGAAATTAGCATAGACATCTATGAAAGGATAGGCTCCCAGTTCCACACGACTGTCAACATTTTTTTGGATAGCAAACTGTCCTATCTGCGGTACATAGTCAGGAGCATAGTATTTGGTGAAGAAAGTACAATCACCACCAATTTCAACACTAAGTACTTTAGCAATTTTAAATTTCAAATATAAATTGGTAAAGATATTCACTGCAGGAACAGGAAGAACGTCCTGATTACTAGAATTCTGATAGGTGATGATATTCTCCCAGTTAAGGATGCCGAGACGGAAATCTTGCCGTAACTGTACTGTCAGCAGATTAATGTTGCCACTCTCTTGATAAACATCTGCCGTCAATCCAGCCCTTCCGTAATTCGTATCATCAGAGGTCATCTCATAACTGGTTCCAAAATAGGTGTAGTTCTGTATTTCCTCAATGGCAACACGCAGTTGCGTGTGAGTCTTGGAGAAAGAGAAAAGTCCTTCTATATGTGTTCGCGTCTCTGCCGACAGGTCATTCTCCCACCAGAGGTGTTTAGAGTGGTAAGATTTTTTGAAGAAGCCGGGGATAGTGCGATGGAAGAAAGCCTTTGCCGCTAACTGCACAGTATCTCCGAAAAGTGGGAAATTTAGGTCGGCCTGACCGTCTAAGGCTAAAGCACCTGCGTCATACCCTGTTAGACAACTCTCCACCGAAAGGTTGTAATGGAGGGTCTTGCCTTGGGTCTTGGACAGTTGTCCACCAATACTCATACAGTGTCCTGTCCATTTGTTCATAAAATAGGTATCATCTCCTTCTTCCAAGTCTGGCATCTGGAAACGGCGGTATTCATAACTGACGAAAGCCTTCAGTCCTGCCTTGACATATTTATTGAAACCCTCTAAGAGAGCAAGTGCAAAGGTATTCTTGACCGACAGGTATTTTGTTTTGTCATAGATAGAGTCATTGCTGTATTTCCTCTCGTCATTATAATTATAATAGGTGTTCAGATAATAGTCTTCAGGAGATTTATATGCCTGATAGATACGGCTGTAATTATTGATGTCAAGGGTATGGATGAAACTGGTGACAGGGACGTATTCGCGTTTCATGGTAGCTTCAATAGAGTCTTGTCGTGCCTGAACGGCAAGTAGACTGTCTAATTTTTGCTGAGAGTCAACTTGGATACGGGTGGAGTCTGTAGTCTCTACAGGTTTCTTTCCGTCTGTCGGAAGGTCTCCTGCAATACGTGCATTGTCTGGTCGTCCACTGGGAATATTTCCAGCAACCTTACCGCCTTTGCGTCCTGAACTATTATCAATATCCTTATCCTTGCTCTCTTTGGCTTGTTTCTCTTTTGCTGAGGCAGCGGCAAATTGACGTGCCTTGATTTCCTCATCAGTCATCTTTACCTTTCGATAGAAACCTATATTATAGCGATGGGATAGGAAAAAGTGGATGGAGTTGTTGCGATTCCAGTTTTGTGATAACACTGTAGGAATCTCATCTTCGCTAAACTGGTCGTCGAAACTCTCTGGATGGGTAATGTAATTATCATTGGTGATACCGCCATTCTCTGAAGCCTTGCGGTGATATGAAGAGAAAAGGGTATGCATCTGATAGCGGTCGCCAATATAGGAAGCGAAGAGTGAAGCACGGAAATTCGAGTTGTTTTGATTCTGATAATAGCCTCTGGCATAATGGTAGTCTAAATCAAATCCCACACCCAGTCGTTTGTTGGCATTGATGGAAAACTTTGCATCAATATGGTCTTCTCCATTTTGTTTGTTACCGCAATTGTCGTAACTGATATTGGTATAGGGTGACAGCGTGTTGACAAATAGGAACTGGTCTGGCTCTTTGATGGTATAGTCATATGAATCCGTAAAAATGAATTCACTGGGATTCTGACGGTCAATGACAATACGGTTCCAACGGGATGTATAGTTATTACCGATAGAGTTGTATTCTCCATAAACTCCTGTATTGAAGATGGTGTTCTGATAGAGGTGAGGCATGGTGTCGAGTTCTGCAGGTCGGATATCACCAAACCGACGGTCCACAGTCCATACATGGACACCGCGTGGTATCTCCTTTTTCTGTATAGTATCACGACGATTAGGATTGAAATTGCCATTGTTGTAATTGTTACCAAATTCATTCCTTTGGGTGATATTCCCGTTTTCGTCGATTTGATTATATACCTGTGCCTGCATAGCAGTTGCAATGCAGACAAGGAACATAAGAATATGTGTTTTTTTCTTCAATTTTTGTCTTCTAGTTTAAGTAGACGCACGACGACCTCAATAAATTTGAATGCCATAGCGCCAAAAATAATATAACTGCCAGTTTCCTTATGTCCTAGATAAAACAGAGACATTCCAATAATGGCACCAATAATGAAAATCGTATTGAGGATATTACGGAGAAGTCTCATTTCAGTAATCCTTCAATCTTATTAAATAAATAATCCTTGCGGTCGATGGTCTTGCGGCGGAATTTTCCCGTAATAGGAAGCAATTTGGTATTCTTTTTATTGACTGCCTCCTTGTCAGTAATCCATTCCTCTGCCTTCATGTGTTGAGGATGACGCTCCTCTTCATAGAAATATTTAATATGTGACATTTCTATATCAACTTTTCCGTTATGACACAGAGCTTTCAGAACGTAGTAGAAACGAGTACGGTCAAGAGATAAGGCATTATTCTGGAATACCAGCCATTCTTCATAGCTTGCAGCTAATTCATAAGTTGTAGTGTCAGCTTTGACCAGATGACTGTTAATCTGATTTTTCTCACGAGTCTCATCTTGGAGGAATTTCCCAATAATGTTATAAATTTCAAAGGCTGTTTTGCCAGGAACTTCAAATGTTTTACTAAAGGCAACCATTCCATTGACAACGGGAACGGCTCCTTGTAAATATTTCTGGTCGGGGTTAGGCTTAGCCACCATAACCTTTGCGACTTCTTCTTTCTTCTTGGCCTCTGATTGTTCCCATGTGTTCTGGGCAAAACTCGTCATTGGTATACTCATAAGGAGTATTATCCATACAATTTGTTTCATTGTTGTCATTTTTTTATAGTCAATTTTGTTGCAAAAATACAAATTATCAATAGAACTGCCTAATAAATTATGATAATTTATTTTAATTCTAACTCTTTCTGAAGTCGGATAATCTCGTCACGATATTGGGCAGCCTGTAGGAAATCGAGCTTCTTTGCCGCTTCTTTCATCAGTCGGGTAGTCTCTGCAATACTCTTCTGCAGTTGTTGACGAGTCATCCTTTGTATAATAGGATCGGCAGCAAATGCACCTTGTTCCGTCGGGCTGATATAGACCGTTTGAGCCTGTTTATTTTCATCCTCTCCTTCTGCAAATTGGCGTAGGTCACTTTGTGTAAGAGCTTTCTCAATTTGCTTGGGAGTAATATCGTGTTCTTCATTATAGCGCATTTGTTTCATACGACGACGTGCAGTCTCGTCAATGGTGAGTTGCATGGAGGCAGTGATGGTGTCTGCATACATAATAACCTTACCATTAACATTACGGGCTGCACGTCCTGCTGTCTGGGTTAAGGAACGGTGAGAGCGGAGGAATCCTTCTTTGTCTGCATCGAGAATGGCAACTAGCGAAACTTCAGGAAGGTCAAGTCCTTCTCGCAAGAGGTTGACACCAACTAATACGTTGTATGTGCCGTTACGCAGGTTCTCCAATATCTTCACACGGTCGAGAGTGGTGACCTCACTATGGATATAAGCGGTCTGGATTCCGTTATTCAACAGATATTCGCTCAGTTCTTCTGCCATACGTTTGGTGAGTGTTGTGACGAGCACACGCTCTTTTCGTAGTATTCTGGTCTGTATTTCGTCCATCAGGTCGTCAATTTGATTCTCTGTTGGTCTTACCTCTATTTCCGGGTCTAACAGTCCTGTCGGTCTGATAAGCTGCTCAACAACAATACCTTCTGCTTCGTTAAGCTCATAGTCAGCAGGTGTGGCACTGACATAGATGACTTGATGTGTCATCTGCTGGAACTCCTCGAAAGTCAGTGGACGATTGTCAAAGGCGGCAGGCAGGCGAAATCCAAATTCTACCAGATTAGTCTTGCGGGCCCGGTCACCACCATACATTGCTCCGATCTGTGGTACACTGACATGACTCTCGTCGATAATCATCAGAAAGTCTTCTGGGAAGAAGTCGAGCAAGCAATAAGGACGTTCTCCAGCATTCCGACCGTCAAAATACCGGGAATAGTTCTCTATTCCAGAACAATGTCCCAGTTCCTTAATCATCTCCATATCATATTCTACTCGTTCCTTGATGCGTTGTGCCTTTATGTCATCACCCAATTCCTCAAAGAAAGCAACCTGTTTCATGAGGTCATCTTGTATTTGGCGGATGGCAATATTGGTCTGTTCCTGTGAGGTCATGAAAAGGTTGGCTGGATAGAGCTTGTATTCCTCAAAGAATGCCATACGGTCCATTGTCATGGCATCTAATTCCTCTATCATATCAATTTCGTCATCCCAGAAGGTGATGCGTAGAATAGCCTCGTTATAGGCCATGGAAATATCAACCGTATCACCTTTTACACGGAAACATCCCCGTTTGAGTTCCAAATCGTTTCTGACATAAAGAGCTGCCACCAATTTTCTTAACAACGCGTTACGGTCAAGAATTTGCCCTTTGTGTATTTCTATGACATTCTCATGTAAGGCAACAGGGCTCCCCATGCCATAAATACAACTAACAGAAGATACAATGATAACGTCTTTTCTACCTGATAGCAAAGCACTTACAGCGCGCAGTCTTAGCCGGTCTATCTCGTCGTTAATGGCAAGGTCTTTCTCAATATAGGTGTCGGTTGTAGGCAGGTATGCCTCGGGTTGGTAATAATCATAATAGCTGACATAATATTCAACAGCATTCTCAGGGAAAAAACCTCTCATCTCTTCATACAACTGAGCGGCGAGCGTTTTGTTGTGGGAGAGAATCAAGGTTGGGCGGTTGGTATTCGCAATGACATTTGCCATTGTAAATGTCTTACCCGATCCTGTAACACCTAAAAGCACTTGTGCTTTATCGCCTCTGTTTAGTCCGTCTGTCAGTTGACGGATAGCCTCTGGCTGATCTCCTGTAGGTTTGTATCTTGATGTCAGTTGAAACTTCATAAGGTACAAAGTTACGAAATAACGAGAGAATAACCAAATTTTTTTGAGTTTTTCCTAGTGGCGAGTAAGTTCGTCGAAGCCAAAATCACAAAATTTCTTCGTAACAAACGTTATAATCCAACGATAATTGCTAAAAATCGTTCGTTTTCCTTTGGAATTATCGGAAAAATAACTAATTTTGCACGTCAAATTTGATAAAAGGATGAATAAAAGTTTTTTTTTGATGCTCTGTATGGCAACTCTGTTAAGTGGTTGTGCCTCTGAGTTCAATAAAGTCTATAAATCTGCAGATAGCACATATAAATATGAATTTGCCAAGCAATGCTTTGCTATGGGAAAATACCAACAGGCAAGTTCGTTGCTTCAAGATTTGGTGCTCATCCAGAAAGGAAGGGACAACGCACAGGAATGTCTTTATCTGTTAGGCATGGCTCAATATTGTAACAAGGATTATGAATCTGCTAGTGCAACGTTCAAGAAGTATTATTCCAGTTATCCTAAAGGGTTGTTTGCTGAGCAGGCATCATTTTATATAGGACAATCGCTTTATCGGAGTGCCCCAGAGCCCCGCTTGGATCAGACACCTACTGTCGGTGCCATCAATGCCTATCAACAGTTTCTTGATATTTACCCAGACTCAGAATTAAGGTCAGTGGCGCAACAGCGTTTGTTTGACCTTCAGGACAATTTGGTGCAAAAGGAATATCTTTCAGCGGAGTTGTATTACAATCTTGGTGGATATTTTGGTAATATCAATTCCAATACAGAAAGTAACTATGAGGCATGTATCATTACGGCTCAGAATGCATTGAAGAATTATCCGTTCTCTAAGATCCGTGAGAAATTCTCAGTATTAATTATGAAGAGTAAGTTTGAGCTTGCCGAGAATAGTTCTGAGGAGAAAAAACTCGACCGCTATCGTGATGCAGAGGATGAATGTTATGGTTTCCTCAACGAATATCCGGAGTCGAGTGAGTGCTCTACGGCAGAGAAATTAATAGCAAAATGTAAAAAAGTTACAAAAGAATAAAATATGGATTATAAGAAATCAAAAGCCCCAGTAAATACGGTGACCCGTAATATTATGGATCTTTGTGAAGAGACTGGTAACATCTATGAGAGTGTGGCTATTATTTCCAAGCGTGCCAACCAGATTAGTGTTCAGATTAAAGAGGACCTTAGTAAGAAACTAGCAGAGTTTGCTTCCTATAATGATTCTTTGGAAGAGGTCTTTGAAAATCGTGAACAGATAGAAATATCCCGTTATTACGAGAAACTTCCCAAACCTTCTTTGCTTGCCACTCAGGAGTTTGTTGAGGATAAGGTGTACTGGCGTGACCCTGCCCGTGACCAGGCAATGATGCAGGAGGATCATCTGTAATTATGATACAGCGCAAACAATCAATATTCCTGTTCATGGCGGCAGTCTTTGGCATACTTGTCTTGTGTATGCAACTTGCCACTGTATCGTCTGACGGACTGACAATCTATCGGGTGTATAGCCTATGGGCAATAGGGCAGGGCGGAATGGTATCATTTGCTCCGTGCCCGTTGTTTATATTGATGCTCATATCAACTACATTGAGTGTTTGTACCATATTTTTATACAAGCGTAGACCATTACAGGCTCGTTTGTGTATGGTGAATATATTGATTATGTTCCTGTGGTATATAGCCATGATTGTGGTTAATAAGCATTTGGCACCTGATGCCATGAACTTTCGCATAGAAATTGTTTCATCTTTTCCGATTGTTGTTGCCATCCTTCTTTTGATGGCACGTAAAGGAATTTTGGCGGATGAGAAGCTGGTGAGAGCAGCAGATAGAATCAGATAAAAAAGGAAGGTGTTCGAACACCTTCCTTTTTTATATAAACTTCATTTATTTCTGTGCACGAAGGGCAGCGAGGGATTCCTTTAAAGCAGCAATCTTTTCTTCAGAGTCGCTTTGTTTCTTACGCTCTAGGGCTACGACCTGCTCTGGGGCATTAGCTACGAAACGTTCATTGGAGAGTTTCTTCATGACACCAGCCAGGAAGCCTTCAAGGTGTTTTAACTGTGCCTCCTGCTTCTCAATCTCAGCATCAATGTCAATCATGCTACCAAGGGGAACAGCAAACTCATCCGTACCAACCATGAAAGCAGAGGCGGTAGCATTTTTCTCAGCAACGGTATGGATGGCACTGACATTTGCCATCTTCATGATGACTGCCACATATGACTCAAAATGATTAGATGATACGGCTTGCAGTTCCAAAGCCTCTTTGGGGGCAATGTTCTTCTGGTTGCGTACCATACGGACACCGCTGACTATCTGCTTGACTTGCTCAATATCAGCAAGGAGTTGCTTGTCCTCTATTGGTAAACTGCTGAGTACGAGACTCTCACGCATGATGCTTTCTCCTGCCTTGCGCTCATAAAGTGCTTGCCAGAGTTCCTCTGTGATGAATGGCATGAAAGGATGCAGCATCTTCAACAGAACGTCAAAGAAATGTAATGTCTCCTCATAGGTAATCTTGTCAATAGGCTGTGCCTCGCCATTGACATAGGCAGGCTTTACCATTTCCAGATACCAACTGGAGAACTCGTCCCAGAAAAGTTTGTAGACTGCCATCAGTGCCTCTGAGATGCGATACTTGGAGAAAAGGTCTTGTAATTCCTCGTTTACTTCCTTGAGCTTTGCGTCAAACCAGGCGGTAGCAATCTTGCTTGCCTCTTTCTGTTCCACGTCAGCTACCTGCCATCCCTTGACGAGACGAAAGGCATTCCATATTTTGTTGTTGAAGTTACGTCCTTGTTCGCAGAGTGCTTCGTCAAATAGGATGTCATTACCGGCAGGGGCAGAGAGCATCATACCCATGCGCACACCGTCGGCACCGAACTTCTCAATAAGTTCGATGGGATCGGGTGAGTTACCCAATGACTTGGACATCTTGCGTCCTAATTTGTCGCGGACAATACCTGTGAAATAGACATTCTTGAAGGGGAAGGTTCCCATATATTCCTCACCAGCCATAATCATACGAGCCACCCAGAAAAAGATAATATCAGGAGCTGTCACGAGGTCGGAAGTGGGATAGTAGTACTTGATCTCCTCGTTGCCAGGATTGTTGATACCGTCGAAGAGGGAGATTGGCCAGAGCCATGAAGAGAACCACGTATCAAGGGCATCCTCATCCTGACGAAGGTCAGCATCTGTAATCTTTGGGTTCTTCTGCTGAGCCAGTTTCAGAGCCTCCTCACGAGTAACGGCAACTACATAGTCGTCGTTCTCGTTATAGTAGTACGCAGGAATGCGATGTCCCCACCATAGCTGACGGGAGATGCACCAGTCTTGGATATTCTCCAGCCAGTTCTTATAGGTGTTCTTATATTTCTCAGGATAGAAATTCATCTCGCCGTTCATGACAGGCGGTAAGGCAATATCTGCGAAATGCTTCATTTTCAAGAACCATTGCAGGGAGAGGCGTGGCTCGATAGCGGTGTCTGGGTTACGCTCAGAGTAGCCCACCTTATTTGTATAGTCCTCTATACGTTCCATAAGACCAGCCTCCTGTAAGTCTTTGGCAATCTGTTTACGGCAGTCCATACGGTCCATTCCTACATAGATAGGACTCTGTTCACTGATGGTACCGTCGGGGTTGAAGATGTCGATTGTCTCCAAGTTGTGGGTCTTGCCCAGCATGTAGTCGTTGGTGTCGTGGGCAGGTGTTACTTTCAAACAACCCGTGCCGAACTCGATGTCTACATAACGGTCTTCTATCACGGGGATGACACGGTTCACCAATGGAACAATTACCTTGCGTCCTTTCAACCACTGGTTTTTGGGGTCTTTCGGGTTAATACACATGGCTGTATCACCCATGATGGTCTCTGGACGGGTGGTGGCAACGACGGCATAGTAACCCTTAGTATCCTTGTGGATGACGTTGCCTTCTTTCTCTAGGTTTTCTAGATTATCTAGACCTTCAACATAATATTTCAGATGGAACAGATGGCTCTGCTCTTCTTTATAGATTACCTCCTCGGTAGAAAGTGCTGTCAATGCTTTGGGATCCCAGTTGACCATACGAAGACCACGATAGATTAGCCCCTTGTTATAGAGGTCAACAAAGACCTTGATAACACTCTTCGAACGTTTCTCGTCCATGGTAAAAGCGGTACGGTCCCAATCGCAGGAAGCACCTAAGCGACGAAGTTGCTTCAGGATGATACCACCATGTTCGTCGGTCCAGTCCCATGCGTGTTTCAGAAAATCCTCACGGGTCAGGTCGTGTTTCTTGATGCCTTGCTCGGAGAGTTTTTTCACTACTTTCGCCTCCGTGGCGATAGACGCATGATCAGTGCCTGGTACCCAACAGGCATTCTTGCCCTCCATACGGGCACGGCGTACCAAAATATCCTGAATGGTGTTGTTCAGCATGTGTCCCATATGCAATACCCCTGTTACGTTGGGAGGGGGGATGACTATTGTGTATGGCTCACGTTCGTCAGGTTTGCTGGCGAATAATTTGTGGTCCAGCCAATACTGATACCATTTCGACTCGACCTCTTTTGGATCGTATTTACTTGCTAATTCCATATACCTATTTTATAATAATGGGTGCAAAGGTACGAAATAAATGTGAAATATTGATTATCAATTAAGAAATTTTTTGTACCTTTGCCCCTACTATGGAACAAATGCATACCAGAGAAGAGAAGATGGCAGCTTTTGGAAGACTGCTTGATGTCATGGATCGCTTACGGGTGGAATGTCCTTGGGATCGTAAGCAGACCAATGATTCTTTGCGCCCCAATACGATAGAGGAGGTGTATGAACTTTGTGATGCGTTAATCAAAGATGATTCGCATGAGATATGCAAAGAGTTGGGTGATGTATTGCTTCATATCGTATTCTATAGTCGTATAGGAGAAGAAAAGGGACTTTATGATGTGGCTGACGTCTGTAACAAGCTGTGTGACAAAATGATATTCCGTCATCCGCATGTATATGGGGAGGTGGTTGCCAAGAGTGCAGAACAGGTGCTTGACAACTGGGAGCAGATTAAACAAAGGGAGAAGGATGGGAATAAAAGTGTCCTGAGCGGTGTCCCTGTTTCCTTGCCGTCTCTGATTAAGGCTTACCGTATTCAAGACAAGGCTCGCCATGTCGGTTTTGACTGGGAGGACAAACAGGATGTGTGGACAAAAGTCCGTGAGGAATTGGATGAATTGGAGGCAGAACTCGAGCGAGAGGATAAAATACACTCAGAGAAAGAATTGGGTGATTTCATCTTTGCTGTTATCAATGCGGCGCGCCTCTATCACCTGAATCCGGATAATGCCTTGGAGGCGACCAATCAGAAGTTCATCCGACGTTTTAATTATATAGAGGAGCATAGCATCAAAGTTGGAAAGCCATTGACGGAGATGACTCTTGAGGAAATGGATGCGCTTTGGAATGAGGCAAAACAAAAGGAGAATAACAATTAAAGGATATTTATTATGAAGAGATTTTCATGGATTGTATTGACAATTGTCGCTGTGGTTATGACCATCTGTAGTTGTGGAGGCAAGACACAGCCAGTTCCCTTTGACAATGGTGACTCAACGGATATGAGTGCCTTGCAGGATCCTACCATCTATGGCATATGTGGAGAAGGCTCGGCAATGAACACATTGCAAGTCGTAACGGATCTGGGTGATACCATACAGTTGGATATTACTTATGCCCGTGAGAATAACAAGGTGTTTGGCGGACTGCAGGCTGGTGACCGAATGGCAGTGGTACCTAATGCCAAGAAGACTGAAGCACTTATTGTTATCAACCAGGCAGCCCTGTTGGGCAACTGGGTGATGCCCAATCCATTGGATGGAAGTGATGAGGTAGGCTTCCGTATTAAGGAAGGAGGTATTGTTGAGGGTATCGAACAAAGTACACTGACCTATAAGACTTGGCGGCTTATACGAGGAAAACTAGAACTGGTCGCTGTGCGTGAAGGTGGTGGTGAAGACGAGGAAATTGGACTCTATGATATTGTGACCCTTGCTCCAGACTCTCTGATACTGAAAGAAGGCGATGACTTATATGAATATGGTCGTCAGCAGATGAAAAAACCAGATTCTGACATCAAGTTGGAAGAGGCATCAGAAGACGATTATAAGATATGATATAATAGATTGGAGCCCTTTAAGATACATATTTTAGGATGTGGAAGCGCTTTGCCGACACTTCGTCATTATGCATCGGCGCAGGTGGTGGAGTTACGGGGAAAGCAGTTTATGATAGATTGCGGTGAAGGAACGCAAATGCAGTTGCGGCGTTCCCGTATCCGTTTTACTAAACTTTCTGCAGTATTTATTACCCACCTCCACGGAGACCATTGTTTCGGGCTTATCGGCATGATAAGTACCTTTGGACTGTTGGGACGAACGGCAAAATTGGAAATATATGGTCCTGCAGCGTTAGAGTCAATCCTTTTCGAACAGATACAGATGTTTTGTCACGGTTTAGAGTATGAGGTCGTCTTTCATGCTGTGGATACGACAATGCAGAAAGTGATATATGAGGATCGCAGCCTGACCGTTGAGACGATACCTTTGAATCATCGCATGCCTTGTTGCGGCTATTTGTTCAGAGAGAAAGCCACGTTACCCCATATCAAACGTGACATGATTGATTTTTATCAGATACCGACTAGTCAGATCAATAATGTTAAGGCGGGTGCCGATTGGGTGACGGAAGAGGGAGAGCATGTTCCAAACAGCCGGCTGGTAGAGCCGGCAGAGGCTCCCCGTAGTTATGCATATTGCAGTGACACCCGATATGTTCCTACCCTTCATGAGCACATTAAAGGAGTGACAGCGTTGTATCATGAGAGTACCTATGGTGAAGACAATCTGTTGTTGGCAGAGAAGTATTTTCATTCTACGGCACGTCAGGCGGCTTTGGTGGCTCGTGATGCTCAGGTCGGACGGTTGTTGTTGGGACATTATTCTTCACGTTATGAGGACGAGAACATCCTCCTAAATGAAGCCAAACAAGTGTTTGAGAACACAGAATTGTGTGATGAACAGATGATTTTTGAGCTATAAGTGCATTTTTTTATAGAAATATTTGGTCTTTTCAAATATTATGATTACCTTTGCAATGTAATATGTGAGGCTTATGACGAAACGATTACTACTTTTAACCCTTTTTGCAGCATGTTTGCTCATGTTTCCGACGAATACTCAGGCGGCTCAGTCTGAGCAATATGGTGTAGAGCAAATCGAGGAGAAAAGCGACGTTCAAATCAAGGTTTCCAAATCGGGTAGTGTTTATATTACAGGTGCTGAAGGGCAAATCATGGAACTCATCTCATTAACGGGACGCCATGTGTTCTCTGTACGCATTGAAAGTCCTGCGCAAAAAATTGAATTAACAAACATACCTAAAGGTTGCTACATTATCAAAGTTGGAAAGGTCGTCAGAAAAATAGTTATCTGACATTCCTTTTATTTCTGGTAGTCTCTTTTGTCTTTATTGGTTGTGATAAGGGATCTATTCAGAAAAGCGAAATATCAACAGAGGCGTTTTCATCTTTGAGGACGCCTGTTTTTGAGATATCCCCCTCGGAAATCCAATTGAAATTGAAGAAGATGGGACAAGTAGGTAGAGATTCCTTGTCTCCTGATAACCGGACGGCTTTGTATTATCACGATGGCGGACAGATGCTGTGGTTTGACCGACAGGGCATTACGGATATGGCGGATACCTTGATACAACGGTTGTTTCAAGTAAACCGTATCGGCTTTTCTGACGCATTCTTTAGAGTAAAAGATCTTGAGGGCGAACTCCAGAGGTTCAAAGCATTAGATTTTGACAAGAAACATACTGTCAATGACGTGATAGCTCATTTGGAGTATAACCTGACTCGTGCCTATCTTACCTATGTGGCAGGACAACAATATGGCTTTGTCAATCCGAAGCATGCCATGAACAGAGTGGAGTCTAAGCCGGATAGCACAGGAAAGGTGAAAGTCAGTTACGTCAATCTTTTTGATTCCCCGATAGAGCGTCCTTCTCATATTTTCTACAAGAAGGCTTTCCGGAAAATTCAGAACGACAGTGTCGGGGAGATGATGACGGAGGTGGAGCCTCAGTCCGTTCTGTACCGACAGTTGCTTCACCAATTGGATTCGGTCTCTTCGGATCAGAGTCGCAAACGTATCCTGGTGAATATGGAACGGTGCCGCTGGCGAGAAAAGACTCCGATGCCAACATTAGGAAAAAGGGTTATCGTCAATGTACCTGCTTTCATGCTCTATGCCTATGGACCAGACTCTGTGATGTCGATGCGTATCGGATGTGGAGCTACGAAGACCAAGACTCCGTTACTGACCAGTGCTATTGAGTACATGCAGATCAACCCAGAATGGAATATCCCACAGAGTATTGTGAACAATGACGTAATGTACCATGCTGGCGACAGCAGCTATTTTGCCCGTCACCGCTATTATATCGCAGAACGTTCCACAGGTAAGAAAGTGGCTATTGGCAGTGTGTCCCGTGCCATGCTTGCCAGTGGTAAGTATCGTGTGTCACAGGATGGTGGCAGAGGTAACTCTTTAGGACGTATTGTGTTCCGTTTCAAGAACAACTTCTCTGTCTATTTACACGATACCTCTACACCTGGTTTTTTCCAGAACAGTTGGCGTGGAGTATCTCATGGTTGCGTACGAGTGCAACGACCTTTTGACCTTGCCCATTTCCTGTTGGGTGATACAGACTCCTGGACACTTGACAAGATTCGTATCTCGATGGACCTTCCTCCAATGACAGAACAGGGTAGAGAGTATATACGTACCCATCAGCAAGAGGAGAATGGGACTGGAAGAAAACTGCCATTCAAACTGATCAGTTACATGCCAGTAAAACCTCATGTACCTCTTTATATTATATATTATACCATTTATCCAGATGAGTATGGAAGGGTAACGAACTATCCGGATGTTTATGGATATGATAATCTAGTTTGGAATCATCTTAAGAAATATCTCTAATGCTCCCTGAGGATGAGAAGCGAATAATGGAAGAACTTTCCAATCCGTCTACCCAACGGAAAGCATTTGAGAAAGTCATCCGTCAATATAGTGAACAACTATATTGGCAGGTTCGTCGTATCGTTCTCACTCATGAGGATGCCAATGACGTGATGCAGAATGTGATGATGAAGGCATGGCTCAATCTCGACAATTTCCATCAGGCTTCCAAGTTGTCTACCTGGCTATATCGTATTGCTATCAATGAGAGTCTGGATTTTGTGCGTCATCAGAAAACAAAGGGTATGTCAACCAGTATGGATACTGTGGGAAGTATTGCCAACACCTTGCTTGCCGACAACTATTTTGACGGTGATGAGACGGAGGCGCAGCTACAGGAGGCTATCGCTCAGTTGCCTGATGTACAACGGACGGTATTCCAGCTTCGCTATTTTGAGGATATGAAATACAGTGACATGAGTGAGATCCTGCACACCTCAGAAGGTGCCTTGAAGGCTTCCTATCATATCGCGGTGAAGAAAATATCTGAGTTTTTTAAACAAAGAGATTAAACGTTTTGGGAAGTGAAACGTCCAAATAATAAACAGAAGAAGATGAACGAAGAGAATTATCTCAGAGAACGGATATCCAAAAAGAACCCTTTCCAAGTTCCTGAGGGGTATTTTGAGGATTTTGCTACACAGGTCATGGCGAATTTGCCGGCCCGTGAGCAAAAGCTGACTGTAAGGCACAGCGCACTTCGTCCGTGGATGTATGCTGCCGCTTGTCTGGTTGTCGCAGTGTTCTGTATAGCTTTTTATTTCTCTCGAATCCAGCCAGACTCTCCTGAGATGTCTCAGATGACAGTCTCTGAGTCCTATATGGACGAGGCAGCGGACTATGCGATGATTGATAATACGGATATATATGCCTGTCTGGCAGATAATTAAATACGAAAGGTATGAGAAAATTGGTATTACTAGGTTTCTTTCTGATGCTGACGATGGTCTGTTTGGCTCAAGAGAAGAAATTCTCACCGGAGAAGTTTGAGGCAGACTTGGCTGCCTATATCACCAAAGAGGCCAAATTCACGGAGGAAGAGGCTGTCAAGTTTTTTCCTTTACTGCGTGAGATGCATCAGAAACAACGTGGTCTTTATAAGAAAGCACGGAATGTCGGGAAGGAGAAACCTTCTACCGAGGATGCTTGTGCCGCTGCCATTCGTGAGCGTGATAAACTGGACATAGAACAGAAACAGATAGAACAGGTCTATCATCAGAAGATGCTACAGGTAATTCCTGCCTCTAAGCTCTATGATGCTATCAGGGCAGAGACCCGTTTCCATCGCCAGATGATGAAGGGATGGCAGAGACCACCTAAGCCAAGACCGATGGGCAAACGTCCTTAAGATCGCATTTCTCACAATGCGGACGACGGGAAGTACATACGTAGCGTCCGTGAAGCAATAGCCAATGATGTGCCCGTGGAATATCTTCCTCGGGTATATTTTTTACCAATGCTTGTTCAACCTTATAGGGTGTATCGTCTTTCTTGGTGACCAGTCCCAGACGATGACTGACACGGAATACATGGGTATCCACAGCCATAGTCGACTTGCCAAAGGCTACGCTTTGGATGACATTTGCCGTCTTCCTGCCCACACCAGGCAGGTCAAGCAACAGACTCATATCGGATGGGACTTCTCCACCGTGTTTCTCCACTAGCATTCGTGCCATCTTCACTAGATGTTCCGCCTTTGAGTTGGGGTAGGACACGCTGCTGATATATTCCAGCAAATCTTCTGGTTCTGCCGTTGCCATCGTCTTTGCGTTAGGGTAGTGGCAGAACAGTTCTGGAGTCACTTGGTTGATACGCTTATCCGTGCATTGTGCACTCAGTATCACAGCCACCAACAACTGGAACACACTGCCAAACTCCAACTCCGTCTGTACTTCCGGCATCTGCTCACGGAAGTATTTCAGGATATACTCATACCTTTCTTTTCGTGTCATCTCGAAAGGAAGACTCCTACTTCTTGATCAATGAAGCAATCCAGAGGATGGCTACGGCACCGATGATGGCTGTACCAAGCTGTCCAAGGATACCGCCCCACTCAATGCCAAGCAGAGAGAATAACCAGCCACCGAGGGCTCCACCAAACAGACCAAGAACCAGATTCATTACAAAGCCGAAACCTCCACCTTTCATTAACTTGCCAGCACAGAAGCCGGCCAAACATCCAATAAGGAGTGAAAAAATAATACCCATATTTTTAAAATATAATTGTTAGATGTTGCAAAAGTAGGGATATTTTTTGAATCTACAAACTTTTTTCTTAATTATTGATTTATGTGAATAGAGTAATCCTGACCCATAATTTCGAAAGAGAGTTTATGAAAAAGAATGTCAATACACTGTTGGTCGCAACCGCCATGATGGCTACCATGAGTGTTTATGCACAGGAAAATACCGTGCAGCCGTATTTTGAGTTAAATCAGATGCCAGAACTTTATGAAATCATGCCATCGCCTCCTGCTTTCGAGAGTCCGGAGTTTGCTAATGACGTAGTACGCTACTGTTGGGGGAAAGAACAGCGTCAGGATTCTGTTCGTCTGGTAGTGGCTATTGCTGATGCGGAATGGTTTGACCATACTAAGATATATGCACGCTGGAAGGATGCTTTCGG
>CACZCT010000012.1 GCA_902779745.1 uncultured Prevotellaceae bacterium
CTGCAGGCCGTCATACTGGGGTTTCACACCAAGGATATACTGCGAGATAGTCAACCACATCCATGCCGCCGTACCTGTCAGCCATGAGTTCTTACCCTCGCCGGGCTTTGCCGCATCCTTACCTGCCACCATCTGACAGTTGACATATGGTTCTACCTTATGCAGCGTCTGGTATTTCTCCTCGACATATGAGGGGAGAATCTTGGCATAGTGGTTCCACGCATCATTACCGCGACCAGCCATACACTCACCGATGATGACCCACGGGTTGTTGTGGCAGAAGATACCGGCATTCTCCTTGTAGCCCTCGGGATAGCTGGAAATCTCACCATACTCATAGACATACTTTGTGAAGGCAGGATTGTTGAGAACCATACCATGTTCGCACTCCAGATATTTTTTGCAGGAGTCGAGACTCTTGGCTACCATGCCGTCCTCGGCACCGATCTGTGCCATTGTACACCAGCCCTGTGACTCAATAAAGATTTTCGCTTCCTCACACTCGTGAGAGCCGATCTTGTTGCCGAAGAAGTCGTAGGCACGGAGGTACCATTCACCGTCCCAGCCGTCTTTCTTCACAGCGGCAACCATCGCGTCGATGGCAGTCTGCATACGCTTGGCTTCCTCGGAGTACTCGGAGTTCTCTGAGTTCTCTGAGAGTTTCTTACACAGTGCCACATACTCCTTTGCCGTCACTACGAAGAGACCGGCAATCATCAGTGACTCTGCCTTCGAGCCTTCACTTTTGTTCTCTGTCGTTTGGAAACTCTCGTTGGGATCCCATGAGAAGCAGTTGAGGTTCAGACAGTCGTTCCAGTCTGCACGTCCAATCAAGGGGAGCATGTGAGGACCGAGGTTATTGATGACGTGGTTCATTGACACTTTCAGGTGCTCGAAGAGGGTTACCTCAGAACCGGGTTGGTTATCGAAGGGCACCATCTCGTCGAGGATAGAGAAGTCGCCAGTCTCCTTGATATAAGCTACGGTACCGAAGATAAGCCAGCAGGGGTCATCGTTGAAGCCTCCGCCGATATCGTTGTTGCCACGCTTGGTGAGGGGCTGATACTGGTGGTAGCAGCCGCCGTCGGGAAACTGTGTCGAGGCGATGTCTATGATACGCTGACGGGCGCGGGGAGGTATCTGGTGGACGAAGCCCACGAGGTCCTGATTGGAATCGCGGAAGCCCATGCCGCGTCCCACGCCGCTCTCAAAGAAAGAAGCACTTCGTGAGAAATTAAAGGTTACCATACACTGGTACTGGTTCCAGATGTTCACCATGCGGTCGAGTTTGTCGTTGCCCGTCTTCACCTTATATATATTAAGGAGGGCATCCCAGTACTCGCAGAGTTCGGCAAAGGCCTTGTCCACCTTCGCTGTGGTGTCGAGCTTGTTGATGATGGTGTGCGCCTTCTCCTTGTTGATGACCTGCAGAGCAGCAAACTTCTTGTCCTGCTCGTTCTCCACGTAGCCCAGCAGGAAGACAAAGTCCTTCGACTCGCCTGGCTTCAGCTCCATCTCGATATAGTGGGAGGCGATAGGACTCCAGCCGTGTGCATGACTATTACGGGGTTTCCCTTCCATGACGGCATCGGGGTTGGCAAACTCGTTATACAGTCCCACGAAAGTTTCACGGTCGGTATCGAAACCCTGTATCTCTGTATTCACATAATAGAATGCATAGTGGTTGCGGCGCTCGCGGTATTCTGTCTTGTGGTAGATGGTACTTCCTTCTATCTCCACCTCACCTGTTGAGAAGTTACGCTGGAAGTTCTCCATATCGGTAGCAGCATTCCACAGACACCACTCCTCGAAAGAGAACAGTTTCAGTTTCTTTATCTCGTTGCTCTGGTTCGTCAGTGTCAGCTTCTGCACTTCTGCCCACGTCTTCAGCGGTACGAAAAACAGAACACTTGCCTCAACGCCGTTCTTGCGACCGGTAATGCGCGTGTAACTCATGCCGTGACGGCACTCGTAGAAGTCGAGGGGAGTCTTGCAGGGTTTCCATCCCGGATTCCAGACGGTACCGCCGTCGTTGATGTAGAAATAGCGTCCGCCATTGTCCATCGGCACGTTATTATAGCGATAGCGTGTGATGCGACGGAACTTCGCATCCTTGTAGAAGGAATAGCCGCCGGCGGTGTTAGAAATGAGTGAGAAAAAATCCTCGTTACCCAGATAATTAATCCAAGGCCAAGGGGTCTTCGGATCTGTGATGACATACTCACGGTGTTGGTCGTCAAAATGACCGTAACGTTTTTGTTGTTCCATATTCTTTATCCTTTAATCATAAAGTTTAATTTTTATCGATGAGAATTCTTGCATCTACAGCTACCACTTCATTGGCATCCGCCAGGAGCGGATTGATGTCAATTTCCTTGATCTCCGTGGCAAAGCGGAGGAGGGTGGAGAGACGCACGATGATCTCGGCATATTTCTGTTCGTTGATGCCCTGTTGTCCGCGCGTACCTTTTAATATTTTATAGCCTCTTAGGGAACGGATCATCGAATAAGCCTCGGCATAACTCAACGGCGCAAGACCGCTCTGTACGTCTTTCAGTACCTCGACGAAGATACCACCCAAGCCGCAGAGGACGACATGTCCGAAGCGTTCTTCGTACTTCGCACCGATGAAGAGCTCGGTGCCCTTCAGCATCTTTTGTACCATGATACCTTTTGCATCCTCGATTTTCATCATCCGTTCATACTCCAACGCAAGATGCTCGGGAGTACGGATGTTCAGAGTCACACCACCCACGTCGCTTTTATGCACAGGTCCTACTACCTTTGCCACGACAGGATAGCCCACCTTCTGGGCAAAGGCAATGAGTTCGTCCTTGTCTGCGCTAACCTGTTCGGGTACCATAGGAATACCGGCACAGGAGAGGACTTTACGAACGGTGTCGGGGGGCAGATAGCCGTTGCTGTCGATACCAAGGATGATTTTATTCAGACGTGGAATGTCAATACCATAGAGTTGTACCTCAGGTGGAGCCGGCGGTGGTGTCCGCATGATCTGTGACAAAGCCGTGGCAAGCGTCACCTCGTCTGAGAAGTTGACATGTCCTTTCTCCAGAAATTCCGCTACCTCCGGACCTGCCGTATGAAGACTGGGCAGGATGGGGAAGATTGGTTTTTTGCATACCTGTATCTTCTGGTGCAATACATCGTATGCCTGATAGAGGGTGGTCAGTCCTGGGGTTCCGTAAATGACGGCGATGGCATCAATATTCTCAAAACGTCTCTCACAATAGTCGATGGTGATCCCCAATTGTTCCGGTGTTCCTGTGGCTAGGATGTCAATGGGATTCGCCACACTAGAGCCAGGGAATAATTGTGTCTTGAGTTCCTCAGCAGCAGCCCCTTCCAATTTAGGTACCTCCAGCCCACCTTTCGACAACGCATCCGTCAGCATCACGCCAGGTCCACCGGCATGGGTGACGATAGCAAAGCGTTTTCCGGTCAATGGCGGTAAGGTAAAGATACACCCCACCGTCGTCAGTTCCTCCCTGGAATGACAGCGTACAATGCCAGCCTTACGAAATAGCGCTTCTACGGCAGAGTCGCTGGAGGCGATGGCACCTGTATGGCTCGATGCCGCACGACTGCCGCTCTCACTGCTTCCTGCCTTGATGGCAGCGATGCGACAGCCCTTCTTGATGAGGGAACTGGCATGGAACAGCAGTTTGTCGGGGTTGGAGATGTTCTCTATATAAAGTAGTTTGACGTGTGAGTCTGTTTCTGGATTGAAGCGCTCGTCCATAGATTGCAGCACATCCTCGATACCGATCTGCTTGCCGTTGCCGATAGACCATACCGAGTTAAACTGTAATCCCTTGATGACGGCACTCTCCAGGATAAAGACGGCAGTGGCTCCTGAGCCGCTGACGAAGTCGACACCCTGTGGATGGAGCTTGGGAATGGGTTTGGTGAACACACTATGGTGGTTGCGGTTCAGCAGTCCGATACAGTTTGGACCGATCAGTGCCGCCCCGTATTGCTCGCAGGTGTCTAGGATACGCTGCTCCATCTCTGCACCTGCCTTGGTCTCCTCGCCAAATCCGGCAGAGATAATAATGAATGCCTTAGTCTGCTTCTCTCTCGCCAACAACGCTACGGTATCAGGACAGAATTTTGCTGGGATGACAAGGACGGCCAGTTCTGTGGGAGGCAGTTCCTGGACATCATGAAAAACTTTGATGCCCTGTACCTCATCTTCTTTGGGGTTGACGATACGCAGAGTACCTTGATAGTCACCTTGCAGAATGTTGCGTACGATAGCACCTCCTGGTTTGTGGACATTGTTTGAACCACCTATAATGGCGATGGACTTAGGCTCTAGCAGTTCTCGATTAATCATACGATGACGATGGATTTGACAGGATAGGTCACGATTATGGATTCTGGGAAGAAATAGCCTAGTTTCAACACATGCTTGATGGGAGTACCGTCGGCTACGTCGGCTCCATCCTCCTCTTGGTCTAGCTCTTTGTCGAACTTACCATTAATAGGACCGTGTACAAAATTCTCGTAATTGTCACCCTCGCTAATGATACTCACACAGGTGTTGATAAACGGCAATTGCTTGATGACGAACTGACGGATGTCATGGCAAAGCAGGTCAACCTCCTCAATGCCTGTCAGCATGTCTTCGTCAACGGGCTTGCCTGTGGCTAACATCTTAATAAGTGGTTGTAACTCTTTTTGATAATGGCGCAGTTCATAGAGACGGCTGTTGAGTGTGACGAATTTCCTCACAGCTTCATTATATACTGTCATCTGTTCGGGAGTGAGCTTGAGGGTCGTTGTCTCTTTTGCCTTCTCCTTTTCTGCGGCAATCCTACGTCTCTTCCTTTCCTTTCGGATTCTCATAAAGGCAGTGGTACCAGCGGCTATTGCCGTGACTCCTAAGGTGGCGAGTGTTGCCCAAGTAGACTTCTTGTTTTTCAGTTCCATAGATCCTTAGTTTATATTCTGCCACAAAGATAATGATTTTTCTGGAAAATACATTAACTTTGCAAAAGAAAATGAATCCAAAAGACCACCAAATACTACGAATCGCCCTTCCGGCTATCGTGACAAACCTCACCATTCCCCTCTTGGGGCTGGTCGATACGGCTATTGTGGGACACATGGGTGATGCTGCCTATATCGGTGCTATTGCCGTGGGTTCGATGATCTTCAGTCTGGTGTATTGGGTGTTTGGGTTTTTACGGATGGGTACCAGTGGGATGACGGCACAGGCACGGGGCAGGCGTGACATGAAGGAGGTCATGCGGTTGCTGATGCGCTCGTTATTGGGATCAATGGTTATCGCCCTGACGGTTATCGTTTTCCAATACCCCTTGCGTGAGATGATGCTATGGTTGATAGCACCGACAGCGGATGTGCGTTCCTTGTCCGTCACCTATTTCAATATTGTGGTGTGGGGAGCTCCTGCTGTCTTAGGCCTCTATTCCCTTGGTGGTTGGTTTATCGGGATGCAAAACTCCAGAACACCGATGCTTATTTCCATCATGCAGAATGTGGTGAATATCCTTGCCTCTTTGTCGTTGGTCTACGGCTTGGGAATGAAGGTCGAGGGTGTTGCTCTGGGAACCGTCATAGCCCAGTATGCGGGATTGTTTGCTGCTGTTGGGTTGTGGTGGCGGTATTATCGCCGTCTGTCACTTGGAAAGGTGTTACTGGTGAAGGAGAAATTTGTTGACTGGCTGGTCTTCTTTCGTGTTAATCGTGATATCTTCTTACGCACCCTTTTCCTGGTTGCAGTCAATCTTTATTTTACTTCGGCAGGAGCACGGCAGGGAGCTGTTATCCTTGCGGTGAATACCTTGTTGATGCAACTTTATCTCTTCTTCTCCTATTTCATGGATGGTTTTGCCTATGCTGGTGAAGCTTGGGGTGGACGATACTGGGGGGCTCAAGACATGGTGGCTTTCCGAGAGGTCGTCAGACGGCTGTTTGTCTGGGGAACTGCAATGGTATTGTTGTTTACGCTTGTCTATGTGGCAGGCGGTATGCCTTTTATGCAACTATTGACGGATGAGTCGAATGTGGTGGAAGCCTCCCGTGACTATGTATGGTGGGCTTATCTGATTCCTATTGTAGGTGTTGCTCCTTTTATTTGGGACGGTATCTTCATAGGTATCACTGCCACTCGTGATATGCTGGTCTCATCATGTATTGCGGCAATGGTGTTCTTTATCGGTGTAACAGGCTTGATGGGACAAATGGGGAATCATGGGTTGTGGCTTTCGATGATTCTTTATCTTGCTACTCGTGGTATCGTTCAGACGTATCTGTATCACGAACAGATTCTACGAAAACCTAAATCTCGTTAAAGGACTTGGTCGTTCTATATATTTCTGTTATCTTTGCGTAGTAAAACTAAAAACAGATGCGATATGAACAAGAAAATTCTGACTATTATTGCAATAATCATGTTGATACCTATGTGGATATTCGGACAAGACTATCGTTCTTTGTGGAAACAAGTTCGGGACGCTGAAGATAAAGACCTTCCCCAGACAGCGATTACCCATCTGGCAACCATAGAAAAGAAAGCCCGGAAAGAGGCTGTCTATGGACAGTTGTTAAAAGCCTCGCTATACCGTGCCCGTATGCAGGCGGAGGTGGCTCCCGATTCCTTGAAGCCTTCCGTGGAACGACTGGTTCAGGAGGCTAAAAAAGAGAAGAATGTGGCATTGCGTGCAGTCTATGCTACAGTCCTCTATCGGGTATATAAGGAAAACCAGTCGCTTGTTGACGATGCTGTTGCCATGGAAAAGATTTGTGAGGAGTATCGCACCATCGCCCTTGCGTCTCCAGAGGAGTTGGGAAAGGTGAAGAATGCTCTCTACGAGCCTTTTGTGGAGAAAGAGAAAGACAGCTATATCTATAATGACGACCTGCTTCATCTCATCGGAATGGAGTTTGGTGCTTGGCAGTGGATGCATGACTATTACGAGAAGACCGGTAACCGTCGTGCCGCTTGTCTGACCGCTCTTGCCGTTCTGGAAGAGGGGAAGGGTGATCATTTGGAGAAACTCCATGAGAGTAACTATATCCGTCAGTTGGACTCCCTCATCAATAAATACGGTGATCTGGATGAGGCTGGTGAGGTGGCTTTGGAGCGTTATGCCTATATGCGTGACAATACGACTGCCACTGCTGCGGAGGAAGTGGCCTGGCTGGATCAGGCGATAGCCAAGTGGAGCAATTGGAAGAGAATCAGTCAGTTGAAAAATAACCGCATGAACCTGATAACTTCCAAGTTCTATGCGAGCATTCCATACCGTGTCCAGATGACAAACAGGGAACAGATGATCAAACTGAGTGGGTTGCGCCATCTGTCGTCACTCACTATGCGTGTCTATCGTACGAGACTCCAGGGTGACCATAAGATGAACATCGGCAACAAGAAAGACTTGGATAAGGTGATGGCGGATGCCGTAGAGGTAAAGGAAGCTTTCCAGAAACGTAGCTTTTCTCCTTATGAGGAGTATGAGGTGTTTGAGGACTCTGTCCCGTTGATAGGACTGCCTAATGGCATCTATTTGTTGGAGTTTTCCACAGAACCGAAGACTGCCGTTTCCCGTGTCCTTTATAATGTGACGAACCTGCGTGTTCTTGCCACAGGCAGACAAGAGGCGGATATGCGATATGTGGTCGTTGATGCCGTCACGGGACAGCCTGTGAATGGTGCGAAAGTACAGATAGAGATATCCCGTTACGACAACAAGAATGATCGGAAGACGCTGACGACGAATGACGCCGGTGAGGCGAACTATGTCTTTACCAAAGGAACGTGGCATAGTATCTATGTTTATACAGACGATGACAAGGCCTGTCCTTCCATCAATTCCGGTGATAACTTCAATTTCAATGATAATAATGACAGACGGGAGTCTACGATGATCTATACCGACCGTGCCATCTATCGTCCGGGACAGCAGGTACACATGGCAGCCATTATCTATGCGAGGGAGAACTATATCGAGCATTCCGTTGTAGCCGACAAGAATGTGACGGCACAGTTGCGTGATGCCAATTATAAGGTGGTGGCAGAGGAAAAGCTGACTACCGATGAGTTTGGTAAGTGCTCGACGACATTCACGTTGCCGAAAGGATTGCGGAACGGGAATTTCAGTATCCGTCTGAATGGTGAGTCAAAATCCTTCCGGGTGGAGGAATACAAACGTCCGACCTTCGAACTGTCGTTCTCAGAATATAAAGAGTCCTACAAAGCAGGAGACACCATTACTGTGCAAGGTAAGGCTTTGAGTTATGCTGGAGTACCTGTTCAGGATGCCGAGGTGGAGTACACTGTCCGTCGCCGTGTCGCCTATTGGTGGCTGAGCTATTCCTGGTATTGGGGAGCAGGCTATTATGGTCGCGGTACCGAGAAAGAGGATATTTATGAAGGGGAGACGACAACCAAGGATGACGGTACCTTCGAGGTGAAGATGCCGATGTTACTGCCTGACGATGGTCATACCCCGATGTTCTATAACTTTGAGGTGGAGGTTAACGTGACCGATCAGGCTGGAGAGACACATACTGGTACGAAGAGCCTGCCATTAGGCACAAGGTCGACATCACTCTCCTGTAATTTGTCCCAGCGCATCCGTATTGACCAGATGAAGCCTGTCACGTTCTATCGTCGTAATGCCGCAGGCAGTGATATAGCCGGTACGGTTCGCTATCGTATCGATGGAGGTGCATGGAAAGAGTGTGCAGCTAATTCTCAAGTCTCAATTCCCAATGCTCAATTAAAGTCAGGGGAACATCGTCTGGAGGCTGCTTGTGAAGGCGACTCAATCGATATGAAGTTCGTGTTGTTCAGTCTGGATGACAAGAAACCGGCAATAGAGACCAAGGACTGGTTCTATATCAGTGACAGCCAGTTCAAGGACGGGAAACAGCCTGTTACCGTACAGGTAGGCTCTTCTGATCCTGATCTGTATATTGCCTATGAGATAATCTCTGGTACGAAGGTACTGGAAGAGGGCTTCATCCGTGAGAACCGCTCTTTGTGGAACAGGAAGTTCACTTATAAAGAGGAGTATGGCAACGGTTTGCTCTTGGTCTTCGCCTGGGTGAAGAATGGTATAGCCTATAAACATGCTGCCACCATTACCCGTCCTGTTACTGACAAGCACCTGAAACTGCAGTGGGAGACCTTCCGTGACCGTCTGAAACCCGGTCAGCAGGAGGAGTGGAAACTGAGCATCAAGGATAAGGACGGAAAACCGGCTCAGGCGCAGTTGTTGGCAGTTCTTTATGACAAGAGCCTTGACCAGCTTGCCTCCCATTACTGGGGACTCTATCCCAGTATGTGGATACCATTGCCTTCTACCTCATGGACTACAATGAGTTTTAGCGGTACATCGGCAAGCGGTCAGCAGTATGCCAGTATGCTCACTGTTCCCGATCTGGAGTTCAGCCATTTCGACCATAGTGTCTATCCGATACGTTATTTTGCCTATGGCAGGGGGATGTATGTAGGAGGACGACCGCTGATGCGAGCGAATGCCAGGGTAGATGAAATGGTGGTGGAGGAGGCTCCGGCACTGATGGAAGTTGCTGCTCCCATGGAGAAGTCAGCCGATACGAAGGATATAGTGGTGACCGGTTATAGTAAGAAGGAGACAGAAGAGGAAGCTGAGAAGGAAAATCAGAAGGAAGAGGAGTCCGTACAGTTGCGTGAGAACTTGCAGGAGACTGCTTTCTTCTATCCTGCTCTGATGGCGGATAAAGACGGTAACGTGATATTGAAGTTCACCTTGCCAGAGAGTCTGACGACCTGGAAGTTTATGGGTATTGCCCATACGAAAGAATTGTTGAATGGCTCCTTGACTGGTGAGACGATAGCACAGAAAGACCTGATGATCCAGCCGAACATGCCTCGCTTCGTCCGGATGGGTGATAAAGCACAGTTCTCTGCTCGTCTCTTTAATATCAGCGAACAGTCCCAGCAGGGTACGGCGCGTTTCGAACTCCTTGATCCCGAGACGGAGAAGGTGGTCTATACTGATGAGAAGTCTTTCTCTGTAGAGGCAGGAAAGACGGGACATGTCACCTTCGATTACCAGCCGGGTGACGATTACTCCCTGTTGATATGCAGGATGACGGCAAAGGGGAATGACTTCTCTGACGGAGAACAGCATTATCTGCCTATCCTACCTGATAAGGAGCGTGTGACGAAGTCCGTTCCGTTTACTCAGCACGAGCCGGGCGTGAAAGCGATAGACCTCACGAATCTGTTCCCGGCAGGAACGTCACAGCAGAAACTGACGATAGAATATACGAACAATCCCGCATGGCTGATGGTACAGTCATTGGCTACCTTGGGACAGCCGTATGAGACCAGTGCTATCGACCAGGCAGCGTCTTACTATTCCAACCTGTTGGCTGCGACCATCCTTAAACAGACACCGACTGCAAAGCATGTCTTTGAACAGTGGAAGAGAGAGTCGGGTAGTGAGACCTCGCTGCAGAGCAGTCTGGAGAAGAACCAGGAACTGAAGGATATCATCCTCGCAGAGACACCTTGGGTGAATGATGCCGACCGTGAGGCAGAACAGAAACAGCGTCTTGCCGACTTCTTCGATGAGAATAAGATCAACGACCGTCTGGAGACGGCGTTGGAGAAACTCGAGAAACTGCAACAGGGTGACGGTGGCTTCACTTGGTATCCTGGCATGCCGACCAGTCCGTATATCACCATGAGTGTCGCTGAGATGCTGGCCCGCCTGTATGTCATGACGGGAACCTATGATGATGCGGAGGACATCCAGAGAAGGGCGATGAACTACATGGACCGTGAAATCATTGAACTGGTCAACGAGATGAAAAAATGGGAGAAGAAGGGGACCAAGCCGTCCTTCCCGTCGTTCATGGCACTACGTTGGCTCTATGTCAATGCCATTGCCAAACGAGAACTGTCATCAAAGGCTGCAGAGGCAAAAGCCTACCTGATGCCGTTGCTGAAGAAAGACATCAAACGCCAGACCATCTATGAGAAGGCGATGACGACCATCATCCTCCAGCAGAACGGAGATGTCCAAAAGGCTAGGGAGTATGTGCAGAGCCTAAAGGAATATACTGTCTATACCGAGGAGATGGGACGTTATTACGACACCCCTCGTGCAGGCTATTCCTGGTATAGCTATAAGATACCGACAGAGGTGGCTGCCATCGAGGCTATCAAGTATACGGCCCCTGACGATACAAAGACCATTGACGAGATGCGCCGCTGGCTGTTGCAGGAGAAACGTACCCAGATGTGGGATACACCTATCAGCAGTGTGAATGCCATCTATGCCTTCCTCTTCGATCATGCCGACCTGCTTGCCAAACAGGAACCGACTGTTCTTGCTATCGACCAGCAGCCTGTCGAGTCGTCGAAGGAAACGGCAGGCGTTGGTTATGTGAAGACTGCCATTCAGAATCCGAATGGTAAGGAGTTTACGGCAACGAAAACCTCTACGGGTACTTCCTGGGGTGCCGTCTATGCCCAGTTTATGCAGAAGACTGCTGAGGTGGAGGATGCCCAGAGTGGTGTCACCGTGAAACGTGAGATACTTTCTCCGAAAACTCTGAGAACTCCGAGTTCTCTGAAGGTCGGAGACCGTATCATGGTACGCATCACCATCGAGGTGACCCGTGACCTCGACTTCGTACAGGTACTCGACCGTCGTGCAGCCTGTATGGAACCCGTCCGTCAGCTGTCGGGCTACCACTATGGTGCCTATATCTCGCCCAAGGACTTCTCGACCAATTATTTCTATCATGGTCTTGCCAAAGGTAAGCATGTGGTGGAGACGGAATACTATATCGACCGTGCCGGAACTTACGAGACAGGAACGTGTACCGTGCAGTGTGCTTACTCACCAGAGTATCGTGCTACGGCAAAGTCGCAGACGTTGGTAGTAACAGAATGATTATGAACAAGAAAAAGATATTAATGATGCTGCTGATGATGCTGGCGTTGCTGCCGACATCAGCACAGAAACTGATTGCGGAGAAAACCGTGATTGATGTGGGTAAGACGGGCTTCCAACAGCCTGTCACCGCTGTGTTTGAATTCCAGAACAAGGGTGTTCACCGTTTGAAGATAGAGTCGGTACAACCTGATTGTAACTGTACCGCCGTTGAATACCCGAAGACTGTGATTGCCAAAGGAGAGAAATTTCAGGTCAAGATGATTTATGATGCCAAGATGCTGGGACATTTCGACAAGCAGGCTGCCATTATATCGAATGGTACAAAGACCCCTGTGTATATTCGAATGAAGGGTATCGTGTCTGCCGACTATCAAGATTTCTCAGGAGACTATCCGATAGAGATGGGGAATCTGCGTGTCGACAAGAATGAACTGGAGTTTGATAATGTCAATAAGGGAGAACTACCCATCGAACAGATTCATGTCTATAATAATGGTACCGGCTTGATGCGCCCCTACCTTATGCATCTGCCGTCGTGGCTCTCTGCCACGGTAGCTCCTGAGGAGATACGTCCTGGATATGCTGCTACTATCAGTGTTACGCTTAACTCCCAAAATGTCAGCGACTACGGACTGACACAGTCATCTATCTATCTGGCTGCCAATCCTGGTGACAAGGCGACAAAGGAGAATCTTATTGGTGTATCTGCCGTCCTGTTACCTTCCTTCCAACAGATGTCGGCACAACAGAAGCAGTATGCTCCCAAAATGTATCTGTCGAAGGAACAGGTGGATATTGTTTTCGACGGAAAGTCAAAACGGAAGGCGGAATTACAGATATCCAATATTGGACGCACACCTTTGAACATATCCTCGCTTCAGATGTTTACGGAGGGCTTGCAGATCTCTTTGGGCAAGACGACCCTCCAGACAGGCGAGTCGACTAAGTTGAAGATCACGGCGGAGCGTGACGAACTGAAGAAGGCACGTACCAAGCCCCGTATTCTGATGATTACTAATGACCCAGACCATTCGAAGGTTGTTATTACCATCAATGTAAAATAACTCTCAATTTTCAATTCTCAATTATTAATTTGATTCATGGACCATCCAGAGAATAGTGCAGAATATGCAGGGCTGCAGGTCAACAGCGGCGTGGAACAGCCGTCGATTATCAATCCCTATCTGAAGCGTAACCGTTTCAAGCGTCGTGAACTGACGGCGGCAGAGATGGTGGAGGGCATCGTCAAGGGCGATGTCACTATCCTCTCGCAGGCAGTTACCTTAGTGGAGAGTGTCAATCCCGACCATCAGGCAAAGGCACAGGAGGTGATAAATAAGTGTCTGCCGTATAGCGGTAACTCCATCCGTGTGGGTATCAGTGGTGTACCAGGTGCAGGTAAGTCAACCTCCATTGATGAGTTCGGCATCCATGTTTTGAAAGAGAAAGGCGGCCGCCTCGCTGTCCTTGCCATCGACCCCAGCTCGGAGCGTTCGAAGGGTAGTATATTAGGTGATAAGACGCGTATGGAGAAACTCTCCACGCATCCAGACTCGTTCATCCGTCCTAGTCCGACGGCTGGTTCATTGGGTGGTGTTGCCCGTAAGACGCGTGAGACGATTATCCTCTGTGAGGCGGCAGGCTTCGACAAGATATTCGTGGAGACGGTGGGAGTAGGACAGAGTGAGACGGCTTGTCATTCGATGGTCGATTTCTTCCTGCTTATCCAACTTGCCGGCACTGGCGACGACCTGCAAGGTATCAAACGCGGTATCATGGAAATCTGTGACGCTATCGTCATCAACAAGTGTGACGGTGATAATGTCGACAAGTGTCACATGGCAGCGACGAACTTCCGCAATGCCCTTCATTTCTTCCCGATGCCTGAGAGTGGCTGGTTGCCGAAGGTGTTGTGTTATAGCGGCTTCTACGGCTATGGTATCAAGGAGGTCTGGGATATGATTTATGAATATGTCGATTTTGTGAAGGCGAACGGCTATTTCGACTATCGTCGCAATGAACAGTCAAAGTACTGGATGTACGAGAGTATCAACGAACACCTGCGTCTGAACTTCTACAATAATCCGGTTATCCGTCAACGGTTGCAGGAGGCAGAGCAGTCGGTATTGGCAGGTCAGCAGACCTCCTTTATGGCAGCGCATGGTCTCCTCGACCTTTATTATAAAAATCTATAGTACCTATAACTATAGTCACTATAAAATATGCTTAAAGTTGAGATCGACAACGGCAGTGGCTTCTGCTTCGGTGTGACAACGGCGATTCAGAAAGCCGAAGAGGAACTAGCAAAGGGTACCACGCTCTATTGCTTGGGTGATATTGTACATAATGGGATGGAGTGTGACCGCTTGCGCCAGATGGGACTTGTCACCATCAATCACGAGAAGATGCAGAAGCTGCACGACGTGAAGGTATTGCTGCGTGCTCATGGCGAGCCTCCTGCCACCTACGAACTTGCTCGTCGAAACAATATCGAGATCATCGATGCCACCTGCCCTGTGGTGCTTCAACTCCAGAAGCGCATCAAAAAACAATACCTTAATCCGCTAACCGATATCCCATCATCACTAACCGCTCAAATCGTCATCTTCGGCAAGAACGGTCATGCGGAAGTGTTGGGACTGGTAGGACAGACGGAGGGTAAGGCGATTGTCATCGAACAGTTTGAGGATGTCAAAAAGCTCGACTTCTCACGTGATATCTATCTTTACAGTCAGACCACGAAGTCGTTGGATGAGTTTCATCGTATCATCGAATACATCCAACAGCATATCTCACTAGAGGCGACTTTCAAGAGCTTCGATACCATCTGCCGCAGTGTGGCGAATCGTATGCCGAATATCTCATCGTTTGCCACCAAGCATGACCTTATCCTTTTTGTCTGCGGACGGAAGAGCAGTAATGGAAAGGTACTCTTCAACGAGTGCCTGCGTGTCAATCCCAACACCCATCTCATCGAAGGACCGGAAGAGATTGATCCTGCCTGGCTGCAAGACATACACACTGTTGGCATCTGCGGAGCCACCAGTACGCCCAAGTGGCTCATGGAACAGTGCCGCGATGCCTTACAACGGATGTAGGCGTATCTCAAAAGTTATTTGTTGTATCCGTAGGGAGGATTCTCGTACATGGTGATGGGAATCCTGAACTGCATCATCTCGTCGAGGTTGTGGACAGGATGCTCTACGTCCTGTGGAATGGGACGATGGGAGAATGTCTGGAAATAGAGCAGACAAGCATCGCGCCACCATTCGGCATCACGAGCCTGGATGCGGAGTTTGCGTTGTACCTCGTTGAAGCGCTGGGCATCAACATAGGGTTGCATAGCATCCCATACCGCCAGGAAATGACGCACTTCATGAACACCATCATCATATTTATGACATAGTTCGTCCCAGAAGGTACGCCCACTCTTCATACGATGGTCCCAAGGAATATGATGGAACCATGCCAACAGATTCTCAGGACAGGTGTTGATATCGTTGTAGAGGTGGCATAGCTCGTCAGGATACTGTTTGACATTAGCAGAACCTGTCAGTGTGCGATCAAAACCTAATCCGATACTGTCAGCCTTGTGGTAGTAAGGTGGTGTCCAGTCGGCTCTTAAACCTTTCGGACTATACCAAGGTTCTGGACCATAATGGTGCGTGCCGGCAAAGATATGATGGATACCCAGTGGCATCATATAACTGACGCAAGCCTCACGACTGTCGAGCATAAGCTTGACTAATTGAGAATTGAGAATTGAAGATTGAGAATTAGCTGCCGCCGTAGAGCTATCAAAGGTAGCCTCCAGCCACTCTTCCGCAATCTCTTTTGATGTCAGTGAGGGATTCCATGCCAGTCGCCCGAAAGCATACCAGTTAGCCTGTGCGAAGTGGTGTCCGCACCAGTTCGTATCGTCACCGATATTAGCCACACCTGCCATTGCCTTCAGACTGTTGGGCTTCACAAACGAGAAGAATTCTTTCCACATGGGGGCGAGATAAACAAGATGGTTGGCTGCACCGAGATATTCTTGTGTTATCTGGAACTCCACCATCATCGGTGTTTTCTGCAAGGCAGTGAACAACGGACTATATGGTTCGCGGGGCTGGAAGTCGATGGGACCGTTCTTGATCTGGATAATGACATTGTCGGCAAACTGTCCGTCGAGGGGCATGAACTCCTCATAGGCTTGATTGGCACGGTCGCTGCTCTGGGGGTTATAGACGAAGGCGCGCCACATCACAATTCCCTTGTGGGGCTTTAGGGCAGCAGCCAACATATTGGCACCGTCGGCATGGGTGCGTCCGAAGTCCTGTGGACCAGGCTCTCCTTCGGAGTTCGCCTTCACGAGAAAACCGCCGAAATCTGGAATCAGTTGGTATATCTCATTCACTTTGTTCTTCCACCATCGGATAACATCCGCGTCGAGCGGGTCAGCCGTCTTCAGTCCACCTACCTTGATGGGTGAGGCGAAGTTGATGGAGAGATAGACACGAATGCCGTAAGGTCGTAACTGGTCTGCAATATTCTTGGCTTTCTGCAGACTTTTAGTCGACAATGCCTCTGGTTTGGCATTCACATTGTTAAGTACTGTTCCATTAATGCCAATAGACGCATTGGCGCGTCCATACATTTTCATACGAGCAGGTTCTGGATTCACGAAGATACTATGTCCTGCAAAACCACGTTCGACAGTGCCATCGGGATTGTCCCAGTGGTTCAGGATACGCAGGTCGTAGGCAGGTTCCTCGCTTATATTAAGCGATGAGCAGTCTTTTCCTGTCTGTTGTAGGCGTAGCAGGTGATAGGCTCCATAAAGCAGTCCTGCGTCATTAGCAGCCATTATCACAATCTTTCCATTTTGGCTTTTGATGGTGTAGCCGTCTTTGGCGATGTTTTTCTGTCGTTTCAGTATCACAGGACCACCCTGCCAGTAGGTTTGTAACTCAGTCATGGCTATACCTTTCACACCCGTTATTGTAGACGTACTAATGGTGTCTAATCGTAACCACAGACGACTGCCGTCTTCACCATGAACGGCACTCCATCCTGTCGTCAGCAGGAGAAAAAATAAAATAAGGATTCTCATATTGTTTTTGTTATTGTATTGCAAAGATACAACATTTTTTTTAAAGTGTTGCTTATATATCATTTTTTATTTATCTTTGCAACATAAAACGACCTAAACATGAAACGGATATTACTATTTTCAATGGTACTGTGGTGTGCTTTGACGTTGGTAGCACAAGTGGTAAATCCTTGTGGTCCGTTTCCTAATGCCAACCAGTTGCGGTGGCAGGATATGGAGATGTATGCGTTTATCCATTACTCGCTGAACACATATACTGATCAGGAGTGGGGCTTTGGCAATGAAGACCCGCAGTTGTTCAATCCCTCCCACCTTGATTGTAAGCAGTGGGTGCGTGTCTGTAAACAGGCAGGCATGAAAGGTATCATCTTTACTGCCAAGCATCATTGCGGTTTCTGTATGTGGCCTTCAGCTTATACGGAATATAGTGTGAAGAACGCACCATGGAAAGACGGAAAAGGTGATGTGGTACGTGAGTTGGCTGATGCCTGTCGTGAGGAAGGATTGGAGTTTGCAGTGTATCTCTCGCCTTGGGATCGTAACCATCCAGAATACGGACGACCAGAATATGTTACGTATTTCCGCAACCAACTGCGTGAACTGCTCACCGACTATGGTGACATTTTTGAAGTATGGTTCGATGGCGCCAATGGCGGTGACGGCTGGTATGGAGGTGCAAATGAGACACGAAAGATAGATCGTACTACTTACTACCAATGGTCTGAGACCTACAAGATGATTCGTGAACTGCAACCCAAGTGTCTGATATGGAACGACGGCAGCGATCGTGGTGATCTGCGTTGGGTGGGTACTGAGGCTGGTAATGTAGGAGAAACGAACTGGAGTTTGTTGTATCATGATGGTGATGTACCTTATCAGATGTTACATTATGGTGTGGAAGATGGTGACGTATGGTGTCCTGGTGAGACGAATACCAGTATCCGTCCAGGTTGGTTCTATCACGATGCAGAGAACGAGCACGTGAAGAGTCTTTCGAAACTGATGGACACCTATTATAAATCCGTTGGTCGTAACTCTACATTGTTGCTGAATTTCCCTATTGCTCCCAACGGGCGCATCCATCCGAACGACAGTCTACGCGGCATTGCCTTCAAGAAAATGATAGATGAAGTGTTTAAGACCGATCTGGTAGCCACAGCCAATATAAAGACTCAAGGAAATGAAACCATCATCGACTTTAATAAACCAATGACCTTTAACCGTTTCCTTGTTGAAGAAGACATCGCCCAAGGTCAGCGTGTGAAGAAGTTTTCACTTGAAGCACTTGTTGACGGAAAATGGCAACCACTGAAAGATGAATTGGTTGAAAGGCTACGGGTAGGCGAGCACAGCTCGGGAATGAATGGTGATGGACTCACAACCATAGGTCATCGTCGCATCATCTGTTTCCCTACTGTCAAGGCGACAAAACTACGTTTCACGATCACTGATGCTAAGTGTGAACCCATCATCAAGAAGATAGGTGTTTATCTCGCACCAGAACTGACTGCCGATATTCCCGATAGTGGTGAGAAGAAATCGTCAGCGCTACATATCTTCTTCGGTTCACCCCTACAGATGTTCATCGATTGGGATACGGAACAGACCTTTAGTTCTTTCCGCTATCTGCCTCCGCAAGATAATGAAGGCATCATCACTCACTACACTCTTTGGGGGTCAACCGATTGGAACAATTGGACAAAACTGGCATCGGGCGAGTTTTCTAATATTGTGAATAACCCCATCTGGCAGACGATAAAGTTTAATCCCATTAAAGTACGAGTACTTCGCTTTGAGGCAGATCGCCTTGCCAGCGGCAATCGTATGGGTTATGGTGATATCGACATAAAGTAATAGGACTATGAATAGATATTGGCTGTTAGCTGTTGGCTTTTGTCTTTTGACGATAAGTGCACAGGCACAGGTTCATGATTGGGAGAATCCTGCCGTCTTAGGCATCAACAAACTCCCTTATCACGCTACGCTGCAATTGCCGTCGCGAGAGAAGGAATGTAAAGAGATTATCAGTCTAGACGGACAATGGTTCTTTCATTGGAGTCGGAATCCAGAGGAAAGACCTGTGGACTTTTATAAAGAAGACTATGATGTGAGCCAGTGGGACAAGATTACTGTTCCTGGCAACTGGCAGACACAGGGATATGGAACACCTATCTATATTAATATCAACTATCCGTTCGTTCGGAATCGTCCTAGTGTGACGACAGAACCACCCAAGGATTGGACCGCTTACGAGAACCGCAACCCCGTAGGTTCGTATGTGACATTTGTGGATGTTACCAAAGAGATGCTTTCCAATAACCTCATCCTGCACTTCGGCGGAGTCCATTCAGCCATGTATGTCTGGGTGAATGGTCAGAAGGTGGGCTATAGTCAGAATTCAATGTCGCCAGCGGAATTCGATGCGACGAAGTTCTTGCATGCAGGTAAGAATAAACTGGCTATTGAGGTGTATCGCTGGAGCGATGGCAGTTATCTGGAAGATCAGGACATGTGGCGACTATCAGGAATCTTCCGAGAGGTACAGTTATGGGTGCGCCCGTTGATACATATCAGTGATTATCAGGTGACGGCTGTACCCAATCAAGATTTCTCACAGGCTCAGGTAACCGCTGATATAGCACTCTGTAATACTGGTAAGAAGGCTGCCAAAGATTTAAAGGCAATTTTTAAAATAGATGGAAAAACGATCGAAGGTCAGTTAAAGAGTCTCGATACGGACGATACTACACATATCCAACTCACTTACCTGATGAGGAATCCCCGCCTATGGTCCGCGGAGAAGCCCAACCTCTATCCTTTCAGTGTAGAGTTGCAGGATAACAAAGGCAATGTTATCGAGCATTTCGACTATCATCTGGGTGTGAAGAAAGTGGAGGTCATTGGGGAAGTCTTTAAGATCAATGGCAAGAACGTGAAACTGCGTGGTGTCAATCGTCACGACCACCATCCCAAGACAGGTCGTTATGTGGATGATTTGACTTATTTAGAGGATATCCGACTGATGAAACAGGCGAATGTCAATTTCCTGCGTACCTCGCATTATCCTGATCGTGAATATCTTTATGAGATATGCGACCGCTGGGGTATTTATGTGATGGATGAGGCAAACCATGAGACACACGGCTATGGTTATGCCAATAGCGAGATGGGCGAAGACCTTGCTTGGCAACAGGCACATGTGGACAGGGCAGAGGCACTCGTGAAACGCGACTTCAACCATCCCTGTGTCATCCTCTGGAGTCTGGGTAATGAGGGTGCTGTTGGTCCGAATATCGAGGCGATGTATAATAAAGTGAAGGAATTGGATACGACACGACCGCCTTTCTTCGATAGTGATCGTCGCTATAGTTGTATCTGGGATGATAGTTATCTCTATCCAGACGACCTACGGAAGAATGCCCAGCAAGTGACAGACAAGCCCTTCATGATGCGCGAGTATGCTCATGCGATGGGAAACTCTTGTGGTAATCTGCAGGAGTATTGGGATGTTATCTATGCCGATTCCTCTATCTGTGGTGCTGCCATTTGGGACTGGGTAGATCAGGGACTAGAGAAAGACGGCTATTATGCATATGGCGGAGATTTCGGAGACCAGCCTAATGATGGACCGTTCTGTATCAACGGACTTATTACTCCTGACCGCAAGCCTCATCCACATTATTATGAAGTTCAGTATGTCTATCAACCCCTGCACTTTGTCCGCGAGAGTGATGATATCCGTATCATCAATCACGACTTCTTTACCAGTATCGACGAATATAGCATCATTCGCGATACTGTTACTGTCGGAACGGAACGACTGCTGAACATCTTTGCATGTCTGAAGGAAGACAAACCTTGGGCAAAGAAAGGTTTTGTGGTGGCACGTGAACAGCTTGTGCTCCAGCCATGGGAGTGGGAAGAGTCTACAAAGCAGCCAAATCCCAATGGATTAAGAAAAGGGTCAGTTACCATCGACGGCAATGTCCTTACCTCATGGATTGTCGATGGTCGCGAAGTGCTGCAAGCTCCACTGGAACCCTATTTCTGGAAACCTGAGAATGACAACCAGCATGCTGCCCACTTTGCCGAGCAATCAGCCGTCTGGAAAGAGGTCAGGGATGTCACAGTCAACTATACTGTCATTGACGATCGTACCATTCGCGTCGATGTGGATTATCGTCCTACGACTGCCAATCTCCCACTGATGCCGAAGTTCGGAATGCGCATGCGACTCCCCATAAACTATACGCACATTAAGTACTATGGTCGTGGTCCCTGGGAGAACTATCCTGATCGCAAGCGTTCTGCCTTTTTGAATGTCTATGAGATGCCGCTTAGCGATTACGAGATAGAATATGTCCATCCGCAGGATAATGGTAACCGATGTGATATTCGTTGGTTTGAGATTTCATCAGAGAACTCTGAAAACTCCGAGTACTCAGATTATGTCCTCCGAATCGAGGGCTGTCAGCCCCTCTGCATTCGTGCATGGGATTATGGTGAAGAGGATTTGGAAGGCGTCCGTCATCCCAACGATATCCAACGTGGACGTTTCGTCAACCTAAACATCGACTTAACAGTTCATGGCGTAGGCGGTGCAGATACCTGGGGCAAACACACTCTGCCGCAGTATACCATTGATGCCAACCTGCCCCATCACTATAGCTTCATCCTGTCGAGTTCCGTGAAGAAGAGTTTTCAAAAGTAGGTGTAACTTAAAAAATAATAATATGATGCTATCCAGTAAATTAAGAACTTTAGTCTTGGCTCTTGTGACTCTCTGTTTCGTAAGTTGCGAAACCAGTAACAACCATGCCCCCGAGCCTGCCGTGATGTGCCTTGAAGTGAATGGTGAGCATTATGACGTGCCCCTTCCTTGTAATGGGAACCTTAACCTCCGTACACTCTGTAGTGAGTTTGCCGCTGATATCAAGGTGCTTAATTACAGCGATTTCAGTTCCATTACTATTGCAGACAAGTCTGTTATCAATGGTGCTATATCGTACACACTGCCTACTGACCTCACTACAGCAGGTTATATCCCTGTTGACTATACCACAGCGACTCAACATGGATCGTTCCTCATCAACGCCTATCCTGAGGGTATCCCTGGAATCACACATCAGGGCAAGGGACAGATTCCCGGTCATTTCTACCTTTCGTTTATCTACCAGCCGCTTATCATGAAGTACGATAACGATGGTCGACTGCTCTATTACCGCTTTGAGCCCACCGAGGCCAATGGTACCTTTGATGAGCTGGGTTTCTGGGACTTCAAGAAGCATATATTTTCGGGCAAGACCTACTATAGCTATCACGCCCCCGACCCAAAGTTCAGCGATCGTGCCTTTACGGGTTATGTGCCAGGCATGCGCATCCTGCTTGACGATCATTACAATCCCGTGGATACCATCCATGCCTTACGTAGCCTTGACGGCTATTTGCCTGAAGGCTCACCCCTTGACGGCCACGACTTCTATTTCTTCTCGCCTACCCATTGGATAGCCTCCGGCTCTTACGTAGAGCGTGAGATCGATGGCACGACACGTGCTGTGGCTTATCTGCAGGAAGTGGATCATGGTCAGGTGGTGTGCGACTGGTGGAGTACTGACCATGATGAATTGTTGGAGTGGGGCAGTCCCGCTTTCGACACCAGTTTCGACTATGTGCACTTCAACTCCATCGATGTGTTCCCCAATGGTAACTGGCTAGTCTCTTTCCGTGCCCTCAGCTCTGTCGTCTGCGTGAATCCACACGATGGTAGTATCCTCTGGCGTATCAATGGGGAGGCATTGGATCCTTCATACAGCTTCTCTGGTCAGCATTACGTCCGCTATCACAAAGACAAAGGTAAAGAATCTATCACTCTTTTCGATAATGGCAACGCTCACGATCCATCTGTCACCCGTGCCATCCGTCTTGACATCAACAATATAGATGATGGAGAAATACTCAATGGTAGGAACCGGCTCCATGTCGGTGATTATTTCACCCAGGCTTGTGGTGCCTTTCAGGATTTCGGCAGTCGCGGCTTTGTCATGGGCTGGGGCTGGAGTACTCAAGTGGGCAACTGCACCCGTCTCGTCTCTGAGTATGATGCCGATGGTAACAAAATATTCCTTCTCAACCGTACCGACGAAGACCCTAATTCTGTCAACCCCTCCTACCGCTGTGTCAAGTACGAGTAAATCTACCTATCTGAAAAAAAATGCCTATATTGTTGGTCGTATAGTTTTTTTTCGTATTTTTGTAACATGTAATTATGAGGTATATTGCTATAAGGGTCAATAGAATTAGATCCATAGAATTAAAATTGAAATAAGAGAACTGAAAATATGAGTAAGGTCGACTGGATAAAAAAGATCATTAAGACAAATACCAGTCTGATTGTCATCGTCGTAGCAGCATTGCTGATAGAGCTGACGACGGGAATAATCTATTACAATAGTCAGGATATAATAGAAAGTACAACCATACGAGTGATGGAACGCGAGAATAGCACTCTCTCCCTTTGTATTTGCAACAAACTGACAAAGGTAGAAGTGGTGCTTGACAATATGTCGTGGATAGTGGCCGACGACCTGCTGAACCCTGACTCCCTGTTCAGTGAATCATACCAGATAACGAAGAATAATCCGATGATTCTGGGCAGTTGCATTGCCTGCATCCCTAATCTCTTCCCGGAACGCGGATACTGGTTTGAGCCGTATTCAGTACGAAAACCCGACGGTACGATAGAGATGAAACAACTGGGGTCTTCAAGACACGACTATACCAATTATGAATTCTATATCATGCCAATGGTTACAGGAAAGAGCCATTGGTGCGAGCCCTATATGGACAACGTGGGGGCCATGCAGCGCATTACCACCTATGGCGTACCAGTCAGGAACAGCAAGGGTAAAATAGTGGCGGTGGTTGAGGCCGACCTCTCGCTCGAGTGGCTTAAGGATATTGTGAATGAGGATAAGATATATCCCTCAAATGAGCGTTTCCTCGTAACAGGACGCTACAATCTGCTTGCAGGCGAGGACAATCTGCTATTTAGGAGAGCTCTTGAATATGTGAAGAAAGATTCTGATAAAAACGGCTACGAGACTATGGAGGACGAAAATGGCAGGAAGAAACTACTGTTCTTTACCCCCGTAGGCGGCAAGACAGACTGGATACTCCTCAATGTGCTTGACGAGAACGACGTTTTCGGTAAAATGCAACGCATCATGCGAAATCTCCTCTTGGTGGCCATGACGGGACTGCTGTTGATAGGCTTTATTGTATGGCGTTCGAAGCGCAATTTGGAGCGCTTGCGTCAGGTGAATGCTGAAAAAGAACGCATCAGTTCGGAATTGCGTGTGGCCAGCCAAATACAGCAGAGTATGTTGCCCCCCAACTATCTGAAGAAGGACGATTTGGAAATCTGTGGTTTGCTGGTTCCTGCCCGAGAAGTGGGAGGCGATCTGTTCGACTATTTCATCCGCGACGAGAAACTGTTCTTCTGCATCGGTGATGTCAGCGGTAAGGGAACCCCGGCGGCCATGCTGATGGCTGGAACCCGTTCTTTCTTTCGTGCTTTCTCAGCACATGAAAACAATCCTGCCCATATTGTGCATCGCATCAACGAGTCGACTTGTCAGGGTAATGACACGAATATGTTTGTCACATTGTTCATCGGTGTGCTAGACCTGCCTTCTGGTCACCTGCGCTATTGCGATGCCGGTCACGATGCTCCTATTATAATTCATAATTCTTCGACTAGCAAAGCGGCAGAGCCGATTACACTCCTCTCCCGTCTCGAATGTAATCCGCATCTGCCCGCCGGGCTGTTCGACGATGTGAAATACAATGTGCAGGAGACCTTCCTGACGCCAGACAGCACCCTGTTCCTCTATACCGACGGACTGACGGAGGCAAAGAATGCCGGGCGGAAACAGTTTGATCTGCAGCGCATAGACGACGTGCTCAAAAAATGTGCTGAAAGACAGTTGGGTCCAAAGGACATCCTTGATGCCATGACAGAGAAAGTGCACCGTTTCGTGAATGATGCCGAACAGAGTGACGACCTGACGCTGCTAGCCATCCGCTATACGCCACAACGGTTTGAAAGCACGCTGAGCGAGACGCTGACGCTGAAGAATGATGTCAGCGAGGTGTCGGTACTCAGCAGCTTCCAGAAGGCCCTGCTCGAGAAGATGGGCATTGAGACGTCACTTGCCCGAAAGATACGCTTAGCCGTAGAGGAGGCCGTGGTTAACGTGATAGACTATGCCTATCCTGTCGGAGTAGAGGGTAATGTGGAGGTCTGCATGATGACAGACGGTCAGTGTCTGAAGGTTGTTATTTCAGACTCCGGCGTACCCTTTGACCCCACTTTGATAGAAGATATAGACATATCCCTCTCGGCAGAGGAACGTCAGGTCGGAGGACTGGGCATCCATCTGCTTCGCGAGATTATGGACTCTGTCAATTACGAGCATTTAAATGGGTATAACACGCTGACGCTAAGGAAGATATACAAATAGGATATTAAATAATATAAAAGTAAAGAATATGAAAGTAAATCTAAAAGAAATTGACGGCAAGTATGTTGCCACTTTAGAAGGAGAAATGGACACTGCAGCAGCTGTTGAGGTGGAAAAAGTACTGGAACCGCTTTATACTAGCGACGGTAAGGATGTTGTCATCGACTGCACCTGTCTGGAGTATATCGCATCCAGTGGCCTGCGCATCCTTATTAGCATACTGAAAGGCGCCAAGTCGGCAGGTAGCCGTGTGGTGCTGCGTAATGTAAACGACGACATCAAGAGCGTGTTTAGATTAACAGGATTCATTAACATCTTCGAGTTTGAATAACTTCTCACACCATTGATGTATGAAATTAAGACTTCTCTTTGTTGCTTTTCTGTTTCTTCCATCACTCAGTGTATGTGCACAGACTGATTCTACCAAAAATAATACCTTAAGCTTCAGTCTGAACTTTATGACTCATGGTGAAATAGTAAAAGGTGGTCTGCCTGTCAATGAGGATGTCGGAGTCGAGGACAGGTCAAATTTCCTTCTTGGTCGTACGCGAATCACAGCAGACTACAGCAGACCATACTTAGAGGCCCGTGTCGTATTTCAGAATCTGGCAGTTTGGGGAACCAAAGGCAACATGGCACTCAATCTTTATGAGGGTTGGGCGAAGGTGACGGCCAGAAACGGCCTCTTTGCGCAGGTGGGACGCGTGGCGCTGTCATATGATGACGAGCGCATTATCGGTACCAACGACTTTGCCACGGCATCATTGTCGCATGATGTGGTGAGGGTAGGTTACGAGGGACACGGGCATAAGGTTCATGCCATACTGGCATACAACCAAAATGCGGAGAATATGTATTCCAGCACCTATTATAAGGATGGTGCTCAGCTTTACAAGACCATGCAGACCGTGTGGTATCACTATGACGTTCCCAAGTTTCCCCTGAGTGTCTCACTTCTTTTCATGAATTATGGCTTACAGGCAGGTAAGCCTGGAGTGGCATATAATCCGCCTTCTACCGTGAACCAGCAGATGTATGGCGGTTACTTGTACTTCCATCCTAGATACTTGACGTTCGAAGGCTCATATTATCGTCAGGGTGGCAAAATGGTAAATCCCGTTCTCATGGGAGCCTCAAAGATTGACGCATGGATGATCAGTGGGAAGGCCACCGTCAATCCTTCAGACTATTTTGGCTTCATCCTTGGCTACGATTACCTTAGTGGCGATGACTATGTGCCTGTCATCTACGGTGGCACGCAAGGCCTGCCTCGACACGATGTCAACAAGGGTTTCGCACCCCTCTACGGTTCGCGCACCAAATTCTATGGTATCTTGGACTATTTTTACGAGAGCGCCTACATCAATGGTTTCACTCCTGGCTTGCAGAATGCCTATATCGGCATCTCCAGCAAGCCTGTCTCCAAGTTTGACCTCAGCGCCACCTATCACTATCTGGCTGTAGCCACTCATCTGAATGGTCTCAGCAACACCCTGGGTCACAGCATCGACCTGATGGGCAGTTACCGCTTCACAAAGGATATCTCCCTCACGGCAGGCTACACCCTAATGTTAGGTACGGAGACGATGAGCCGTCTGAAACAGGATGGCAGCAGTAAGACTTCCCACTGGGGATGGTTCTCGCTGATTGTCTCACCAAGGCTGTTTACCACTAAATTTTAAGAATAACGATTCCAAACCTAAAATATAATAAATATTACTAAATATGAAATCATCAGCACCTTTGTCAAAGTCACAATATGGCATTTATGCGGAATGCGTAAGCCATGAGAATGAAGTCTATTATAACCTACCGTTCCTCTTTGTCCTTGACGGCAGTCTTGATGCCGACAGACTGTGTCGCGCCATTGAGACGATGTTAAAGTCTCACCCCACTTTCTTTACACGGATTGGGGTAAATGATGATGGTGAGCCTTTCCAGTTCATCGACATGGAAGAAGTTGAAGGGTTTAATGGTTTGAATGTTCAAGAGTTCAAGGGTACAAAGGCTGAAGACCTTGAGGCCGAGAAGGCGAAGTTCATCGAACCGTTCCAACTCTATGGCGGGAGGCTGTTTCATGTTAGGGTATTGCGCGATACGGAGCATATATATTGGTTCTTCGACATGCACCATATCATTGGCGACGGCAGCACACTGCAAATTGTGCTTCACGATGTAGAAGCGGCTTACAATGGCAGCATCCTTGCCCCTGAGGAGATGACGATGCAGGAAATTGCCCTTGCCGAATCCGAGATGCGCAAAACATCCGACTTTGAAAAGGGAAAACAATGGTATGCCCAGAACTTCGACTGCAGCGACACATTCACTCCACTCATTCCAGACCTTGAGGGTACAGAGCGCTTTGAGGCCAACAAGGAGTGCCTTCTTGGCATTGACAAGGAGCGGGTGGAAACTTTCTGTAAGGTCAACGGCATTAAAAGGACTACTCTCTTTACTGCGGCATATGCATATCTCTTAGCGAAATATAACAACGAGCAGGAATCGCTTTTTGCTACGGTATATAACGGTCGCACCGACCAAAGGTTCCTTCATTCCGTTGGCATGACGGTGAAGACGCTGCCCGTTTACGCCAAGTTCACGGAAGAGACCACTGTGCTTGACTTCCTGAAGGCCAATCAGGAACAGATGACAGGCTGTCGCGAACACGACCTATACAGCTACACCGACGTGATGGCCGACCTCAACCTGCAAACGAACTCGATGTTTGCCTGGCGGGGCGAGATGCTTGGCGACACGCAGCTGATGGGCAAACCAATGGAGACGGTACATCTCCGCAACTACACGTTGGGCGTGTCGCTCTGCCTGACAGCCGGCGAGGAGCAGCAGGGCTATTATCTGAGGGCAGAATACAATGGCGGCGAGTATTCCAAGCAGCTGATCAGTCAGTTCATGGAGAGCTACGAAGCCGTGCTGAAGGGATTCCTGCAGCAGAAGCAGCTGCGCGATATCAGTATTGCCACAGATGCCCAGATAGCAGTGCTTGACTCGTTCAACCAGAATACGGTGCCTTACGACGATACACAAACCATCGTGTCGCTGTTCCGTTGTCAGGCACAGGCTACGCCCGAGAATATCGCCGTCGTCTATAAAGACAAGCGTTACACCTATCGGGAGGTAGATGAGATCAGCGACCGCATTGCGGTCTATATCGCTGGCAAGGGCCTGGGATTAGAGGACGTCGTGTCGGTGTTGATTCCCCGTTCGGAATGGATGGCGATTGCTTCCATCGGTGTGCTGAAGGCGGGTTGTGCCTATCAGCCACTCGATCCGAGTTATCCGAAGGAGCGCCTGAATTTCATGATGCAGGATGCTTCCGCCAAGCTGCTGATAGCGGATGAGGAACTCAGGAATATCGTAGATGAATACAAGGGCGAGGTGTTGTTGACCAAAGATATTCCGAGTCTTCCGAATACTCCGAATATTCCGAATACTCCGATTACCCCGCAGTCTCTTTTCATCCTCCTCTACACCTCTGGCTCAACAGGCGTGCCTAAGGGCTGTCAGCTGACTCATGGGAACCTCGTATGCTTCTGTCATTGGTATCAGCGCTATTATGCTCTGAAACCTGAGCATCATGTGGCAGCCTACGCTTCATACGGCTTCGACGCCTGTATGATGGATTTGTACCCTGCCCTCACCTGTGGTGCCTCCGTACATATCGTGCCCGAAGAGTTGCGACTCGACCTTATGGCATTGAACGATTACTTTGAGCGTGAGAATATTACCCATTCGTTCATGACCACACAGGTATGTTATCAGTTTGCTACCTGTATTGAGAACCACTCGTTGATGCATCTGTCGGCAGGTGGTGAGAAACTGGCATCCCTTACGCCTCCTGAGGGGTACACATTGCATAACGGCTATGGTCCGACAGAGTGTACTATCTTCACTACCACATACCCGGTAGAGAAAAAAATGAAAGAAATACCTATTGGTAAGGCGCTCGACAATATGCGGCTCTATGTGATTGACCCTCAGGGTCGTCGTTTACCTGTGGGTGCTGCCGGTGAACTGTGGATTAGCGGTCCGCAGGTGAGCCGTGGCTACCTGAACCGTCCTGAAAAGACGGCAGAGGTGTTCATTGACAATCCTTTTGTAGAGGAGACGGGGACCTATAGCAGGGTCTATCGTACTGGCGATATCGTGCGCTATCTGCCTGATGGAAATATACAATTTGTAGGTCGTAAGGACGGACAGGTGAAGATCCGCGGTTTCCGCATCGAACTGAAGGAAGTCGAAGCCGTCATCCGCGAGTTCCCCGGCATCAAGGATGCAACCGTGCAGGCCTTTGATGAAGAAGGCGGTGGCAAGTTCATCGCAGCCTATATCGTTTCCGATGAAATCGTTGACATCCAGGCGTTGAACGACTTCATCATGGAGGAGAAACCGCCTTACATGGTACCGGCCGTGACGATGCAGATTGATGCCATTCCGCTCAACCAGAACCAGAAGGTGAACAAGAAAGCATTGCCGACGCCCGAAATAAAATCACAAGATGAGAGTGTTGAGTTGAAAGATGTGCCGATGAATGTGCTGGAGAAGGAAATCCATGAGATCATCGCACAGATCATCAACACCGAGGACTTCGGTATCACGACGGTGCTGGGCTATGTCGGTCTGACCTCCATCATGGGTATTAAGCTGGCCATACAGATCAACAAGCGCTTTGGCGTCACGCTGAACGCAAAGGCCTTGGCCAAGAGCGGCAGTGTACAAAGTATCGAGAACGAGATCCTGACGGCGCTGCTGAGCGGAAGCACTGCCAAGCAGGAGACTGCTGAGGTGGCACATGCCGACATGAGCAATATCCCTTTGTCGTACGCGCAGATGGGTGTCTATGTGGATTGCATGAAGCAACCTGATTCCACCATCTATAATACACCGGTCATCGCACGCTTCCCCAAGAATGTGGACATCAAGCTGCTGTCCAAGTCCGTGGAGACACTCGTCAAGACACATCCTCTGTTGCAGGCGCACTTCGGGAGTGCAGGGGCTGACATCATCCAAATTGTTGATGCCGGGCAACCTGTCGAGATTACCCAGAGCCAGTGCAAGGAGGCTGATTTCCCACATTACAAGGTGGAGTTCGTCAAGCCGTTCAACCTGAGACAAGGACCGCTCTACCGCATCGAGATTGTCACCACCGAGCAATGGGTGTATCTGATGATGGATATCCATCACCTCGTGGTCGATGGCGGCTCGTTCGATGTGCTGCTGGCACAACTGTTCGACCTGCTCAACGGCAAGGAGATTGAACCAGAGAGCTTCACCTATGCCGACTTCGTGGCTGCACAGAAAGCCGCTGAGAGCAGCAAGGAATACGCCGCCGCCCGCGACTTCTTCCAAGAACGTCTGGGCAAGGTGGAAGGCGCAACGGAAGTGGCGCCCGACCTGACTAATCCGTTGGAGCAAGGCATCGTAGGCACCATCTACACACCGTTGGATTTCGATGCCATAGAGAACTTCTGCCGTCAGCACAACATCTCGCCGGCTCATCACCTACTGGCTGCCACCTTCTACACGCTGGCTCGCTTCACCAACAACGAACAGCTGTGCATCACGACTATCAGCAATGGACGTTCTGACCTACGCATCAGCAACACCGTGGGAATGTTCGTTAATACGTTGGCGCTGAGTGCACAGATCGGTGAGCAGAGCGTGATGGAGTTCTTGAACGAGACGAGCAAGAACTTCGACGAGACGCTGAGCCACGAGACCTATCCGTTTGCGCGCATCGCTGCCGACTACGACCTCTCGGCGGAGATTATGTTCGCTTATCAGATGGGCGTGCTCGATGCACTTACGTACAAGGGGCAGACAGTGCCTATTGAGACTTTCGAGTCCGAAACGCCCAAGTTCCGCATCGCCTTCTTTATACAGAATGACGAGAAGGGGCAGCCCAGCATTTGCCTGCAATACGACAATGGCCGTTACAGCCATGACCTGATGCAAAGCCTCTCGCAGTCCATCAGCAATGCTGCCAATGCCTTCATGAGCAATCCTGATGCACCGCTGAAGGATGTGGTGTTGCTCGATGCCCAGCAGACCGCGTTGCTCGACAGTTTCAACCAGAACGATGTGCCCTACGACAACACGCAGACCGTAGTATCGTTGTTCCGCAAGCAGGTGGAGAGTGTGCCCGACAACATCGCCGTGGTCTATCACGACGTGCGATTGACCTATAAGCAGGTGGACGAGACCTCAGAACGCATCGCTGGGTACATACAGTCGTTGGGACTCGGCTCGGAAGATGTGGTCTCCGTGCTGATTCCACGTTGCGAATGGATGGTACTCGCCTCTTTAGGCGTACTGAAGGCGGGTTGCGCCTATCAGCCGTTAGACCCGTCGTATCCTGCTGAGCGACTGAACTTCATGATGCAGGACGCCTCCGCCAAGCTGCTGATTGCAGACGAGGAGCTGCGTCCGCTGGTGGATGAATACCAGGGCAAGGTACTCTTTATCAAGGATATCGCTGCTCTGCCGGCTGCCACAAAGCCCGTGCAGGCAGACATCACGCCGTCGTCACTGTTCATCATGCTCTACACCTCTGGCTCAACAGGTGTGCCTAAGGGCTGTCAGCTGACTCATGGAAACCTCGTATGCTTCTGTCACTGGTATCAGCGCTATTATGCCCTGAAACCTGAGCATCATGTGGCAGCCTACGCCTCGTACGGCTTCGATGCCTGCATGATGGATATGTATCCTGCGCTGACCTGCGGTGCCTGTGTCTATATCATCGGTGACGACATCCGTCTGAATTTGCCCGACTTGAATGCTTACTTCAACGACAATAGTATTACTCATTCGTTCATGACCACGCAAGTGGGCTGTCAGTTTGCAACGAACTTTGACAACCATTCGCTGCTCCATCTCTCCGTTGGTGGCGAAAAGGTGTTGCCGCTCACGCCTCCTACAGGCTATCAGCTCCATAATGCATACGGACCTACGGAGTGTACCATCTTTACCACCACCTACGCAATGCATGAGTTCGAGCAAAACGCCCCCATTGGCAAGCCGCTTGACAATTTCCGGTTGTACATCGTCGATAAGCAGTTGAACCGCCTGCCGGTAGGTGCCGTGGGCGAACTTTGGGTCAGTGGCCCACAGGTAAGCCGGGGCTATCTGAACCGTCCTGAGAAGACCGCAGAAACCTATCTGGCAAATCCGTTTACTACCGACGCGAAATACAGCCGTGTCTATCGCACTGGTGACATCGTGCGCTATCTGTCCGATGGTAATATCCAGTTTGTCGGCCGTCGTGACGGACAGGTAAAGATTCGCGGCTTCCGCATCGAGTTGAAAGAGGTAGAGGCTGTCATCCGCGAGTTCCCCGGCATCAAGGATGCTACCGTCCAGGCTTTCGACTACGATAATGGAGGTAAGTTCATTGCTGCATATATCGTCAGCGACGAGCAGGTAGATATCAAGGAATTAAACGATTTTATTGGCAAGCAGAAGCCTTCATATATGATTCCTGCTGCTACGATGCAGATAGACAGCATTCCGCTGAACCAGAACCAGAAGGTGAACAAAAAAGCATTGCCTGCCCCTGTCATCCAGGCTGCCGACCATGAGTATGCGGAGCCTGTCAATGATACCGAGAAGCTCTTCTGTAAGATATTCTGCGAGGTGTTGTCATTGGACAAGGTCGGTGCTACCGACAACTTCTTTGAGTTGGGCGGTACTTCCCTCATGGTGACGAAGGTAATCATTGAGGCCGACAAGGCTGGTCATCATGTGGCTTATGGCGATGTGTTCACCCATCCTACACCACGTATGCTTGCACAGTTTGTGAGTGGTGAGGCCCCCATCAATGATGCCGACATCGAGGTTAGCGACTTTGACTATACCGGCATCGATGCTATCCTCCAGCATAACAACGTTGATATGTTCCTCAAGGGGGAGTGTCAACAGCTGGGCAATGTCCTCCTTACCGGTGCCACGGGTTATCTGGGCATCCACGTTTTGCGCGAACTTATCGACTCCGATGCCACGACCATCACATGCCTCGTTCGCGGTAAGGATCAGTCTTCTGCCGAGCATCGTCTGAAGAACCTGCTGTTCTACTATTTCGAGAAGTCTTATAACGAACTCTTCGGCACCCGTCTCTTTGTCGTGAATGGCGATGTCACGCAGGATATGACGGCTGTGGTCGACAATTCTGCTGCCGGCATCAACACCGTCTTCAACTGTGCCGCCAACGTAAAGCATTTCTCAAAGGGAACAGACATAGAAGATGTCAATATCGGTGGAGCCCAGCGTTGTGTGGAATTCTGTCTGAAGACAGACGCTCGACTGGTACATATTTCCACCACCTCTGTGGCTGAAATATGGATTGACCATGGTGACGGCAGTCCGGTACCGTCTTTGGACGAACGGAAATTCTGGTTCGGACAGTTCCTGGACAACCGCTACATCCACTCCAAGTTCCTGGCAGAGCGTCTGGTGCTCGATGCTGTTGCCCACCATGGCCTTAGTGCCAAGGTGATGCGTGTTGGTAATCTGGCACCGCGTAGCTACGACGGTGAGTTCCAGGCCAACTTCAACAGCAACAGCTTCATGGGTCGTCTCAAGGTGTTCTATGTGCTGGGCTGTTGTCCTTACGACAATTATGATGAACTGACAGAGATGTCACCAATCGACCAGACTGCCAAGGCTGTGGTGCTCCTTGCATCAACGCCAAAGGAATGCACTGTGTTCCAGCCTTTCAACAACCACACAGAACTGTTGGGCGATGTCCTCAAACTCATGGCGAAGGTGGGCAGGGAGATGCGTTTCGTTGAAAATGATGAGTTCGAGCAGATCGTTGCTGTTGCCGGACAGGATCCGGAAAAGGCCAAGCTGCTCTCAGCTATTATGGCCTACCAGGACATGGCTCACGGACAGAAGGCTGTCCTCATCGAGCGCGACAACCGCTACACCTGCTCTGTCCTGCATCGTCTTGGCTTCCATTGGAAAGACACCTCATGGGACTATGTCGAGCGCATGCTCACCGCTATCGGCGGCTTCGGCTTCTTTGAATAACATCTTATTTCTTACATCTTATATATATTACATTCTATGAAGTCTTTTTCGTCAAAAATTGGTGTATTGCTGGCCGCCGCAGGCAGTGCCGTAGGGTTGGGCAGTATATGGAAATTCCCATATACCGTAGGTGAAAACGGTGGCGGTGCATTCATCATCCTGTATATCGCCTGTTCTATTATTTTCGGATTACCCCTGGTGATGAACGAGTTCCTGATAGGCAAGCTTTCTCGTAAGAGTGCCTATGGAGCTTTCCGTACCTTGAGTGGCTCTAACCGCTGGCAGTGGCTGTCATGGACAACGGTGTTGTCGGTGTTGTTCATCCTGAGCTTCTATTTTGTCGTCACAGGATGGTGCATCTATTACATGGTAGAGGCTGCGTCTAACACCTTCTCTGGCATGGATGCAGCTGCCCTCACTACCTTCTTCGAGACTTTCGAGAAGGATGCCCCTGTGATGATACTCTATGCCATTATATCCATTGCCCTTACGGCATCGGTATTATGGTTCGATGTTAACAAGGGAATAGAACGGCTGAGCAAGATTCTCATGCCCATTTTGTTTATTATGTTGGTAGTGATGGCTATCCATATGGTGTTTCTCGACGGTGGAGCCACAGGATTACGCTTCTTGTTCGAACCCGATTTTTCGAAAATCACTACGAAGGTCATACTCGAAGCCATGGGACTCAGTTTCTTTACCTTATCCATAGGCTTAGGTATACTCATCACGTATGGAGGATATATGCCAAAGGACCAGGATGTCACCACTACGTCAGTACAAATGATAGTCCTTGTCATTATCGTGTCATTGCTCGCCGGTACTATAGTCTTTCCTGCCGTTTTCGCATATGGCTTCAGCCCCACAGAAGGACCGGAACTCACATTTATTACATTGCCGGAAGTGTTTCAGCACATGTTCAGTCCAACTCTTACTAGTACTTCCTTCTTCGCTCTCATGTGTGTCGCAGCCATTACCTCAACCATCTCTATGATGGAGGTTATGGTAGCATTTTTCTGTGAAGCCACAGCAGAAACCAAGCGCCCTCTAAACAGACATCATAGTGTGATAGTTGTCAGTTTGATACTGGTGGTTGCCAATATTGTGTGCGTCCTGTCCATGACGGGACATGCCGACTGGCTCACCATCATGGGGCATAACTTATTCGACAATGCCAACAACCTTGTAACCAATTTCATGATACCTCTTGGTGCATTCGCAACGGCCTTGTATACAGGATGGTTTGTTCCCAAAGCGAGGTATCAGGGACCGAGAGTGGCCTCACTCATCTATCTGACTCTTCTGCGATGGATCATACCTATTGCCATTATCATTGTATTCCTCGATTCAATGAATATCCTATAAGGCTATATAAACGAGATATGAAGAATTTTTTCAGGAATAGTTGTAAACGATTTACTCTGCTTGTTGTGCTGCTTTGCGCAGTGAAACAGGGGGCAGTTGGACAAATCAATTCCGATATGCCGATTTATATCGGAACATCAGCCGAATGGGATGCATTGGCAGAATCGGTCAGTGCAGGTAACAATTACAAGGGAAAGGAATTGGTCCTGACCGATAACATCACTGTTACGACGATGATAGGCGATGCCAGTCACTCTTTCAGCGGCACGTTCGACGGCGGTGATTACACCCTGACGGTTGATTATAACACGTCGTCAAACTACACTGCTCCGTTCCGTTATGTGAACAATGCTGAGATTAGGAACCTGCACGTTAAAGGTAGTATCACCACGAGTGGCAAGTACGCTGCTGGCCTGATTGCCAATGCGACAGGAGAGGGTACGGCTACCGTCACCAATTGCTGCGTCAGCGTAGAGATGAAAAGTACTACTGACGGCGATGGCACACATGGCGGTCTGGTAGCACTCAACTGCCAAGCGAATCTCCAGATAATCGGTTGCCTCTTCGACGGTAAGTTGTTAGGTGCGAGTACTACCAATTGCGGTGGGTTTGTAGGTTGGAACGAGACGAACAACAACAATGCACATGTGGATATCACTGACTGTGTGTTCGCCCCTGCGGAGCTGACGATGCAAGGTAGCGGCACGTTCTACCGTACGCGCACGGAATGGCAAGCCGGTGTTGCCAATAGTTATTACCTCAGTCTCTTCGGTGCTGCGCAGGGCAAGGCGGCACATACTGTCACTGCCGACGCGGGCGTGACGATAGACAAAGCCGGTAAGTCTACTGCTACCTATTCTGTGGACGGCATTGCACTATACGGTGACAACGGTGGTATGATTTATAACAGTAGCATCTACGGTGCTGCTGGCGATGCCGTGACGCTCAACCTCAGCGGCTCTGCCAAATACGGCTACGCCACCTCTTCGGGTACGATTAGCGGCACAGAGAACCCCTATACCCTGACAATGGAGGATGCTGATGCAGTTATCTCTATAGTGCCGCCTCCACCTGCTACCATTGTAAGGACGGAGGACGAGTTGCGTGATGCAGCAGCCAATGACAACGCGAGCATCCGCTTCGCTAATGACATCAAGATTGGTAGTTCGCTAGTCATCGAAGGTAACAATACCGTGACCATCGACCTCAACGGCTTCGTGTTGGACCGAGGTCTTATGGCGCGCGCTGATTACGGCCAGGTCATCACTGTGACAGAAGGCTCGATGATCAACCTCAGTAATGGTACACTTACCGGCGGCTGGGGCGGTGACGGCGGCGCCATCCGCAACTCGGGCATCGCAAGCTTGACGAATGTCAACATTACTGGCAACCATGCCAACGACCGTGGTGGCGGTATCAGTAACAGCGGCACACTCGTCATGACGGACTGCACCATCAGCGGCAATACCAGTATAGACAACACGCTTCCTGCTGGCGGTGGTGCCATCTATAACTACGAGGGCTGCACAGCAACGCTCACCAACGTCGCCATCACTGGTAATACGGCCTCCCAATACGGTGGTGGTGGTATTAACAACTACGGTACACTGACACTTGATGGCGTCACCATCAGCGGTAACACCTCTCATGCTAACGGTAGCGGCATATGGAACAGCGAAAGTGCCACGCTGAACATGCAGGGCAAAGTGACTGTAACCGACAATATGAAAGCCAACGGACTGGGAAATAATGTCTATCTGAGTGAAGGTGTGCTCATCACTGTCACTGACAGACTCGTTGGCAGCACCGTCGGCATCACCTTAGAGACGTCGGGCACCTTCACTAGCGGCTACTCAATCCACAACAGTGGTACAAATCCTGGCTCAATCTTCAAGGCTGACCTGTGCGATGTCATGACCGTCTCACTCGCAGACAACGAGGCACAGATAGTCAACTCCCTCCCCGAAGGCGCCGTCTATTATATCGAGCGCAGTTGGGACGACGATAATAAATGCATCAAGGCGGAAATCAAGATTCTGGACAGCGACAGCTATATCGAGTTGACCGGCGGCGGTAAAGGACAGCTTGATATTGATAACTACTATGTGGTCAAGGGTAACGTGACCTACGACTATTTTCACACCGGTTATGGAGGCGATGCGCACCTGATTCTCTGCGATGGTGCCAAACTCTCGGCAAAACACATTACTGTCAGGGAGACGCTTTGTATTTACGGCCAGCGGGATGACAGCGGACAATTGGTGCTCCAGGGCGCTCCCGAAGCGCAGGCAGCTATCGGCGGCGATTACGGCGATTATGATGGCACAGGCGATTTCAAGGACATCAATATTCACGGTGGTGACATCCGGGTCACGGGTGGTGAAAATGCTGCTGGCATCGGTGGTGGCACATTTACAAAGTATAAGGCGCTGAATATTTACGGTGGCATCATCAATGCCACGGGTGGCGATAGCGGACCGGGTATCGGTCTCGGAATCGGTGCTCTTTGGATTGTTCAATATGGCTTCATCAATATCTACGGTGGCGAAATCAGCGCTTACGGCGGCGTGGACGCTGCCGGCATAGGCACTGGTGAGGACGGCAATGGTCCTGATGTCACTATTTGGGGCGGCAATGTCTATGCGCTCGGTGACGATGGTGCCGGCATCGGCGGCGGTGACTCGGGAATGGGAGGCAGAGTGACCATCAATGGTGGACGTGTCTATGCCTCAGGTTACAAAGAGGGCACCAGCAATGGCGCGGGCATTGGCGGCGGTGTGGACGGCAACGGTTATGAAGTCACCATCAACGGCGGCTATGTCGTGGCACAGGGTGGCAACAAGGGCGCTGGTATCGGTGGCGGCGAGGACGGCACAGGCGGGAAAGTCACCATCAATGGTGGTATCGTCATTGCCGAAGCCGGAAAGAATGAAACTGGCAACAGGGCCATCGGTCCCGGTGAAGACAACGATGACTATGGCGAGCTGACCATCGGCGATGGGATGATGGTAAGCTCCGAGCGTATGGCCCGTGCGGAAGAACGTAAAAACATGTGCTGGTACCGCACGCAGGTACGCGTCGAGCCGTGTACCCACCAAAATGTCACTTACACTGTTAGCGGAGCCACTGTCAATGATACTCATACAGAGCACTGCCAGTACTGTACCACGGCATTCGCCTCCGAGAAGCATACCTTCAAGAACGGCACCTGCACCGTTTGCGGCATTACGGAGAGCACTTCCATCTATACTGTCAGCGTCTATCTGCCAGGCGAAGGCACCAGATATGCTGACGCTGTCGAATATAAGATGATAGACGGAACGATATTCAACTTGCCCGCAGCACCCAACAAGAACATTCCTATCAATCTGGAGTTTGCAGGATGGCTCAAAGCCACTTCTCCTGACGAAGAACCTTCCGATAATATCGAAACCAGCGGCTCGGAGACACTGCTGCCTGCCGGTACGCAATATGATGTCAAAGGTGACGTCAAATTCTTTGCCCGCTACAAGAAGATTGACATCACGCTGGCGGACGAAGCCTCTAACGGCGAGACCTTATCCCTGTACGACGGCAAGCAGGTCAATAGCGTTACCCTCAGCGGTCGCACGCTCTATCGCGACGGCAGATGGAACACGCTGTGCCTGCCGTTTGATGTGAATGACTTCAGCGGCACACCCCTTGCCGATGCTACGGTAAAGACACTGCAGACCAGTTCCTTTGATAGTACTGATGGTACGCTGACCATCACCTTCAATAGCGGTAGTGTCGACAAGATCATGGCAGGCATGCCTTATATCGTGAAATGGAATGGTGGTGCTGACCTCACTGACCCCGTGTTCACTGGCGTCACCATCAGCAATTCCCTCCAGTCCGTGACGACAACGACTCAGGGCGCCCCAGAAGGTACCAAGGTCACCTTCACCGGCTCCTTCTCGCCACTCAATATTGATGAAGAGAACAGGGTGTTGCTGTATCTCGGTGCTGACAATAAGCTCTACTATCCCGATCAGGCTATGGTCATTAATGCCTGTCGTGCTTACTTCAAGCTGAAGGGCATCTCTGCTGGCGACCTGCCCGCAGGTGCCATCTACCTGAACTTCGGCGAAGATGCCACGGGAATTGAAACCATGTCTGATGTAAGTACGGGTAGGCGAACGGAGTTCGGGAATGGGAAGATGTCTGATGCGTGGTACACCCTCGACGGTCGCAAGCTGCAAGGCAAGCCAACAACCAAGGGCGTGTACATATATAATGGTAAGAAGAGCGTTGAAAGTGGTTATTAGGTTCATTTTAAAAAACTACTCCCCTTCTCCCGTCATGTGGCTCAAACCACGATATACAGAGGGCGCAAGCCACGGGAGTAGTTTGGCAAACACCTCCCTTACTACTCCCTTTTTACATGAACTGCACCCCCAAAGTTGGACTGTTAAATAAACATGCCGACTGACCTCGACTCAGGTACTGACTGAATGATGCTCAGTCAGTACTTTTTGTTGTCTTCTATTTTGGCTGTAGGCGTAAGACCTTTCGGCTATAGCCGCACACCCTTTTGCCTATAGCCGCACGGTTGTTAGGATGCCCCTTTCTCCCTGTTAGGTAGGCACTTCTTCCCTGTTAGGATGGCACTTCACCCCTACGGGTGTTTACTGAATCTTAAACACGTAGTCGAAGCTATAGGTACGTACGTAGGCTAAGCCATCCTTCGGCACGACCTCGTTCACCATCTTCTTCACAGAAATCTTCTGTACGCGCTGACCACTGTATTTGTCGAGGACAAAGAGGTTGTCAGGCTCACCGGTGAATCCGTATCCGCAGATGATGGAGTTGTCGACGATGGCGAAATGGGAGTTACAGGTCATGGGCTGTGTAGTCCAGATAATCTCTCCGTTTTCCATATCAAATGCCGTGATATAGCCAGTCTGGTAGCCTGCTCCGTCGGAATAGCCGTTGCTGCCGTGAGCGATATACAGGATATTACCCTCGATGAAGAAGTCGTTGACGCTCTGGTAGTTACCCATCAATGTCGTTTTGGGCGAGAACTTGAAATTCTCGAAGTCATAGGCGGCATAAAGGGTCTCTTGTGCTTCGTCGGTAATGACCACTAATCCCGTATAGCCCCAGTGTACTCCGTAAGTAGTGATGAGATAGCCGCCTGTTCTATAGCGGAAGCGAGGGCCGAACTGATTCATGGGTGTCTCCACACGCTCTTCACGAAGTGTCAGGTCGTTGTTCCTTACCCAGTCCTCGTCGTCAGTAATCAGGTTCTGTCTGCATGATACCTGTGTGAGTCTCACCTGTTTACGACTCATGTCACGCTTCAGCACGTGTCCTGTGAAATAGGGTGTCGGCATCTTCGTGAAGGTCATGTTCTGCACGTTATTCGCATCGAACTTGCCGATGGGCGTCAGTTTGAAATCTGCCTTGAAGGCTTCATCACGCTGCGGATAGGTTACTAACTGAGAAGTGACTTTCTTCTTTTTAGTGGTTTTCTTCTGTGCATACATCGGAGTTGCCAGCAACAAACATGCTGCTACTGTCATGAAAAGGCTTTTCTTTGTCATAGGTTTAATGATGATTGGTTATTGTTGTCGGTACAAAGGTACGAAAATTTCGATAAAGAGAGAAGAAAACCAAATATTATTGGCATTGACATGGGACTGGTATAAATGATGTAAGATGTAAGAAGGAAGAAACATGCCGACTTTTGGGGTGCAGTTCATGAAAAAAGGGAGTAGTAAGGGAGGTGTTTGCTCAACTACTCCCGTGGCTTGCGCCCTCTGTTTATCGTGGTTTGAGCCACATGACGGGAGAAGGGGAGTAGTTTGTCATCTGTCACTGTCACCATTATTAAAATCTGCTGGTGAAAACACGGGGATGCCTTCTAACACTTGTTCGGATATCTTCCACACTTCATTCCAATGCCTCCTATACCCCCATGGGAGGCATTCCTTTACCCCTATAACAGGCATCGGAAAGGCTACGGGTAGGCGTGCTTTGCTCGGGAATGCATAAAGCATAGAAGGCATTAGTATCAGGACGTGCAAAAAACATGCAAAAGACAGGAGGCTTTCATCCGCAAAATCACCAGAAAGTGAATTTGTGAAAATGTGATTTTGTGACTTTAAGCCGTTTTTGATGTGCAAAGGGTAAGAAGTAATAATAATATTATTATTATTAATATATATATTATAAATATTATGATAAATACAAATAGGGGGTACCCCTCTGTTCGCTGAGTTTGTGGGGTAGGGAAATTCCTTAAATTCACAAAATCACAAATTCACAAAATCACAA
>CACZCT010000013.1 GCA_902779745.1 uncultured Prevotellaceae bacterium
TCTCATGCTGGGCATAGGCAGCGATGTTATAGACATGTTCTTCGATATTCCCGGAAGATGCCGTGAGGTAGTCTTTATGCCAGTCTGCACCGAAGATGGTCGTAGAGTTTGAGGATAGTCCGAGAATCGCTTTCACTTGTCCTTCCATGGAGCGTTGTTTCTTAGACTGTACATAGTCTCCAACGGCATAGTCCTTGGTTTCTACATCGTATTCCTTGCCATAGCGGAAGCGGTCAACGGTAAAGTCGGCCTGTATGGAGTTCCTGTTATTGAACTTATAAATGCCGCCGATGTTCCATCGGAAACCTTTATAGCGCATCTCATAGTCGGTACCACCGGGGATATCCTCACGGCTCTCGGGACGGTCTGTCATCTTATAGGAATAGTCAAGACCCGCATTCAGTGCCAGATGCCGGGTGGGGGTATAGGTGAATTTCTGACTGATGATACTGGAACGGTAACCCGTGAAGAAGGGCGCTATCGTTGCCTGCGTCTCCGTATCCGATCCTTTGACATATTCCAGTCTGTCGGCACGGTCGTGCGTAAACGAGGTATAGGAACCGAAGCCTCCTTTATAGATATCCAATCCGACACTCTCCGTCAGGACACCATGTCCGCTGACTTTCGTGTCGTTGGTGATACTGATCTCTGCATCTGTCGGCTGGTCGGTGATGATATTGATGACACCGGCTATCGCATCACTGCCATAGAGTGACGAGGCGGCACCGTCAAGGACCTCAATACGTTTGACCCTTGACATGTTGATGCGGTTCAGGTCTATATTATTGGAGATGTCGCCAGACAGTTTCTGTCCGTTGATGAGAATGAGGATATACTTGTTCCCTAATCCGTTCAGACGCAAGAAGGTACCCATGGAGTTCGGTGCCATAGACACCTGGGGCATCATACGTGTCAGGGCTTCGTCAAAAGTCGTGATACCCTGTTCGCGGATTTCCTGGTTGCTAAGGACATGGACAGGTGTCGCTGTGCTTTTCAGTCGCTGGTGATGACCGGATCCTGTCACCGTCATCGACGAGTCTTTTCTCTCCATCTTATGGATCTGTGCCTGTGTCATCATGCAACAAGACAACAGACAGAGTATAACTATTGTTTTTATCTTTCTCATGAATTTTTTAGAAAGCGGGAGATGCTATCTCACGACAGCATCTCCCGTCATAAAACTTATATAATAATACACGTATTTAATTAGTCCTCAGGAGCCGTTGTCGGAGTGGACATCGCTTCGTCGGTGCCGAGCTTGTTGATAGCCGCTTGGGTGTGGTTCATCCACAACTTACGGACGGCACTGCGCTCAGCCAGACCAGGGATATACTCATCACCACTCTTATATTTCTTCCAGCATGCCTCCTTGAAGTTTGTCTCGTAGGCCTCAGTCTTGATGCGAGCCATATTAAACTGAGAATACCAGCTCCCGTTGTCATCAGGATCAGCCATGTCGTTATGAGCGTGGTCACCAGCAATAGACATCAGGACGAAGAGCTGAGCCTTGGAAGAGGTGTTGGCAGTATAAGTGATTGTCTTGGTGACATCACCGACCTGATAGTGGAAAGTACCACCGTTGATATGCTCCAGGACATCCTCTGCGTAGGTCTCATCCATATCCACCGTTCCTACGTAGTAGTGAGAGCTGATGGCACGGAGATAGGTCTCTAACTGCAGGTAGCGGATGTTACCACCATAGTAGTCGTAACCCTCGGGGTTACCATGTCCCATGAAGGCGACGATACCCTCAGCCACAGCAGCCTTGATGTCTGACTCGTTGTTTAAGGTGATGGCGAGTGTCTGGGCGTCGCTCTCCTCAGCCATCAGTGGTGTACCCACTACTACCTGACGGTCGATACTCTTCATGTATTCATCGGTGAAGTCGTTATTACGGTTGTTCATGAAGTCCTTCACATAATTGTCGCGAACACGACGATACTCCTCACCAGGGATGACCTGCAGAGACTGGACGATAATCTGCTTGTAGCCAGCGAGACCGATAGCAGTCAACCAGTGCTCAGGATCGTAGTAGTCTTTAGGGGCTACATTCTCACCGGCACGTGCCTGGTTGATACAGATAGCGGAAGAGAAAGAGAGATACACATCCCAGCCGGGGAAGCTGCTCTTGTAGTCTGCTACCACTTTGTCGAAGGTGTCGTAAGCCTGCTCCCAAGTAGAACCGAAGGCAACGAGCAGAATGACTTTACTGCTGCTTTTCTGGCTGTTGACAGTGTTGTTGACAGCTTGCTGATACTTGTCGTAGTTAGACTGTCCGCCACCGCCTTTACCGTTGTCGTCATCGTTGTTGTTACAAGCAGTAAATGTTGCACTTACGATGAATGCCATCATGGCGATCATCAGGAATTTAATTTTCTTCATTGTCTTTAGAATTTAAATTAGACTTATATTTGTTAGTAAGTTTCTTTCCTTTATTGAAACGGATGGTCAGCGAGGCATAGACGGTTGTACCCGGGGACGTCGTTCCCAGATGCAGTCCATGAGGGGTACGGTCCACGTAGTTGAAGATATTGTCGATGCCAGCCTCCAGACGGTAGTTCTTACCAAATTGGTGCGAGGTGGAGAGTCGCCAGAGCTGATAGCCCTTTCCGTCTCCGTCAATCTGGTAGTAGCGCTTGCTGGACATACGACCGTAGATGCCGATGCCCAAGTGGTAATAGCGGGAGAAGTCATGGTCCCAGGTCACATAGACATTCGCCTTGTGATGTGCCATACCGTCGATAATCACCTCTTTCATCGTATTGTCTTCCGAGTCATACTGATGTGCCTTGGTGTCCAGGTAACTATAGGAGCCTCCTGCCGTCCAGTTCCTTGCCTGATAACGCACGGTGACATCGACACCATAGGTCTTCGCATCCTCCATGTTCTGATACTGGCGTACCCGGATGGGGTCGTATTTGATAATCAGATCACCTGGTGCATCCTTGGTGGGAATGGTGACGAGGGTAATCATATCGTTCACCTTATTATAATAGGGTGCGACGGTCATGGTCAGATGTCCGACGGTATATTCCGCACTCACGCCAAAGTAGTTGGAGTACTGTGCTTTCAGGTCGGTATTGCCGAGATAGAGGTAGACCCCGTTCATGTTCTTGACATACTGGTAGTGCAGTTCCTTGGTGGTGGGAGTCTTGTAGCCCTGGCTCCAGGTGGCGCGCAGACGCAGGTCACCGAGTTTCAGCATCGCCGAGATTTTCGGAGTCAGACGAAAACCGAAACCTTCGTTTCTCGTCAGTCGCAGACCGGCAGTGATATAGAGCGGATTCAGCATGGCCCACTCATCCTGTACATAGAGGGCCTCTGTGTTATCCGTTGCCTTGCCGCCCGCGACACGCATGGGTGCCTCCAACCAGTCATAGCGATAGTCGAAACCGGCACTCAGTTGCTGTTCATAGGGTAGGGTAAACACACCTTTCAAAGAAATATTCGTCAACCGCTGGTCGCTCTGCAACTCTTTGTCGCCAGGGAAGTAGGGGTAATAGTTCGTAAAATGCCCGTTCACATAACCGTCTGTCAGTGTGGTGTCCGTATAGGCATAGTTATAGGCATGCCGCTTCCAGTCGGCATCCAAGGTGATGACATCCGTCTCGTTGAGTTTCCACTTACCACCTGCCGATATCGACGCATTGTCATATTGCAGGTCGTAGGTCTTGATATCCACGCCAGGATGATGACCACAGGGACGGTAGATACGTTTCCAGTAGATGCTGCCGTCGGCATAGACCTCGATACGTGGGGTAATCTGGTAGGTCAGGTGTTCTGCCAATTGCCAGTTGGTATGCCGGTTCACGGTCTTATTACGGGAGTCTGTGATATGATACTCTGTCTGGGATTCGGCTTCCTCCGACGTATTCTGCCATCCGTCGGAATGCTGTAACTGGAAGTTGGTGTAACTAGAGAACTTTCCATAGTTCAGGGCGAGTCCGTTATGTTGGCGAATATCTCCATAGGAACCCAGACGGGTGGTGTTCTCAAACATCACACCTTGTTCTTTGTGTTTCTTGGTAATGATATTGATCACACCGGCGATAGCATCCGAGCCGTAGAGAGCCGAGGAGGCCCCCTTCACAATCTCTATCTTCTCGATATTGTTAGGGTCGATGAGTGAGAGGTCGTTCTCTCCGCCATTGTCACCATGCAACCGTCGACCATTAATGAGGATGAGTACATATGAGTTACCCAGACCGTTCATCTGCAGCCTGGAACCCATGTCGCTCTCGCTGAAGTCAAAACTTGCCGTCAAACCGGAAAGGATATCCTCGATACTCTTTCCTGCATATTGCTGGAGTTGTCGCTGACTGATGACCTCCGTCTGCACAGGTGCATCCTTCAACAGGTGCTGCGTACCAGTACCTGTTACGACGACCTCCTGCAGACTGTCGGAACGCCACACGTCTTTCTGTGCAGATACACCAACAGCCAATAGCCAACAGCCAATAGCCACTATCAGTTTCTTCATATGTCCTACTTTTCCGCCTATCGCATAATCCTGTACGGGCGTACATTATTTATATGTGGCAGGTCTTCTGACTCTCCCCAGTCTGCTTTACCTTCCCGGTTTCCCAGTGGCGTTACACAAGCAAACTCTCTAATGAGGATTACAGCTGCAGGTACAGTTCCGGACTCTCACCGGATTCCCTTACATCAGGCGGCATCAGCCACCAGATTGCCTTATCGGCTGCAAAGATACGAAATAATGTGATAAGTGAAGAGCGAAAAGTGAAAAATTTACTACTGATCCATAAAAAAGTCAGAAAATTATGTATCTTTGCAAACATGAAAGCGAATTTTCTCATCGCAGCACCCCATAGTGGATCGGGCAAGACGACGATTGCCCGGGGACTGATGGCGTTGCTGACACAGAAGGGTTATCGGGTGCAACCGTTCAAATGCGGACCCGACTATATCGATACGAAATTCCATGCGGCTGTATGCGGCAGACCGTCTGTCAATCTTGATACCTTCATGGCAACGCCGGACCATGTCCGTGAACTCTTCCAGCGTTATGGCGAGGGGGCAGATGTCTGTATCGTGGAGGGCATGATGGGACTCTATGACGGCTATGACAGGGACAGAGGCTCGTCAGCAGAGATAGCCCGTGTACTGGATATCCCTGTTGTCTTGGTTGTCGATGCCAAGTCGGCAGCCTATTCGACAGCCGCCTTGTTGTCGGGATTCCTTCATTTTCGTGATGACATCCGTTTTGCAGGTGTGATCTTTAACAAGGTAGGCTCGGAGAAGCATTTCCGGATGCTACAGGAAGTGTGTGACGACCTGCAGGTGGAGTGTCTGGGGTATCTGCCCAAGTCGGCAGAACTGGAACAGGGTTCGCGGTATTTGGGACTGGACTTCAGTGAGATGAAGGAGGGGCATACATTACTTCGTTTAATAGCAGAGCATGTGAGATGGGAAAGACTCTTATAGCACGGAACGACGAGTCGTTCTCCTTTCTCTATCAGGAGACGATAGACACATTGGGACAGGTGGACTTCTTTGACCCGGAGACGGAAGTACCATGTCTGGACGCTGTCGACTTATTGTATCTGCCAGGCGGTTATCCGGAGAAACATTTGGAGGCACTGGTAAAGGCAGAGACAACACGATGGGTCATCAAGGACTATGCAGAACGGGGCGGACGTATCATCGCGGAGTGTGGCGGTATGATGTATCTCTGTGAGGCTATTGTAACCGATGCAGGTGAGTATCCGATGTGTGGCGTGCTGCCCTATAAGATCACGGCACGACAGGCAGACCGCAAGCTCTCCCTGGGTTACCGCCGTTTCGTACTTGACGGCAAGGAATACCGCGGACACGAGTTCCACTACACACAGTTCCTGGGAGATACCCCCCAGAGTGTCACACCAGTCTATAATGCCAAAGGGGAGCCTGTGGATACCCCCGTCATAAGATATAAGAACGTATTGGCCAGCTACACCCATCTCTACAACTTTAAACTATAAACTATGAATAATCTCCATCCCCTGATGTTCGTAGGAACGGGCAGTGATGTCGGCAAGAGTGTGATTGCCGCAGGTTTCTGTCGTATCTTCCTGCAAGACGGTTATCATCCTGCACCTTTCAAGGCACAGAACATGTCGCTGAACTCCTATGCCACACCAGAGGGTTTGGAGATCGGACGGGCACAGGCTGTACAGGCGGAGGCAGCAGGTATTCCCTGTCATACGGATATGAATCCGATCCTGTTGAAGCCCCAGTCAGACCATACCTCACAGGTAGTACTGAACGGCAAACCAGTAGGTAACCAGTCGGCAGGCAGTTATTTCCGTCAGGAGGGTAGGGATGTGTTGCGTCAGGAGGTACATCAAGCCTTCGACCGTCTTGCCTCGACATACAACCCCATTGTGATGGAGGGGGCGGGTAGTGTCTCAGAGATCAATCTCCGCAAAATCGACTTGGTGAATATGCCGATGGCGATGTATGCCAAGGCGGATGTCATCCTTGTGGCGGACATTGACAGAGGGGGTGTCTTTGCCAGTGTGTATGGCAGTATCATGCTGATGACGGAAGAAGAGCGTAAGCATGTTAAGGGAATCATTATCAATAAGTTCCGTGGAGACATTGAACTTTTTAAAGAAGGTGTGAAAATCATCGAGGACCTCTGTCATATACCCGTCCTGGGGGTTGTTCCATACTTCACTGATATCCATATCGAAGAGGAAGACAGTGTGTCGCTGGGTCTGAAGACGAAAAGCGCAGGAGAATGTAACAATGTAAAAATGATAGAATGTAAAAAGGTCAATGTGGCGGTGGTCTTATTGCGTCACATGAGCAATTTTACGGATTTCGATGCATTGGAACAGGATCCTCGTGTACATCTTTACTATGCCAGTAGTCCTGTCGACATCCAGGATGCGGACATCGTCATCCTGCCCGGGTCGAAGTCGACCATTGACGACCTCTACCACTTACGTCGTAACGGGATGGCGGAGGCAATAGTCAAGGCACACCGTCGTGGGACCACCATATTGGGTATCTGTGGCGGTTATCAGATGATGGGACAGTCGGTCGAAGACCCAGACGGTCTGGAAGGCGACATCACCCAGATGCCGGGTCTTGGTCTCCTGGCCGTCCATACCACCATCACGAAAGAGAAAACAACCCGTCAGGTCACCTTTGAGTTCGATGGTCAGAAGTGTCAGGGCTATGAGATCCATCAGGGCATCAGTGATACAGACGAGGCCATCGTGCAGACCGACCATTGCATCGGGACCTACATCCACGGTATTCTCGACAATGCACCGTTTGTCGACTTCCTGCTCCGTCCCTATGTCGATCAGGTGAAAAACGCAGATCCCTTCGACTATCATGCCTTTAAGGAACAGCAATACGACAAGCTTGCCGACTATATCCGCCGGTATGTGGATGTCCCTGCTGTCTATCGGATTCTTGAAACAAAAAATGTCTAAATCCTTTGTCGTTTGACTATAATGTATTACTTTTGCATGTCAAAAGAGTTCGTTAGGACGAAGGATGAAAAAGATTGTCACATTACTGGGTGTTTTGGGGATTTCGTTAAGTGCTGTGGCACAGACAGATACCATTACAGACCGTGTGCATCAGTTGGAAGGAGTCACCATCACGGAGACACAGCGGAAGCATACTGTCACCAGTACGTCGCCACTGCATCTGTTGGACCGCCAGGACCTGTTGACAATGGGTGTGACGGATATTGCCGATGCCCTGCACCGTCTGCCGGGTATCACCATCCGTGACTATGGTGGGGCAGGGGGTATGAAGACTGTCTCCGTACGCGGTTTCGGTGCCAAGCATACGGGAGTGAGCTATGACGGTGTGATGCTCTCAGAATGTCAGAGTGGTGAGACAGACCTCTCCCGTTATTCGTTGGATAATGTGGACTATATCTCACTGGTGATAGGTGACAACGACGATATCTTCATTCCTGCCCGTCAGGCAACGACTCCTGCCGTCCTGAACATCCAGACACTCCGTCTGCCGACAGAGGACACGAATCCCCATCTCACGACACAGGTGAAATTCGGTTCCTTCGGTTATGTCAGTCCCTTTCTCCGTTATGAGCAGAACTTCTCCAATAAGTTTGCCTTCAGTGCCGTAGGAGAATATACCTATGCGGAGAATGACTATCCCTATGAACTGCAGAACGGCACCCAGACCATCCATGACTATCGTACGAACAGCAGGATGAACAGTGGACACGGGGAGTTGAACTTCCTATGGAACATCAACAAGACGAACCGGTTGACAGGAAAGGTCTATTATTACGACAACGACCGTCAACTGCCCGGTCAGGTGCGCTATTACACCAATCTGAGCGGAGAGAATCTCCGGGACAGGAATTTCTTCGGACAGGTGATGTATCAGACGTATTGGGACGACAAATGGTCTTTGAAATGGATCTCCAAGTTCAACTGGTCTGCCTCCATCTACAAGGATGACCTGATGGCCGGCGGTATCAATGATGCCAGTTACTGGCAAAGGGAGGTCTATACCACTGTGGCATTGCTTTACACACCTGACGAGCACTGGTCGTTTGACTATTCCGCAGACTATGCCTTCAACAACCTGAATGGCAGTTCATGGCGTACCGTGATGGGACATCCGTATCGTCATACCGTCCTGCAGTCGGCAACGGCAAAGTATCATATCAAGCGTCTGACCATCCTGGGGCGACTGCTTTATTCCCTCTACCTGAACGAACAGAAAGATGTGCCACAGGTGGAGAGGACAGACATCCAGAGGAATTCTGCCAGTAACATGAGACGGCTCTCCCCTTCAGTGTCCCTTTCCTATCGGCTGTTTGCAGAACAGGACATGTATGTACGGGCATCCTATAAGAATATCTTCCGTTCCCCGACATTCAATGAGAGCTATTACTATCATTACGGTTCTCCCAACCTCAAGCCGGAGACGACGGACCAGTATAATGTCGGCATCACCTTCTCGCATACCCGTCTGAAGAACTGGCAACTCTATATGACCCTGGACGGCTATTATAACCATGTGAAAGACATGATAGTCGCCGTACCCTATAACATGTTTGTATGGACCTGTGTGAATGTGGGAAAGGTATATATCTATGGCATAGATGCCACGTTGAAGACTACCTATCGTTTCTCTCCGCGCTATGCCATCCTCTTCTCGGGCAACTACAGTTACCAGAAGGTAGAGAACCGCTTTAACCCGGAGTCGCCCAATTACAAGAAGCAGATAGCCTATATGCCCGAGCATACAGGCAGTGCCGCCCTGACCTTTGAGAATCCGTGGGTAAACGTGTCCGTGCATGGCGTGAGGGTGAGCAGCCGTTGGCCCAACAACGACCATTACGACGGGACGATGATTGAAGGCTATACCGATATCGGCCTGACAGCATATCGTCAGTTAACCTTTGGGAGGCATCAGCTAGAGGCACGTTTCGACCTCAAGAACATGTTTGACGAGCAATATGAGATCGTGTACCATTATCCGATGCCAAGAAGAAGTTATCAAGTAACATTAAATTATAAATTCTAAGTAAAAATGAAAAAGTATCTTTTAAGTATGGCAGTACTCTTGAGTGCAACACTCTTTACTGCCTGTGATGACAAAGACAATGGTAAAAATTCGTATGTCATTCCTGTTGCGCATGGTGCTTACGTGCTTTGCTCCGGTAATACATGGAGTGGTATCAATGGCAGTCTGACCTATATTGACTATGTTTCAGGAACCTCTGCCAATGATCAGTTCTATGCCAAGAACGGTCGTACATTGGGCGGCACTCCTAACGACATCATGATTTATGGCAACAAGATGTATATCACCGTTACTGACGAGAACACCGTTGAGGTGGTGGATGCCAAGACACTGTCTTCCATTAAGCAGATCAAACTCACTGACCTGATGGGCAAAGACAAGGGTGTCGCTCCGCGTCGCCTCACTGCTGCCGACGGTCTTATCTATGTGTCAACCTATGGCGGGTGCTCGAATACCAGTGACCCTGAAACATGGGCTATCACCACGGAGGGTAATGGTTATGTGGCAGCCATTGACACCATATCTTTCTCGTTGAAGGAGATTTATACCGCCGGTTCTTATCCTGAAGGAATTACTATTGCCGGCAGTTATCTTGTCGTTGCCAATTCCGACTACAGTGCCGTGACCAAGGCCTCCATCGATCTTATCAATCTGAAAACCAAAGAGACAAAGACAATAACAGACAGCAAGATTACCAATCCTACCTCTGTGGCTGTGACAGTGTCAGGCACAGACATCTTTGTGCTGGATATGGGAGACTATGCCACTGTCAAGGGCGGTATTCGCGTCATCAAAAATTCCGGAAGCGTGACATCTTTGTTTGACTGTACGAATGCTACGTTTGTCGGTCATAACATCTATGCCGCAAACTGTACTTATGGAGAGACAGTAGATCATTTTATGGTCTATGACCTCCGGACAAATAGCAAGAGAGACTATCCGTCTGGTGTTGACAAGTTCTACTATCCCAATGTCGTGACAGCAGACCCTATAACGGGTCATATCTTTGTGGCTTCTTATAGTGAGAATGCAGATTACCCCAATACACCCAACTACTCTGCGAATGGCTATGTCGTTGAGTATGACGAGAATGGAAAGATGTTGAAGGAGTATTCTTGTGGTGTAGGTCCCAATGCCATGGCCTTCAATATGTCTTATGAGGAAATCATTTATTAAAATCTTCAATAAGCACGCTCTATTAGCCTTTGTGGCACTCGTGTTGCTGTCTTCCTGTGGAAACCGTACCGGGTTTTCACAGGAAGGTGGTGACACTTTGCATTTGAAATACTCATCGCTGTTGTCTATAGTCCGGTATGAGGGCTATACGGAGGTGAATATCCGTAATCCCTGGAAGGAAGGACGGATCCTTCAGACGTATCTGCTTGTTCCGCAGAACACCCAACAGCCAGAACATCTGCCTCATGGAACGATTATCCGTACCCCCATACAACGTGCGGCCATCTTCACCACCGTACATTGTTCCCTCGTGACGATGTTAGGACATGGGGAGGATATTGTGGGAGTCGCCGACCTGAAATATATCAAGGTGCCCTTTATCCAGGAACAGGTGAAGAAAGGACGTATTACAGACTGCGGCAGCGGTTTGAGTCCTGTGGTGGAGAAAATCATCGATGTCAAGCCTGATGTCATCCTGCTTTCTCCGTTTGAGAACAGTGGCGGCTATGGCAAACTGGAGGAGATTGACATTCCGTTGGTGGAATGTGCGGAGTATATGGAGAACTCCCCTCTGGCACGTGCTGAATGGATGAAGTTCTATGGAATGCTTCTGGGAGAGGAACAGAAGACCGACAGTTTGTTTGACGTGGTTGACAAGAACTATCATCTTCTGATGGCGGAAGCCCAAAAGGCAGGGGCTGGACGCTCTGTGCTGGTTGACAAGATGGTGGGCTCTGTATGGTATGTCCCTGGTGGTAACAGCACTATCGGACAGATGTTGCAAGATGCAGGAGGACAATATCCGTGGGCGGATGATGACCATAGCGGAAGTATCTCCTTGCCCTTCGAGGCTGTCTTGGAAAAGGCAGGCAGTGCGGAGGTCTGGCTATACCGCTATAGCAGTGACCATGCCCAGGATTACCGCGAACTGCTCAGCGAGCATCATGGATACAAACAACTACAGGCTTTTGCCGACAGGAATGTCTATGGCTGTAATGTGGAACAGTCGTTATTCTATGAGGAGACCCCTTTCCGTCCTGACTGGCTGTTGAGTGACTTCATCCAGATTCTCCATCCTGACATACCCAACAAGGTTCCCTTGCGTTATTATCAGAAACTGAATGAGTAAAGGTACATTATATTGCCTCGGACTGGCACTCGTCATCTTCGCGCTCTTCATCCTTAACCTGGTGATGGGGTCGGTTCCTATTCCCGTAGAGGATACTTTCCGCATCCTCTTAGGGGATGAAGATGTCAAACCGTCCTGGCAGTATATCATTCTGGAATCCCGTCTACCCCAGGCATTGACAGCCATCCTGTGTGGCAGTGCCCTGGCTGCCAGCGGTCTGATGTTACAGACAGCTTTCCGCAATCCCTTGGCAGGTCCGAGTATCTTCGGTATCAACAGCGGTGCCGGATTGGGTGTCGCTTTGGTCATGCTGTTTCTGGGAGGCAGTATCTCTGCAGGATCTGTCAGTCTGTCTGGTTTTGTGGCTGTATTGACGGCCGCCTTCATTGGTGCCATGTTGGTGATGGCACTGATCTTCTTTTTCTCCACCATCGTCCGTAATCATGTGATGCTGTTGATTATCGGTATCATGATCGGTTATATCTCCAATTCTGCCATCTCCCTGCTGAACTTCTTCGCCACCGATGAGGGTGTCCGTTCCTATATGGTCTGGGGTATGGGCTCGTTCGGCGGTGTCTCCATGAAGATGATGCCTGTGTTTGCCTGTATCACTATCTTGGGACTCCTGGGGAGCCTGTTACTCATCAAACCCTTGAATGCCCTGATGCTGGGTGACCGTTATGCGGAGAACTTAGGCATCAACATCATCAAGGTACGCAACTGGCTGTTAATCGTAACGGGTATCCTGACCGCTATTACAACAGCGTTCTGCGGTCCAGTCGCCTTCATCGGACTTGCCGTTCCCCATATCGCCCGTCTGTTATTGACGACGGATAATCATCGTTCCTTGCTACCTGCCACTATGCTGATGGGTGCCGTCATTGCCCTTTTGTGCAATCTCATCACCATCCTCCCAGGTGAGAATGGAGTCATTCCCTTGAATGCCGTTACGCCTATTATGGGTGCCCCAGTCATTATTTACGTCATTCTAAAGCGTAAGTAAATGTATAAAAAGTAAAAAATAAACAAGTTTATTTTGTTCTGCGGTTGGTTTTCATTATCTTTGCATCTAAATTCGTTTGCAAATGGAATATACATTATTTAAGAACCGTAGTTACAGGGGTGTTATCTCCGCGGGCTTCGGTCTATACTTTAACCATTTCCGTCTGTTCTTCAAGGCATCATGGATCATGGCACTGCTCTATGCGGCAGTTTTTGCAATATTAGGAACCTTATGTGCCGTCAAACTCCCTGCCATCACTGCTGAGATGATGAGGCAGACTGTGATACAGCATCAGCAGTTGTCAATGGGAATAGCACAGGAATACCTTCTACTGGGAGGTTCTATCATCATCTTAACGCTATTATATGTGGTCGTTGAGGCATTTACCTTTGCTACCGTGCTGAATAAGTTGAAGGAGCATCAGGATACTGATAAGATGACAGTACCCCGTCGATGGCTTGGCATGAGCACCAAACTGATGGGACGTACATTGAAGGGTTATGTCTTTAGTCTTCTAATCGTGCTTGTTCCCATATTGGTGATAGCAGGACTGATCGTATTGCTGTTGAAGTTCGTTTCCCTTGCCCCCATCACGCTGGAGGTTACTTCCTTGATTGTTGCCCTGGCTATCGTGCTATTGGCATTCCCCTTGATCTATGTGGGTATGAAATATATCCTGAACAAGGAGCTCGGTTATTTCTCCATCTTGTCGAAGGCTTATGGGACAGGACTTCATCATTGGGGACATATCTTCACGACGTGTTTGATAGGAGGTATGATAATCAGTATCCTGATGGGTATTTTCCTGCTGCCTGCCGTCATCCTGACGCAGGCGAATGTGATGGCACAAGAGGGATATCTGAACGGTGACCCATTGGGTATGCCTGATTACGCAAACCTTCTGACGGTAGTCACCTTCTTCCTGACGGGCTTCGTATTGGTATACCTGTATCTGCCGATACTATTGGTTTTCTATTATATGTACGGCTCTATTGAGAGTTACGAGAAAGAAAAAAGTAAATTAGCTATATGAAAAGAATATTGTTTATCGACCGTGACGGTACCATTATAGAAGAGCCTGCCGACGAGCAGATTGACTCTTTTGAGAAACTGAAGTTCGTTGAGGGGGTGATTCGTAATCTTGTATTCATCCGCCAGCGTCTCGATTTCGAGTTGGTGATGGTCAGTAATCAGGACGGACTGGGAACGGATGCATTTCCTGAGGATACCTTCTGGCCCGTCCATAATTTCATCTTGCAGACATTGAAGGGAGAGGGCGTGGAGTTTGACGATATCCTCATCGATCCGCATTTCCCGGAAGACAATGCTCCGACGCGTAAGCCGAATACGGGATTGGTGGAGAAATATATGAACGATCCCGACTATGATATCGCCAACAGTTATGTGATTGGCGACCGTGATACCGACCGTCAGTTTGCGGAGAATATCGGATGTAAGTTCCTGCAGGTAGGCAGTTGGGATCAGATAACGGAGACGCTGTTTGCCGGAGAGCGTTATGCGGAGGTGAAGCGTACTACCAAGGAGACGGATATAGAGATAAAAGTATGTCTTGACGGTACAGGTAAATGTGATATCTCCACAGGTCTGGGTTTCTTCGACCACATGCTGGAACAGATTGGCAAGCATGGCATGATGGACCTGACGGTACATACCAAAGGTGATCTGGAGGTGGATGAGCACCACACCATTGAGGATACCGCCATTGCACTGGGTGAGTGTATCCTGAAGGCTTTGGGTGACAAACGCGGCATAGAGCGTTATGGCTATTGTCTGCCGATGGATGACTGTCTGTGCAGTGTCGCCCTCGACTTCGGCGGTCGTCCCTGGCTGGTATGGGATGCCGAGTTCCATCGTGAGAAGATCGGGGAGATGCCTACGGAGATGTTCCTGCATTTCTTCAAGAGTCTGAGTGATGCTGCCAAGATGAACCTGAACATCAAGGCAGAGGGACAGAACGAGCACCATAAGATAGAGGGAATCTTCAAGGCACTTGCCCGTGCACTGAAGATGGCCGTCCGTCGTGATATCTATCATTACGAGTTGCCCAGTACGAAAGGTTTACTATAAACGCTGAACTATGAACTATATCAAATGGGGATTCATCGGTTGCGGTGAGGTGACGGAGATCAAGAGTGGACCAGCCTTCTCGGAGGTGGAGGGCTCCAGTGTCGTCGCCGTGATGAGCCGTACCGAGGAACGTGCCCGTACCTATGCTGTCAAGCGTGGGATTCCCAAATGGTATACCGATGCCCAGGAACTGATTGACGATCCAGATGTGAATGCTGTATATGTAGCCACACCACCGTCCAGTCATGCGACGTATGCCATCATGGCGATGAAAGCCGGCAAACCTGTCTATGTGGAGAAACCGCTTGCTGCCAGTTATGAGGATTGTGCCCGTGTCAACCGTGTCAGCGAAGAGACAGGTATACCTTGCTTTGTCGCCTATTATCGCCGCTATCTCCCATATTTCCAGAAGATCAAGCAGATAGTCCATAGCGGTATGATTGGTAAGATGGTCAATGTTCATGTGCGTTTTGCCGTTCCGCCTCGTGAACTGGACTATAGCAAGCCAAGTGAACTGCCTTGGCGCTTACAGCCGGAAATAGCAGGAGGTGGCTATTTCTATGATCTGGCACCTCATCAGTTGGACTTGCTACAGGATATCTTCGGAGTTATCATCGAGGCTCGTGGTATCTGTGCCAATCGGGGCGGACTCTATCAGGCGGAAGACAGTGTGAGTGCCTGTTTCCAGTTTGAGAACGGACTGCCTGGCAGTGGTTCCTGGTGCTTCGTAGCCCATGAGTCGGCAAAGGAGGACCGTATCGAACTGATTGGTGATAAAGGGTCGGTGAGTTTCTCGGTATTTGACTATGCTCCTATTAAATTACATACCAGTGACGGCACACAGAATATCACGGTACCCAATCCGCCGTATGTGCAGTATCCGCTGATCAAGAAAGTGATAGAACACTTGCAAGGTCTTGGTATCTGTGAATGTACCAGTGTGTCGGCTACACCAGTGAACTGGGCGTTGGATCGTATATTAGGAAAATTCTGAACATTTGAAATATATATATATCGTCATATTGTTGTTAGGCCTGGGAATAGAAGCACGTGCTGATGATTCCCTTGCGGTGGAGAAACCAAAGAAAGAGAGTTGGTTGAAACGCACCCTTCGTAACTTTGCCGAAATAGACGAGAACTATGTGGAGCCCCAGCATTATAACTGGTCAGCGATGTTACAGGCTACTTATAACTATGATATCTATAAGTTAGCGTCAGATGGACAACACAACCAAAAACTGACCTTTGCTCCAGAACCCAGTTGGAAAGCTGGTCCCTATTTCGGATGGCGATGGTTGTTCTTCGGATATACCTTTGACTTGAAGAACCTGAACTTCGGTTCTAATAAACAAGGTTTGGAGTTTAGCTTGTATGCCGCACAGGTTGGCGTCGACTTTTTCTGGCGTCGTACAGGTAGTGATTATAAGATACGTGATGTAGACTTAGGCGATAGTTTCAGAGATGACTTCTTGGAGGGTCGTTCCTTTGATGGTCTGAAAGTAGGTATTACAGGAGTCAATGTCTATTATATCTTCAATCACAAACGTTTCTCTTATCCTGCCGCTTTTGCCCAGAGTACCTGTCAGAAGATCAGTTGTGGCTCTTGGATGGCTGGTTTAGGCTATTTGGAACATACCCTTACCTTCGATCACGATAAACTGGAGAAATTGGTAGAAGAAGCACAAGAGATATCGGACATCAAACTCGACAGCAGTCTGATGTTCAATGAGGTTAAGTATTTTGATGTGAGTGGCTCGGTAGGCTATGCTTACAATTGGGTCTTTGCCAAGAATTGCCTGTTCTGTGCGAGTCTGTCACTGGCTTTGTCCTATAAGAATTCTCGTGGTGAGACGTTATCGAATGAAGATCGAGGCTTTGACTTCCGTAACTTCAATGTCGATGGTATTGGTCGTTTTGGCGTTGTTTGGAATAACACCCAGTGGTATGCGGGAGCTAATGCCATCATCCGTTACTATAATTATCACAAGGACCGTTTCTCTGCCAATAATATCTTTGGCAATCTGAATATCTATGTCGGTTATAATTTCGGAAAACGAAAACGATATAAGCAAAAACAATAAAAGAATAGAATATGGAAATACCTGATTTTATGAGTTATGCCAACAAGTTTTCTCAATCTGAGTTTGTTGAGAAGATTTCCCGTATTGCCAAACGGGCTGGCTCTAAATTGGTTTATGCGGCATTGATTCTGTATTACACCTTACAGAGTGACAAGGTAAGCAAGACCAACAAGGCGATGATTATCGGTGCCTTGGGCTATATGATCAGTCCACTGGATGTATTACCCGATGCTATCCCTATTGTTGGACTCTCTGACGATCTTGCCGTACTGATCTATGTATTGAAGAAGGTATGGACAGATGTTGACCCGGAGATACAGGAGAAGGCCAAGAAAAGACTCTCCAAGTGGTTTGACGAGGATGAGATTGAGGAGATTCACGATCTCTTTAAGGAGGAATGACACAAGAATACGACATCAGGGTCTCACCGCAAGTGGCTGCCAACGAACAGTCACTTCGAGATTATCTTGCGGAGGAGAAAGGCTTTGATGTCCGTACTATCACACATCTGCGTATTCTTAGGAGGAGTATCGATGCCCGTCAACGTACCATCTTTGTCAACTTACGCGTCCGTGTCTATATCAACGAGATGCCGGAGGATGATGCCTACCAACATACCGACTATCCTGACGTCTCTGGTCGTCCACAGGTGATTGTTGTCGGAGCAGGCCCTGGCGGTCTCTTTGCCGCCTTGCGACTGATAGAGTTGGGCTTGCGTCCTATTGTCTTAGAGCGTGGCAAGGATGTGCATGAACGGAAGAAAGACCTCTCCCTGATAACCAAGACGCAGCAGGTAGACCCTGAAAGCAATTATTGTTTCGGTGAGGGTGGTGCCGGTGCTTATTCGGATGGCAAGCTCTATACCCGCAGTAAGAAACGGGGTAATATCGAAAAGATCCTGAATGTGTTCTGTCAGCATGGTGCTTCTACGAATATCCTAGCTGATGCCCATCCGCATATCGGTACGGACAAGTTGCCAAGAGTCATCGAGAATATGCGTAACACCATCCTCCGTTGTGGTGGTGAGGTACATTTCCAAACGAAGATGACACGCCTGCTCCTCGATGGTGATACCGTTGTCGGTGTAGAGGCTGTGCAGCCTCAGCCCTCAGCCCTCAGCCCTTTGACCTTCCGAGGTCCTGTCATCCTTGCTACAGGTCATAGTGCCAGAGATGTCTACCGCTACTTGGCGGAATCGAAGATAGAACTTGAAGCAAAGGGTATTGCTGTGGGTGTCCGCTTGGAACATCCGTCGATGCTCATTGACCAGATACAATATCATAACCGTCAGGGTAGGGGAAAGTACCTGCCTGCCGCCGAGTATTCTTTTGTTACTCAGGTGGACGGCCGTGGTGTCTATTCCTTCTGTATGTGTCCAGGCGGTTTTGTCATTCCTGCCGCTACGGACAAACAACAGATTGTCGTCAATGGCATGTCGCCCTCCAATCGTGGAGGACAATGGAGCAATAGTGGTATGGTGGTGGAAATCCGCCCAGAGGACATTCCTGACGATATAACGGAAAACGACGCCTTGAAAGTGATGGCCTTCCAAGAACAACTTGAACAAAACTGCTGGCAACAGGGAAATATGCGCCAGACGGCACCTGCCCAGCGGATGGCAGACTTTGTCAACAACCGCTTGAGTTATGACCTGCCTAAGAGTTCCTATGCCCCTGGACTGATCTCTTCACCCCTGCATTTCTGGATGCCAGAGATGATCACCAAACGATTACAGGAGGGTTTTAAGTATTTCGGAAAACATGCTCATGGTTTCCTGACCAACGAGGCAGTGATGATTGGTGTGGAGACACGTACCTCGTCACCTGTGCGTATCATAAGAAATACGGACACGCTGATGCATGTCCGTATTCAAGGTCTTTTCCCCTGCGGTGAGGGTGCTGGTTATGCAGGAGGCATCGTCTCTGCAGGCGTTGATGGTGAACGCTGTGCAGAAATGTGTGCGGAGTATATAAAAAATGGAGAGCGGTAATGCTCTCCATTTTCTTTATTTAGGTTGTACAGGAATCTTGTCTACGCGCTTCTGATGGCGTCCGCCCTCGAAGGTTGCCGTGAAGAACTCGTCCATAATCTTTCGTGCCATATTATTGTCGATGAAACGTCCTGGCATCACCAGTACGTTGGCATCATTATGCTGACGGATGAGATGGGCAATCTCTGGAATCCAGCACAAGCCGGCGCGCACCTGCTGATGTTTGTTCAAGGTGATAGAGATACCCTCGCCACTGCCGCAGATGGCAATGCCTGGATATACCTCACCACTCTCGATACCTTCTGCCAGTGCATGACCGAAGTCGGGATAGTCGACGGAGGCATCGCTCCACGTACCATAGTCCTTATAAGGATAACCCTTTTCCTCCAGATACTGAAGCACGAATTTCTTCAAAGGGTAGCCTGCGTGGTCACAGGCTACTCCAACAGTCTTTATCTCCATTACGCCAACAGTTTCTTAACTTGTTCGTAAACATTCTGACCTGTGTAACCGAGTTTCTCGTCCAGCACCTTGTAAGGAGCAGAGAAACCGAAGCTCTCAAGACCCCATACAGTACCATCGGCACCTACAAGACCTTCGAGGTTGACAGGCAGACCAGCGGTCAAGCCGAACTTCTTCTTGCCTGCAGGCAGCACGCTCTGCTGATATTCCTTTGACTGGCTGCGGAACAAACCCTCAGAAGGAACACTGACGATACGTACCTTGATACCATCCTGACGGAGTAGGGCAGCACCAGCCTCCAAGGTAGATACCTCAGAACCGGAAGCCAGCATGATCACGTCATAGTCGGCATCAGAGCCAGCGACAACATAAGCACCCTTCGTGGCCTGGCTGTAGTCGTTACCCTCAGGCAGCATCTCGATATTCTGACGAGAGAAGATAAGGGCAGTAGGTGTATCGATGTTCTCCATAGCCATACGCCAGCAAACGGTTGTCTCCTCAGCATCAGCAGGACGCAGTACGAGAACGGAGTTCTTACCGTGGTGGTTCTTCAGTTTCTCCATCAGACGGATCTGTGCCTCCTGCTCAACAGGCTCGTGTGTAGGACCGTCCTCACCAACGCGGAAGGCATCGTGTGTCCAGATGAACTTCACAGGAAGCTCCATCAGGGCAGCCATACGAACGGCAGGTTTCATATAGTCGGAGAATACGAAGAAGGTACCGCAAGCGGGGATCACACCACCATGCAGTGCCATACCGATACAGCAGCATGCCATGGTCAACTCAGCCACACCTGCCTCGAAGAAAGCACCGCTGAAGTCACCGCGAACGATGTCATGGGTCTTCTTCAAGAAACCGTTGGTATTATCTGAGTTAGAGAGGTCGGCAGATGCACAGATCATATTGGGAACCTGCTCGGCAAGAACACCCAGCACAGCAGCAGATGCACTACGTGTAGCACTGCCTGCCTTCTGCTCTACCTTGCTCCAGTCAATCTTCGGAGCCTTACCGCTGAACCACTCCTTCATCTGCTCAGCTTTCTCAGGATTAGCCTTTGCCCATGCTTCCTTGGCAGCATAACGCTCAGCAACAATCTTCTTCAGTTCCTCAGCACGCTTAGCATACAACTCCTTCACCTCTGGGAAGATCTGGAACGGATTCTCAGGATCAGCACCGAGGTTCTTCATGGTATTGATATATGCGTCGCCACCGAGAGGAGCACCGTGGGTAGCGCAGTTGCTCTCGTATGAAGAGCCGTCAGCCTTACGGGCACCCTTACCCATGACACAGTGACCGATAATCAGAGAAGGACGTGCAGTCTCCTTCTGGGCATTCTTGATAGCCTCACGGATCTGGTCTACGTCGTTACCATCGATCTTCTGTACATACCAGCCCCATGCCTCATACTTCTTAGCGGTATCCTCACAGGTTACCACCTCAGTCTTGGTAGACAACTGGATGTCGTTGGCATCATAGAACATGATGAGGTTGTCGAGTCCGAGGTTACCGGCAATACGTCCGGCACCCTGAGAGATCTCCTCCTGTACACCACCATCAGAGATATAGGCATAGATGGTCTGTCCCATCACGTCACCTAACTTAGCCTTCAAGAACTTGGCGGCAATAGCAGCACCTACTGCGAAGCAGTGTCCCTGTCCGAGAGGACCGGAGGTGTTCTCAATGCCACGCTCAATCTCACGCTCAGGGTGACCGGGAGTCACGGAGCCCCACTGACGCAGGTTCTTCAAATCCTCCAACTCATACTTGCCGATAAGGCAGAGTTGTGAGTAGAGCATCGGAGCCATGTGACCGGGATCAAGGAAGAAACGGTCACGACCCTCCCATGCAGGATTCTCAGGGTCATAAACAAGGAATTCACTGTACAGAGTGTTGATAAAATCAGCACCACCCATAGCACCGCCGGGATGTCCCGACTTTGCTTTCTCAACCATTGAGGCAGCCAGGATACGGATGTTGTCCGCGGCCATGTTCATTACTTTGTTATCGTTCATAATGAATAATTAATTGTAAAACATTATTTGACGGCAAAGATACAAAAATATTCCGAAACAACCGAGTGTTTCGGAATATTTCTTTTCCTTTTTTTATTAATAATAGTAAAATCCTAATCTGCTATTTGAATACTGACCGTATTGTCAGTTGTCAGGAGCGGCATCCTGCAGGTAATAGTGCGTGATTCCCCGGGTGCCAGCGTCAGATAGTTGTCCGACCAGTAGGCTGGACATATCAGTTGTCCGTTCTGGTCTTTTGCTGTCACACGGACCATCAATGCCACTTTGTCTGTGGGATTGCTGACAGTCACTTCGTACAGTGTCCCGGTATTCTTCACTGATAACCGACAGGACCTGGTGCTCATCTGGTCGATGGCGGCATATGATGCATAATTCGTGATAGGCGTGTGTACCCAGTTGGTCTTTGCCCAGTCATAGGTATCGTCTCCGGCAGGGAGGAAGTATTCGTTGGTCTGATTCCCCAGATACAGGAACAGGAAGGCTGGGGTTCCCGCGGCGGTGATGTCAAACACCTTCACCACTTTGTCTGGTTCCACCTCGATCTCCTTCGTATCCTCCATTGCTTCGCTACCTTTCAGTAACTTCATTGAAGCTTGTCCGCTGAACGGTTGCAGCGTCTCATTGACGGCATAGACCGCCTTGGTATGGTAGTCATAGATCAGTTGTACGGGGGCATTGGCTTTCTTCACACCGTAGTAGGCAGCATTAGGCTGTTTGTAGTAGTCGTAGAGTTGCCAGTAGATACCGGGACGTGCCCCGTTCAGCATCCACTGGATGATACCGGTGGTATGGGGACGGCGTACCCGGAAAGCCTCGAACATCGCCTTTGTACTCTCGTAGCTCAATATATCGGCTCTGTACAGATACTCGTCGATATCCTTCGCGTCTCCGAAACGGTAATGGATGACCTCGTTCAGTTTCTTAAGCGAGTTCATGTCCGAACTGGAGGCTGTACAGAGGATGTCCCATCGGCTGTCGATGGGGAAGAGCTGTCTGCCCAGCATCTTCTGGAGAGATTCCTTCACCGCCAACTGTGCTCCGATACCTGTCTCGGTATTGAAACCATGGGCACCACCGGGAGCCTCTGGGAGATACCAGTATGACGGACCGACATATTCATAGGGACCTTCCATCTTAGTACCTGAAAAACCAGACAACTTACTCTCCAGGTTCTTGGCGGATATCAGGTAGTCACGGTCGTCCTCCTTGCTCAGGAACTGTCGGTAGCTTTGTTCCAGTTCGGGCTTGGGTATCCGGTCGCTTCCCACAAACCAGGCGATAATGGAGGGGTGGTGGCGCAGCCACATCACCTGATCCTCGAACGACTGGGCAATGAGGGCTATATTCTCCTTACTGATAATACCGCCATAGGGTTCTTCCGTGGGCGAGCCGAGATACTCTTCCCACTCCCAGTGACAACTCCAGCCCACCAGGATCATCAGTCCCAGTTCGTCACAGAGGTCATAGAGATTCTGTGAGTTACCCCAGAAACCTTCCAGACGTACGGTGTTCATGTTCATGTCACGGACATACTCCAATTGCAGACGGTTTGTCTCAGGGGTGTCCCTCAGATAGATATCGTCCGTCCAACCGGCACCGCGCAGCAGTACCTTCTGTCCATTGAGTGTGAAGGCACGGTAGCCCTCATCAGTCAGGTAGCTGCGAATCTCCCGAATACCGAAACGGACATCCTCAGCATCCGATACCTTGTCGTTCTCTACAAACTCCAGGTGCAGGTCACAAAGCTCGGGTTTCCCCATACCATTGCACCACCAGAGGCAGGGATGGATGATATGTATCTCCGTCGGAAGGACAAGGCGACGCTTCTCACCAGCGGCCAATGTGACAGGACAACTGAACGGCTGTCCGTCAGCAGTGCCGCGGATGATACCGGAGACAGACTTCTCCGTGAGGTTGTTCAGTTCAGTGGCAATGGTGAGCCATGCCTCATCGAGTGTCTCTGTATTGACCCTGGAGCGGACTGCGGAGTGTGATACCGCTACACTACCGCAGGTCTTCACCCAGACTTCGCGGTAGATACCCATACTCTCATCAGCAGGTCGCGGGTTCCAGTCAGCAAAGCCGATGTTAGGTTCTCCGGGCTGGGCACGGAACACCTCTACAGTAAGTTCATTCTCTTTGCGGATCTCTTTCGTGACATCAAACTCGAACTGGCGGAACGGTCCTGCCATCTCCGCTTTGTCGGCTATCTGTTTTCCGTTAAGCCATACGTTGGCACGATAGCAAATGCCGTCAAAGCCCAGTAACACATGTTCGCCCTTCTTCAGTGACGGCATATTGAAAGTGGTACGATAGCGCCAGCTCTTCTCAAACTGTTTCCTGTCGATACGGGCATAGTCTGCGGCTGTCAGTGCCTCAGGCTCGATGCCGTTGGTTGTCAGTACACCCATCAGGGTAGAGGGCACTGTAGCAGGAATCCATCCGTCTGTAGTCTGCACTTGCCATCCATTGTTTAATACAAAAGTCTCTGCTTTGGCATAGACGGTGAAGAAGACCATCATTAACAATAATAATGCTTTGTTCTGTTTCATGTCAGTAGAGTTTTCCCTATTGTTTTTTAGCAACTACAAATTTAATCATTATTCCTTAAACATCTGCTATTTCTTTGTAATTATTAGCAAAAAGACAAAAGAAATCTGTACCTTTGTGCCCAAACTTAAGAAAATGAATATGAAAAGAATCATCTCCATTTGTTTCCTTTGGCTGGTTGCCTGTGGGACAATCATTGCGGAAGAGGTACCTCTAGTGGCTAATATCATGTCTCGTCAGATAACGTCCTTGAACGGAGCATGGCATTATATCGTGGATGTCCAAGAGGAGGGCTATTACGACTATCGGATGAAGCCCACACCCTGGGGGTTCTTCCAAAATGCCAAGCCACAGCGTCCTGAGGATCTGATAGAGTATGACTTCGATAAAGCACCAGTGATGCAGGTACCAGGCGACTGGAATACGCAAGACGCTCAACTGTTCTTCTATGAGGGGACAGTATGGTTCCAACGCTCGTTCCAATGGCAACCGAACGTCAACCATCGCACACTGCTCTATTTTGGTGCCGTCAACTACGAGGCGATAGTCTATGTCAACGGACAGTTGGCAGGTCGTCATGAAGGTGGTTTTACGCCCTTCAATTTCGATATCACCGACCTGTTACATGAGGGTGATAACTTTGTCATTGTAAAGGTGGATAACAAGCGGCGTGCAGAGAATGTACCCACGCAGATTTTCGACTGGTGGAACTATGGAGGTATTACGCGCGATGTCTTGTTGGTGGAGGTAGAACCATTGTATATCGAGAACTATAGTCTGCAATTGACTGATTTGAAAAACAAAGAACTATCCTTTACAGTGCAACTGAATCGCAAAGAGGCATGGAAACAGGTGTTCCTGTCGATTCCAGAACTGAAAATCAATGAGAAGTTCGTCACCGATGAAGATGGTTGTGTCAATGGTAAAATCTACGTAGAACATACAAAACTGAAACTATGGTCCCCCGATCATCCCAAATTGTATCAGGTAGCGTTATCGCTGGGTGGCAGTAGTGTGATGAAAGACGAGATTGGTCTCCGTACCATTGAGACGCGTGGAAAACAAATACTGCTTAACGGCAAGCCTATCTATTTGCGTGGCATCAGCATCCATGAGGAGAAACCTTTTGGAGGTGGACGTGCCAACTCGACAGCCGATGCCCATACCTTGCTCTCGTGGGCGAAGGAACTCGGTTGTAACTTCGTGCGATTGGCCCATTATCCGCATAATGAGTATGCTGTGCGTGAAGCAGAGCGCATGGGACTGCTCGTATGGTCAGAGATACCTGTGTATTGGACCATTGCATGGACGAATCCACAGACTTATCAGAATGCAGAGCGCCAGTTGACGGATATGATTCGTCGTGACCAGAATCGTGCCAATGTCATCATCTGGTCTATCGCCAATGAGACGCCTCATAGTCCTGAGCGTGACGCTTTCCTCAGCCGACTTGCTACGAAGACTCGTTCTTTAGATAATACACGTCTGATATCCATGGCAATGGAGGTCACCTCGGCTTCCAACTATAAGAACCGTTTGCAAGATAACATGAACGAATATGTCGATGTCATCTCGTTCAACGAGTATATCGGCTGGTATCGTGATGTGAATGACGCACCCAAGATGGAGTGGGAGATACCTTATGACAAACCTGTCATCATCAGTGAGTTTGGCGGTGGAGCGAAATATGGACTGCATGGAGCCAAGAACCAACGATGGACAGAGGAGTTTCAGGAGAACCTCTATCGTGAGAATATCGCCATGCTGGAGAAAATCGACGGACTGGCTGGCACTACGCCTTGGATTCTGAAAGACTTCCGCTCGCCCCGTCGTGTCCTCAACGGCATTCAGGACTACTACAACCGCAAGGGCCTCTTCTCTGACAATGGTGAGAAGAAGAAAGCTTTCTATGTCCTCAAGGATTGGTATGAGAAGAAATGACTTATAGGATATTGACGTTAATACTTGAGTATACTTCTTCAAAAATAGCTTCGCGCTGGGTTTCTGACATTTCGGAAAGAGGCATGAAGGTGGTTAGGAAACTTATCCTTACAGGTGTCTCTCCTTCTATGGCCTCTTCCCCTGATAACTTGAAGCAGAAGCCGTCTTGTACCAGAAATCCTTCACCGGCATATTCCCCGTATTTCTCAATGTGTTTGTTAATCTTGTCATCAATAGCCATTGGTCTCATCTTTAGATTACGTGAGAGAAACCTGACTGCAACCTCATTGGCAGTAAGATCTGGCTGTTTCAGGAAGCGTTCCTTATAACGCTGTAGGAAATGACTGGTGAAAACATGGATTTCAGGGATGCCTTTCTCGGTCCACTTGATGATATATCGTTTAGCTTCATCATACATGACACACAAAAAGGCGGACAGGACAGGGGCAAAGGGTTGTTCCTGATAGAAATATATAATATATTGGTTGTTGGATGACGGTATCTTATAGTCATACATTAGAGAGGCAGGGAACTCTACACATTTCCTCATCTTTTTAATTGCTTTGGGAAAAAGAGAGTCCCGCTTCCATTCTAACTTTTTCTTCTCGTCCATGAGTACAGCATAGACTTCATGGAGATTCATATTTGCTACTATCATGGCGGCAAAGTTAAGCAGAACGATGATAAAACTGTCATTTCCTTCTTTTTTTATTCAAATTGGACATCAGTTATTGACAAAAATCATTAACCAACAAAAAGCCTGAGCAATTTGCCCAGGCTTTATTTTCAAATAGAGTCTTTTACTCCAAAACTTCTCAAGATTACTTTAGTGAGAGTACGATGATGCTCTTGGCAGGTACCTTCACGGTGAGGATACCCTTGTTGAGCTTCGCATCGGTGTAGTCCTTGGGGGCTACGACATTCGGATGCTGGAAGTCGTTGAAGTCGGCGACATTCTTAGAGGTGAGGATGCGGCCGCTGACAGTCTTCGCATTCAGACCGTTCAACTGGATATCGATGGTCTTGTCCTGGTCAAGGCTGACATTTGTCAGGGAGAGGACGACACTGCCGTCCTTCGTCTTGGCAGCAGAAGCAGAGAGGAGAGGGCAGGGGCGATAGCCTGCATCCTTGGCACCCTCTTTCTCCTTGAAGTATGCCTTGCTGACGGCAATGACCTCACTCTCGATGTCGATAGGCAGATAGGTAGCCTCCTGGAACGGGGTGTACATCTCAAAGACATGATAGGTCGGAGTGAGTACCATGTGACCCGTGCCCTCTTGGTCGGTGAGGATCATCGACTGCAGCACGTTAACGACCTGTGCGATGTTTGCCATCTTCACACGGTCGGTATGACGATGGAAGACATTAAGGGAGAGGGCAGCCACGAAAGCATCACGCAGGGCGTTCTGCTGATAGAGGTGACCTGCAATGGTGCCAGGTTCCTCGTCCCACCAGGTTCCCCACTCATCGACGAGCAGGCCAATGGTGTTCTTCGGGTCTTTCTCGTCCATGATAGCCTTGTGTTTCTTGATGACCTCCTCGATCTCCAGACACTTACCCAATGCCCAGTAGTACTGGTCGGTATTGAACTTGGTGGCAGAGCCTTTAGAGCCATCCCAACCAGAACAGGTGTAGTAGTGCAGGCTGATACCTTGCATACGGTTGCCGATATTCTCCATCAGCACCTGTGTCCAGTCATAATCATAGTCACTGGCACCCGAAGCGATGCGGTAGAGCTTGTTGCTGCCTTGGTCGCGCAGGTAGGTGTTGTATTTGCGGAACAGGTCGCTGTAGTATTGCGGTGTCATGTTACCACCACAGCCCCATGCCTCGTTTCCAATACCGAAGTACTTCACTTTCCATGCCTTATCGCGTCCGTTCTGGCGGCGCAGACGGGCCATCGGGGTGTCACCATCGCTGGTCATATATTCCACCCACTGGGCCATCTCTTTCACAGTACCGCTACCTACGTTACCGCTGATATACGGTTCGCAGTCGAGCATCTCACAGAGATTCAAGAACTCATGGGTACCAAAACTGTTGTCTTCAATAGTACCGCCCCAGTTATTATTACGCAGGGATGGACGCTGGTCCTTAGGACCAATACCATCCATCCAGTGATAGTCGTCGGCAAAGCAGCCGCCTGGCCAGCGCATCACAGGAATCTTCAAAGCCTTCAAAGCCTCAAAGACATCCTTGCGGTAGCCGTTGATGTTGGGGATGGGGGAGTTCTCGCCCACCCAAAGACCACCGTAAATACAAGACCCGAGGTGTTCGGAGAACTGTCCATAGATCTCACGGTTGATCTTTGCACCAGGCTGGTCGGCATGCAATGTTGCCTTGACGGCATCAGCTGCTGTCGTTGGAAGGGTCATTGTACATGCCATAACGATGGTTGATAGTAGTTTTTTCATGTTTATTGTTTTATGTTTAATGTTTATTGAATAATGTCTAAAACCTTAGACCTATCGAGCCACGCAAATACCAGTCATAGATTTTGACATTCATATTGTCGTGGTTATAGGAGAAGCGGTGCATCTGTCCGTAGATACTGGCGAACCAGTCCTTACCGAAATAGGTGATACCTGCATGAACGTTGACGTTCAACTTCCAGCGGGTGTGTTTTGTCTCCGTCCCTATTTCCCAGTTGTCAACATCTTTCTGCCAGGAGAGATCTTCTTTTTCAGAATCTTCACCCAAGGGGAGTGGTCTCTCTTTTTCACCGTTCGACCACTGCCTTTTTTCCGGATCCCATGTGCCATAGTCTTCTGTGTCCGTACAAAGATCAAAGAAATTGTAGTTCGATGCGTATTTTGTCACTTTCACACGGTTATAGAAGGCGACAGTAGGCATCACCATGACATTCATGAGCCAGTTGCGAGCAGGAACCCAGTTGTAGCCGTAGCCGAAACCGATGTTACCCTGATGGACCTTGATTTTTCCGATACGGTTGGAGGCAAGGATGATGTCACCATTCAACTTGTCGGAGAGGTCGATAGACGACTGGTACCAGGAGAGTCCCAAGAGAAACGAGCCTGCAGAGCGGCGCTGGATGACGGACTGGTTATAGGCGGCAGCCTGAGAGTAGCGTTTGCCGTTGAACACATAATAGCCGTCGAGGAACAAGGTGTTAACCTTGATAGGAGCATAACTCACGTAGTCGTCGTTCCTATCACTGATACTTTGATCGATGTAGGAGAGATTAATCCTCGCGCTGAGGTCGTCTGTCTCGAAACTGCGCAGGCTGAGCGTCACACCATAACTGGCTCCTGTGGAACTGAGGGAGAAATAGCGTCCTGAACGCTTCGTCAGCGCCTGGGAATAACCTATGCCCAGTCCACGATATCCTACCCAGACACCGACTGACGTAGACATCGGCTGTTCGAGTTTCATAAGCCAGTCGATATGTAATCCTGTAAAGTCCGTCTCCCATGATTCACCAAACTTGGCAACCATATCGTCGTCCAAGACGGAAGACACACGGGTGTCTATCTGGTTGATTTTCGGACGCAGGATGACGCGCCACGCTTTTTGGGGGACTTCGATATAGGTCGTATCAACCTTTCGGAAGAGTGCAGAGTCAAGACGCTGTCGGATGTTACGGGAAGTACGGTGTGCCCAACTGTCTTTCTGTTGGGCACTTACCGGTACGACGATACATACGAGCAGGCAAAAAAGAATATGTTTTAACTCTTTCACTATTTATTCTCCACTGCAGCCTGTTCAATGGGCAGACACTTCTTGTAGTTCTCGATATACTTCTCGAAGCCTGTGACATCCTCGGCAGTTGGAGCGATAGACACACCCGTATTACCTGCGAAAACTACTTCCTCGAGGTAATCTGCGAGATTCTTACCTTTATTGTTAATAAGGTAACCAGCCAACAGGGCGATACCCCAGGCACCACCTTCACCAGCGGTCTCCATCACGGAGATTGGGGAGTTCAAGGCGGCAGCCAACATACGCTGTCCTACACCGGCAGTCTTGAAGTAACCACCGTGTCCCGTGATACGATCAACACGGATCATCTCGTCCTTGAACAGGATATCATTACCAATCTTCAATACACCGATGGCACCATAGAGATGGGCACGCATGAAGTTAGCGAGGTTGAACTTGTCGTTGGCAGAACGTACGAACATAGGACGTCCCTCAGCGAGACCTGTGACAGGCTCGCCACTGACGTAGTTGTATGCCATCAGACCTCCACAATCGGTATCACCCTCCAATGCCTTGTTGAAGAGTTTTCCGTAGAGTTCATTCATGTCAACGGGTATGCCAAGGAGTTGCTGATACTCCTTAAACAGTCCTACCCAAGCGTTGATATCGCTGGTACAGTTGTTACAATGTACCATTGCTACGAGGCTTCCGTCAGGAGTCGTCACCATGTCAATCATCTCGTAGGGCTTAGACAGCGGTTTCTCCAATACGATCATCGAGAAAGAAGAGGTACCTGCACTGACATTACCTGTACGCTGTTTGACAGCATTAGTGGCTACCATACCCGTACCTGCGTCACCCTCAGGAGGACAAACGGGGATACCTGCCTTCAGATGACCACTGACATCGAGTTTCTTGGCACCTTCGGGAGTCAGGAAACCTGCATTCTCACCTGCGTTCAGTGATTTAGGAAGGATATCGAGTAACTTCCATGAGAAGCCCTTTGGAGCGATAAGCTCGTCGAACTTCTTCACCATCTCTGCATCATAGGTTTTTGTGGCGGGGTCCACAGGAATCATACCCGAGGCATCGCCAACACCCAGTACAAACTGACCCGTTACCTGCCAGTGAACATAACCAGCGAGGGTTGTGAGATACTTGATTTCACTAACGTGTTCCTCGTTGTCGAGAATGGCCTCATAGAGGTGGCTGATACTCCAACGCAAGGGGATATTGTAGTTGAAGAGTTTAGAGAGTTCTGCAGCAGCCTTACCCGTGTTCGTGTTACGCCATGTGCGGAAGGGTACCAGAATTTCCTGTTTTTCGTTGAAGGCCATATAGCCGTGCATCATGGCAGAGAAACCAATGGCTGCAAGGCTTTCGATTTCACAGTCATACTGTTTCATCACATCCTTGCGGAGTTCGGCATAACAGTCCTGTAAGCCGTACCATACAGCCTCGGTTGAGTAGGTCCAAAGACCGTCAACCAACTGATTCTCCCATTCATGTGAGCCTTGTGCGATGGGCTTATTGTCTTCATCAATGAGAACCGCCTTGATACGTGTAGAACCAAACTCGATACCGAGGATGGCCTTACCACTTCCTATTGTTTGTTTTGCGTTCATATTATTACTTCAGTGCTTTGTTCAACATAAAGTATACTTCGTTGTTACGGAGTGTCTGCTTAAAATCAAAAGTATTGGTGTCCTTGTTGATTTTGACATATTCAAGACCCAATATTTCTGCGAAGTCTTCCCAGTACTCCTCGGTGATGTCGTAGGAGAATGCACTGTGGTGAGTTCCACCGGCAAGAATCCATGCACCAGCACCAATTTCAAACGAGGGTTGGGGAACCCATAAGGCAGAAGCTACAGGAAGATTGGGCATTGGCTTCGGTTCAATACACTCCACTTCCTGTGAAATGAGACGGAAGCGGTTGCCAAGGTCGACAACGGTAGCCTTGATACCACGACCGACTTTGGAGGTAAATACCAGACGGGCAGTCTGCTGTTTACGGATACCAATACCAAGGAAATGAACTTCCAGTTTGGGTTTGTCAACAGCGATGAGCGGACATACCTCAAGCATGTGACTCTGCAGACATGACGAACGGTTTCCAGCGAAGTTAAGGGTATAGTCTTCCAAGAAGGAACAGCCTGTAGGCATGCCCTGCTGAATGATATACAATGTGCGATAAAGACATGCCGTCTTCCAGTCTCCCTCGGCACCAAAACCGATACCCTCAGCCATCAATCGCTGTGAGGCAAGACCTGGAATCTGGTCGAAACCACAGAAGTCTGGCTGGTTGATGTCAGCGTCACCAAGGTCGTCGAAATTGGTAGTAAAGGCTGTAGCACCCTCATCCTTTAAGACTCGGCGCAATGCAATCTCTGCCTTAGCGGAATTTTTGACTTTCTCCCAGTAAACTTCTTCGCCACTCTCATCAATCTTAATGGTGTATTCTTTCTTATAATCCTCAACAAGGGCTTCCACCTCTGTATCAGTTACTTTCTTCCAGTAGTCCATCAGTGAACTGACAGGATAGTAATCTACGTGATAGCCCAGACGCTGCTCGAACTCCACACGGTCGCCATCAGTCACAGCTACATTGTTCATATTCATACCGAACATCAGACAACGTACGTTCTTGGCATCAGCGACACCAGCAGCTACACGAGCCCATACAGCAATCTGTTTTTGAGCGGCTTCATCCTTCCAGTAACCACAAACAACCTTGCGGGGAACACGCATACGGGTACAAATGTGTCCAAACTCGATATCTCCATGAGCACTTTGGTTCAGGTTCATGAAATCCATGTCCATCGTCTCCCAGGGAATCTCCGCATTATACTGGGTGTGGAAGTGAAGCAGGGGCTTCTGTAAGTCCTGCAGTCCCTTGATCCACATCTTGGCAGGTGAGAAAGTATGCATCCATGTAATGATGCCAATACATTTCTCGTCATTATTGGCTGCCTTCATTACAGCCTCTACTTCCCTGGAACTGTTGGCCGTACCTTTATATACGACCTTGACGGGGATGATTCCGCTGTTGTTCAGACCTTCCACCATTTCCTTGGAGTGACCGTCAACTTGTACAACGGCATCACCTCCATATAATAGCTGGGCACCAGTTACCCACCATATCTCACAATTGTCAAATGCTTTTATCATATGTTTTAAATTATTAGTTGTCTGTTATTCTTTTTTCTTTTGTCCATAATAGGCGTTTGGTCCGTGCTTGCGTGAGAAGTGTTTCTCGATAAGCAATGGATTCATGGTTGTGCCAGGATTCACGGAGAAAGACACAAAAGCCATCTTTGCCACCTGTTCCATTACCACAGCATTGTATACGGCATTGTCAGGATCTTTTCCCCAAGAGAAAGGACCATGGTTCTTAACCAGTACACCAGGAGTGTGGACGGGATTAATATTACCAGTCTCGATACGGTTAACAATGACAACACCTGTGTTGTACTCATATTCTGCCATTTGGTCTTCCGTCATATCGAAGGTACAGGGTATTTCATCATGGAAATAGTCCGCATGAGTCGTTCCAATATTAGGGATGTCCTTACCTGCCTGGGCCCAAGCTGTAGCATATGTAGAGTGGGTGTGTACCACACCACCAATCTCCAGGAAAGACCTGTATAATACCAGATGGGTTGGAGTATCAGAAGAGGGATTTAAATCGCCCTCGACAACCTTACCTGTTTGCAAGTCCACAACAACCATGTCGGATGCTTTCATGTGATCATAGTCAACCCCGGAGGGTTTGATGACTACTAAGCCTTTCTCACGGTCAATACCAGACACATTACCCCATGTGTAAATCACCAGGTTGTGTTTTACAAGGTCGAGATTGGCACGAAATACTTTTTCTTTCAGTTCTTCTAACATAATATTATAATTTAAAGTTGGGAAATTCGTTATAAGTACGTCTGTTGAAGCGATAGAGACAGGCTCCGCGTTTTGATCCTTTTTTGTCTATCAGGTCTGTCTTTTCTATGAAATCCATTTCCTTGATACGTTTACGGAAATTGCGCTTATCAAGTTCCTCTCCATTGACTGCCTCATAAAGACGTTGGAGTTGGGTAAGTGTGAATAAGTCGGGGAGTAAACGGAATCCAACAGGTTCTGTCTTAATTTTCTCTTTCATTAACTTACGAGCCTTTCCGACCATGTCTTTATGGTCAGAATAGAGAGGTGGCATTGCTTCGATATCTACCCATTCAACACCATGTTCTTCTCTTTGGTGATCATCATAGTCATTCACATTGATGAGGGCGTAATAAGCGATAGAGACGACCCGCTCACCTGGATCTCGGTCAACGCTTCCAAATGCACCGACTTGACGCATATAGATATTGCGCATACCTGTCAGTTCATTTAGGGTGCGGAGTGCAGCTTCATCAACACTCTCGTCGTTGCGGACGAAGCCTCCATAGAGGCTCCATTCGCCGCGACCAGGATCCATTTGTCGTTTGCCTATAAGTATTTTCAGCTTATTATCGTCAAAACCGAAAATAATGCAGTCGACAGACAGGAATACTTTTTGGAATTCTTGATAGAAAGTTGTCATTTCAGTTTACCAAAAATAGATGTAGAATGCTACTGTGATGCTGAGGATGATGACCGTATGGATAATATCCCACTTGTTCCAACTCTGACGGGTTGCCTCGATCTGCTCAGGTGTAGAGGTTCCGAAAACCAATCCTTGAATCTTCTTCTCGCCAGGAGCCTCGGTGCAGAGAGATACGACAATGACTATGAGACAGCATACAACGAGCATGACGCCACAGAAGAATAACCAGTTGAAGTCATAGAATACTGCCTTGAACCAGTTGTCTGTAGCATCTGGGACATTACTGTAATATACTTTGGCACCCAAACGAGTCAGACCGATGATAATTCCAGAGAGCAAGCCCCACATACCACCTTTTGCAGAGGCACGCTTCCAACAGATACCTAACAGAAATGCGGAGGCGATACCAGGAGCCAGTACAGACTGAACATCCTGCAAGTAGGTGTAGAGAACATCTCCCACGGATCGCATGATAGGAATCCAAAGGATACCAAGGATAACAATAACAACAGTAGCCATCTGACCAATGCGTACAAGGCTCTTTTCAGAAGTGTTGGGCTTCAGACGTTTCCAGAAGTCAATGGTGAAGAGCATTGCCGATGAATTGAACAGGGATGCGAGTGAAGACATCAGGGCTGCAAGGATACCGCAGACTACCAGACCTTTCACACCAGCAGGCAGGATCTTTGCCACAAGAGTAGGGAAGGCGGCATCAGCATTGGGATTTCCGTTTGCCAGCATGGGCAGGAATCCCTCACCACCGGCAGCTAAATACTTTTGATGCAAGGCAAAGGCAATCATACCCGGAATCAAGAACAGGAATACGGGCAGCAATTTCAAATAGGCACCGAAAATAGTACCGCGACGTGCCTCTTTCTCATCCTTACCGGACAATACACGCTGCACGATAAACTGGTCGGTACACCAGTACCAGAATCCAATAACTGCAGAGCCGATGAGTGCACCAAGCCATGGGTATTGTGGGTCACTATTCGAACGCATCAGGTGAATCATTGTACCTGTAGCTCCATCGTAGTTAGGCTTCACGTCGCAAAGTTGCAGCATCTGGTCCCAACTGCCTAGAGCTTTCAGACCAAGTACGAGGATAATCAAAGAACCTAATAATAAGATAGGTGTCTGTAATACGCTAGTGTATAGCACAGACTTCATACCACCAAAGATCGTGTAGGCAGCGGTTATGAGCACCAAGCCGATTGCAGCAATCCAGAAGAAGTCGATACCCCATAGTTCCTTAATACCGAATACCTGCTGGAACACAAGTCCACCTGCATATACGGTTACGGCAACCTTAGTCAATACATAACTGATCAGTGAGATAACCGAAAGAATTGTGCGACTTTCCTTATTGTAACGACGCTCTAGAAACTCAGGCATGGTATATACCATACTTCGGGTGTAGAAAGGAACGAATACCCAACCGAGAATCAGAATCATCCAACCCTGAATCTCCCAGTGAGCCATAGCCATACCAGATGACGCACCAGCACCAGCCAATCCGATAAGGTGTTCCGAACCAATGTTGGAAGCGAAGATAGACGCACCAATGGCTATCCATGTCGCATCCTTACCACCAAGGAAATAGTCTGCCGAATTGTCGTTTTTCTGTGAAACGACCCATACAACAATGCCAATCAGCGCAAGGCAGAAGACGCCAATGACGATCCAGTCTAATAATACCATGTCAATTTACTATTTAATTTTAACTATTTACGTTTTATTTCACAGAGAATTTGTATGCAGCATGACTGTAATACTTCTCACCTGGATTCAGAATGGGTTGTACCCATTCTTTCTGGTTAGGACTATTGGGATATTTCTGGCTCTCCAGACATACGCTTACATGCTTGGGATACTTGATGCCATGTTTGCGGACAATATTAGCATCCCTACCTACACCTTGGAAGTTTCCGCTGTATACTTGTACACCAGGCTCATTGGTGTACATCTCCATGAAGATGCCTGTCTTGGGAGAATAGAGACTTGCACAAACCTGTGTGTCATCACCCTTGCCGTCCTTATAAGTATTCAAACACCAGTTATGGTCATAACCAGTGGCGTTCTGAATCTGGTCGAAAGAAGATTGGATACTGTCACCCAAGGCATGAGGTGTGCGGAAATCCATTGGTGTTCCCTCTACAGACTTGATTTCTCCTGTGGGGATATAGAGTTTGTCACTGGGAGTGAAATTGTCTGCATTCACATAAACAACCATGTCATAGGCAGGCTGTGTGAAATCACCACTCAGGTTATAATAGTTGTGATTGGTCTGATTGATAATTGTCGGTTTATCAGTCTCAGCCTCCCATGTCATATCTAAAACATTATCTGATGTTACTTTGTAAGTCGTAACAGCAGTCACCTTACCAGGGAATCCATTCTCACCGTCCTCTGCGACAATGGTCAGTTTGAGGATAGAGTCACCAATCTGTTCGGCATTGTACACTTGATTCATCCACCCAGTGGTACCGCCACCGTGCAAGCAGTTGGGACCATCGTTCTTCTTTAACTGATATGTAGAGTCGTTCAATACAAAGGTACCTCCCTTGATACGGTTGGCATAGCGTCCTACAGATGATCCGTAGTCAGATGGAGAGTTGAGGGTGTCCGCATACTGGGCGATATTGTCAAATCCCAATACTACATC